>CAYOYJ010000135.1:0-6485 GCA_964408155.1 uncultured Syntrophales bacterium
TGCCGGAAAAGACTTGGAGAGATACCCGGTTGCCTTCGATGCGAATCACCTGGGCAAGTGATGACCCACGAACGCTGGTTATTTCGGCAATATCCCGGTAACCGACGTTTTCAGCTTCGACGGTAATGACATCACCTATAATTTCACTGATCCGGCTATAAAATTTACGCATCGGTGGACTCCTGTACGGGAGCGGTATATTTTTCAAGCAGTTCGCGGATGTCCCGTTCAAGGGAGACAAAATCATCGCTCTGCCAGGGAGCGGCGTTCCAAGTTTTAAAAAGCTGACCCAACTGTTGGAAGAAATATCTGGCCATCTCCTTGCTTTCAAATGAAAGATTGGACATCAGGATCTGATGAATCAGGTCGAAAGCATGATTCTGACGATCCATAAGGCTTGCCTCGTCGACCGCGTCGAACGCATTCTGCTGCACGTAGGCAAAATCGAAGAACTCTCCCTTGAGGTAGTCGATAAAATCACCCAACGCGGTGCCTTCTTCACCGATAACCTTCATCATCTGAGCGACGTCGAAACTTTTATGTAACAAGGCGTGACCGGTGCGTGTCCGTTCCTCGGGAATGAAACTTTTGTACTTGCTCCAGCTGATAAGCGGATCAATCGATGGAAATTTGCGCGCATTGGAACGTTCCCGCGACAGCCCCTGAAAAGCCCCAACAACTTTCAAAGTCGCCTGCGTGACAGGCTCCTCGAAATTACCGCCGGCGGGACTGATCGTGCCGCCGATGGTGACGGATCCAAACGAGCCATCATTTAAAACAACAAATCCGGCCCTTTCATAAAAAGCGGCGATACGCGATTCCAGATAAGCGGGAAAGGCTTCTTCACCCGGGATTTCCTCCAGACGGCCGGACATCTCCCGCATTGCCTGCGCCCAGCGGGAAGTCGAATCGGCAAGCAGCAACACATTTAAGCCGGATTGACGATAATATTCGGCAATGGTGACCGCTGTGTAGACGCTGGATTCGCGCGCCGCAACCGGCATGGAACTGGTGTTACAGATGATGACTGTTCTGTCGCTGAGAGACTGTCCTGTCCGGGGATCCTTCAAATGCGGAAAAGTCTTCAGGGTTTCCACAACTTCTCCTGCTCGCTCGCCGCAGGCTGCGATGACCACGACGTCGACTTCGGCATGGCGGCTGATGAGCTGCTGTAAAACGGTCTTGCCCGCGCCGAAAGGTCCGGGTACGCAGTAGGTGCCGCCCAGAGCAACAGGAAAGAGGGTGTCAATAACCCGCATCTTTGTTACGAGCGCTCGTTCAGGTTTCAATTTCTCTTGGTAGGCTCTGATCGGAATTTTGATCGGCCAGCGCTGGTGCATGGTGATTTCATGCCTTTGCCCGACATGATCTTCAATTACAGCCAAGTTATCTGTAATCCGGTACTCCCCGGGAGGAACAATCGAGAGCACACGGCAATTTCCACGCAGTGAAAAGGGAACGAGAATATGGTGCTGAAATATTTTTTCCGGCACAAAACCGATTTTATCACCCCGGCGAACTTCATCTCCTTCCTGAACAAAGGGCGTGAAGTGCCATAATTGATCATAGCTTAAGGCGGATCTGTAAGCACCACGCTGCAGGAAGAAGCCAAATTCTTCGGCCAGTGCAGGAAGCGGGTTCTGAAGACCGTCATAGATCTGACCCAGCAACCCCGGTCCCAGATCGACGGAAAGCAGTTCTCCCGTAAAGGCAACGGATTCGCCTGCGCAAAGTCCAACCGTGTCTTCGAAGACCTGCAGATCGACTTCATCGCCCCGGATACGGATGACTTCAGCCATGAGGCGTTCCTTCCTGTGCAGCACAAAAGCCACCTCATTCTGGATGATAAAGAGTCCTTTAACATCGACCGAGATCATGTTCCCGTTTATTTTAATGATATATCCTGTGCGAACTTTTTTCATGATCGGCTGACGGGTAAATCTTTCAGGTTAAAAGAGGAAAGGGTTGTGTTGAAAATCATATTCGTATCAGATGCGGCGATGGTCTGCCATTTTTCCAAAATACGCAGTTTCATTGCGTAAACGAGCAGAGCGGGGAAATCAAAAATATGCCCCGCTGCTGTTTCAGTCAGAAAGTTCCAGCGGGCCATATCGAGAATTCTTTCCGATTCGACAGGATCGGTGCTTTTATAAGCCTCCAGGACATACTGTTCGATCCGCTGGTCGATCCTCTCCTCGCGTCTTTGCAGGTATTTTTCCGGCGCAGCGTTCCGGTCGATGCAGCGAAGCCGCACCAGATGATTCCGCAGAGCCGTATCAAAGCTTTGAAAGGAACGAATCACAGGAACATCGGTTTTCAGATTAATCACGTCTTCCCGGGCGAAATTCCTGATGGTATTCATCTCATTTTCGGGAAGAAAGTCTTTGAGGATGCCTAAAAAATAATCCATGTCAATGGGGGGTGTCACCCCAAAGTTCAGAAGAGGCAAGCTGGAGAGAAGATACGAATAATAGCGGGACATATCAGACGGCAGCCTGTTCCGAGTCGTGAGACTCCCTGAAAATAGCGGCCATGCGGGGTTTCAGATAAGTCATGATTGCTTCCCCCAAGGCGTCATCAGAAAAACTGAAGAATGATTTTCCATCATCATAGCTGATGACAAAACCGCGGTTGAATTGGCGAAACTGACGCAGAGTAATCCCTTTTTTGATCTTTTCCTGAAGTTTGGTTAAAAAACCATCCAGGGCAGTCAATTCTTCCGGTGTAAGGACGACAATAAACTCCGTATCCGGATTTGCAATCTGCTCCAGAATCAATTTTTCAAGGATGCGGCTGAGCATTTCATTTGAAAAAGTGCCGGAAACTTCTTCCTTGATGACTTTCAGGAGGGTTGTGTTGATTTCCTGACGCAGCGTAATGAGTAGGTTCCGGCTGGCCTGTGCCAAAGCCAGTTCGTCACTTTTGCGCATTTTTCCGAGATCTTGCTTCGCCTCAGAGAGAATTCTATCGGCTTCGGCAGTTGCTTCTTCGATGATTTTACGAGCCCGTTCACGGGCTTGCGCTTCGATCTGTTTTGCTTTGGCTTCGGCTTCCTCTATGCCTTCCTGTTTAATCTTTTCAATAAGTGAGTCAAGGGTATCAACCATGCCGTCTCCATGATGAATGAAATGAACATCGGAATCAAATTTTCAAATGCCTCCGGGCTCTTAAAGTTACGCATCTGACCGAAATTAAACATCTTATTTAAACAAAGAACTTTAAGTAGTGCGTCATATAACACACATCTTCTGAAGTTTCAAAACAATAAGCTTTGTTCATTTTCAACTACCGGGTTTTGATAATCCGCACCACGGTATCAAAAAGTGTTCATTGTTCGACCGTCCGGCTTTTCAGGCCTCGCCTTGACGTTTCTGTTCGATGGCGCTCACCGCCAGGTTCCTCAATTCTTCCATCTGCTCCATCTGGGACTCTGTCAGCAGGACGCCCTTCGTCTTGCGGTCGGCGTAAATTATCCCGATGCAGATCTCCCTGACGACAATCGGGTAGATGAGAAATGCCGGAGCGGAGATGGTCAGGCGGTACCACTCAGGCAGGCTCCGGACGATACCGGGCGCTTCGGCGTCGTTGATGACGATGCCCTTGGCCCTGGCAATGGCGATGTTGAAGATGTCGGGTGCGGAGCGGATCGCAAAGTTAAAGCACCTGATTATACCGTCGATTTCGTCACCAAGGCCGAACCGGCCCACCATCTTCACACGGCTGACATCCCGCATGGCGAAAACAACACGGTCGAACAGAAAGCCCCGGTACATGGTTTCCATGATCATATAGATCACATCGCCAAGTTTGTAGGTGCCTTTCATGGCATCGGCAATTTCCTGGATGCCGTTTTGGAGGGTCTGGACCTGTTCTCTTTCCGCCCTGTTCATCCTCGGAAGGAAGTCGGCCGATGTCCCGGATGAGCCAGCCATCGGCGCCGGCCGCCTTTCGGGTCCTGCTTCTGCGCCGCCGGCTCGCTCCGGTTGCCCCAGCTTTTTAATGTTTTTCAGGAAGGAACTCGCCTTGGGATTGACCCGGACCACTTCCGAATACTGATCGACCTTGGATGTCGCCGTTTCGAGAAGGGTGACCGACTGGACGACGCTTAAGGCAATACTGTTCTGGTAGCGTCTGGCGAGGCTGTCTAGGGCGGCATGCATGTCACCCTCCCGGCTGGTGGTCACGATGTCGCACAGGTCGTTGGAATAATTGGCCAGATGTTGCATGACCTCCTGTTCCGTGCGTGGCTTTCTGATGTCCTCGGACGGAAGTTCATCCATGCTGTGGACGATTTTATCCGGGAAATTCCAGGACTTGGATATGGCCATCCCCAGTTCCTTGTAGGCGATCCCGAGGACGGAACGGGCGGCGCTGCCCTCGTCGATGCTGTTTTCGATCATCCGTCGCTTAATTTCCTGGTACTCTTCCGGGAAGTAGCAGATGACGAGCACCTTTCCCAGGTTGAAGAGCATGGCGCAGATGAACGCCTCTTCCTTGCGGTCCACTCTCATCTGCTCCGCCAGATCCATCGCCAGGATGCCGCTCATATAGGACGCCACCGTGGCCTCCTGCAGTTCCGCCAGTTCCGATTTGTTCTGGAGGTGCTCGAAGATCATCAGCGCCGCCGCGATCATCCGCACCTTTTCGAAGCCGAGTAGAAACACCGCCTTGGAGACCGTCGTCACCCGGCCGGAAAGGTTGCCGTAGAAAGCGGAATTGACGACTCGCAGAAGCTTATTGGTCAGAGAAAAATCCTTCAGGATGACATTCGCCAGGTCACCCGTGGAGGAAAGGTTGATAGCGGTTAACGAGGCGAGTTTATTGTTGATTTCGATGATATGGCGGGAAAAGGTGGGCAGATCACCCTTGTGACGCATCCGCCGGACAAGAAATTCCACTGTACCGTGGATGGACGGATCGACGCGTCCCCGGTCCTGTTCTTCGCGTTGTTCGTCCTCGGGCGGTTTGTCCATGCGCGATTCGCCTCCATCTTTTTAATTTCGCTCATGATTTAACACTCAGCGAGTGTTCAAGTATATTGTTGCCGGAAGATTGTGTCAACTGGGAGATGCAGAGAGGTAAAATCAATCATTAGATGGAGAATTCCACATCCCAACCGGATTACGGAGTGGAAGAAGCAGCTACTGGCCCATGCGGAGGAGATATTCAGCAAGGGCGGGAAGATTGATCAGGGTCCGACGGTGAAAGATCTTCACGCCAAGATCGGCCAGTTGTCGATGGAAAATGATTTTTTATCAGGCGCGCTCGTTCGCATCGGCGATACGAGCGCAAAGCGATGATCGACAGAGAGGCCGAAGTATCGGTTACGCGGCAATGTAAGCTTCTGCGGAAGTCGGAACTCCGGCGGGAATACATGCCACTGGGTGTCCCAGGAATCGCCCTGTGTGCCCGAAAACGCATCCGCCCCTTGCCCCAGAATAACGGCGGGCCACCATGTGACCGATCCGGTCGTCATGATTCCGGCGCAAATCGAACCGGCCCTGCAGCCAGGATCCCTGAGGGAACCCGCGCATAGGTGTACTGACCGCCCGTCATGAGGATCAGGGCATGGCTAAAGATCAGGAAACAGTGGAGATGCGTCAGTTTGTATCTCCTGCGGATCAAGGTGAGAATCGGCACAGCGAGGAGGACGGGCAGAACCTCCATCAGCCAGGTTAACAATCATAGGGACGAACTCCGGTGTAAATCAGATATGCGATAACAAGTACTAACGGCCCCCCCGGGTAGTGGTTCTTTTTCATACCGGCCTCCTGATGACTGTTCATTGTCCACGCTCAGATGTCCGAATTTTTCGGAATCGCGATAAAGGGTTATGCTCACTTGCGTTTTGTCCCTTCCGCCGCGACCAGGTCGATTACGGTGATCTCCGGCGGGGCCAGAAAACGCATGGGTGGTCCCCAGGTGCCGGAGCCGCGGCTGACATAAAGTTGAAAACCATTGGGCAGGGTAAAGTGACCGCTGTGGTAAGGGAAAAAAAGGCGGGTCAGAAGTCCGAAGGGAAATATCTGCCCTTGATGGGTGTGGCCGGAGAGTTGAAGATCTGCCGTGTTCATGATACCCGGATCGATCAGGGGCCGATGTTTGAGAAACAGTGTAAAACAACCGGATGACGTCTTCACGGCCTGCTCCGATTCCGGGTTTGGGGATGACGGTCGCAAACGAAAGGCTTCATGATCGTCCGCCCCGACCAGACTAAGGAAACGGGTTACGTGGACGGTCTCCCCTCGAAGCACCCTGAATCCGGACCATTTCAGCCAGGAGAGGGCCCTGTCCAACCCCACGTAGTATTCATGATTCCCTGTGACTGCGTATTTTCCGTATGGCGGGTTGATCCGGCGAAGCGGAGCCAACTGGGGGGCGAAGGAATCGGGCTGCCCGTCCATGAGGTCTCCCGTACAGACAAGAAGATCGGGCCTGGCCTGCTCAATTGCTTTCACAATACGGTTGATCTGTTCCAGGCTGGC
>CAYOYJ010000136.1:0-6471 GCA_964408155.1 uncultured Syntrophales bacterium
GCACAACCCCGGCACAGTCCGCCATGACCAAAACGCACAATGTCATCAACGGTGATTTTCTCACCCGCCAGCACCCGGGGCAACAGGAGATCCAGAATTGTTGTATCGGCGTACATGGCACAACCGGGAACACCAATAATGGGGATATCCCCTTTATAGGCCATGAGGAACATGGAGCCGGGCATGACCGGCGCCCCATAACGGATAATCTTTGCCCCTGTCATGCGGATGCCTGCCGGCGTCACATCGTCCGGATCAACGGACATGCCGCCCGTCACCAGAACCAGTTCGCAACCCTTGTCAAGCTGATGCAGAATCGCCCGCGTGATCTTCTCCCGATCGTCGCTGACATAGGTAAGGTTCGGAGGTTCAAGGCCAAAGGCCGCTGTTTTATCGTGCAGGACAGGCCCAAACCCGTCGTCGATCCGGCCTTCACAGACTTCCCTTCCTGTAATTACGCCGCCTACCTTGATTTTGCGATAGAGCTTCACGGCAATCAAAGGAAATGCATGCTTGGCCAGGGCCTCGACCCGCGTGACATGCTTTTCCTCGATAACGAGAGGAACAACCTTCGCTCCCGCCACCTTTTCTCCCTTATGGACCGGCGTCAAGTCGTGCAGGGTTACGATCGCGATCTGGGGAATGCGGTTAATTTTAAGGAGTGTTTTCGCGTCAACTCTAAGCAGGCCGGCGGTCGTCGCGATCAGTTCGTATTTCCCTTCAACGGGACCTTTGAGGGCCAATCCGGGCCCGGCAACGGCTTCGGCAAGGCGCAGCCCCGCATCTTCTTCGTGAAGTTCTCCCGGATCGAGGTCCATCAACTGGATGTGGTGTTTCCCCATACTGAGCAGAACCGGAACATCCTCCTCCCGGATGACATGCCCTTTTTTAAATCGGGGACCCTTATGTACACCTTTGATGATCTGTGTCATGTCATGACAGAGCACTTTCCCCACGGCCTTTTCCGTCTCCAGGTAACGGCTTTTCATCAATTCGTCTCCCTTTCGCAATTGAACGTTATATTCTTTTTGTCATAACGATTATACCGAAAAACCGCTATGACCATTGCTTTCGCCAAGCAGTCCCAGCGATTTAATGTTGCTCAATATAAACGGGATGTAAGGGCATACAACAGGGCTTGGTAACCTGTCAAGGCAAAGATCGGACAGGGAAGAAGAGCTGATTCATGAACTCATGGTTGAGATTGGATCACAGCTGGCGGTGAGTCGTTGACGCACCTATTCGGACAGAGCATAGTCCACTGCGTCCCTGACTCGAAAAAGCGCCGCTTCGGCTTCCTGCAGGAGGGTCCACAGGGTATCCTTCTGCTGTAATTCCGCAACGCCCAAGGATATTCCGGGATGGGGTTTCCGCCTCCCATCGGGACGAACCGGCACGGCGTCGGCGATTTCCTTTTGAAGCCTTTCGGCAATCGCGAAAGCCATTTCCAGATTTTTATCGGGGAGCAGGACCAGGAAACTGCTCTCGCTGTAGCGGCCGACAATTTCTGTGGGCCGTAGATGATCACTGATGGTATGCGCCAGGGAATAAAAAACTCGATTGCCGTAACTGAAACCATATTGTTCATTGAAGCGGCGAAAGTGATCCACCCCGATCAAGACCAGCGACAGGGGCGTGCCGCTGTCATGAGCATGCTGGACATGCCGGGCCAAGGTCTGATCCAGCCAGTCCCGATTCCTCAAACCCGTGAGGGCGTCAATGGTCCCGTAACGACGGAATTCCAGTTCGATCCGGTTGTCCTCACCCGGCATATTGTCCGCATGACGCAAGCGCCGGGTCATACCG
Source organism: uncultured Syntrophales bacterium (assembly GCA_964408155.1). Lineage (GTDB taxonomy): Bacteria > Desulfobacterota > Syntrophia > Syntrophales > JAAYKM01 > JAAYKM01. Next base: position 1,807 of record CAYOYJ010000136.1, read on the forward strand.
AGAAGAAGATTACAGGCTGCGGCATGGGACGCATGTACCAAAGACCAGAGAATATCTTCCTCGATGCATAACAGCCGGGATGCCTCATTGGCCACAACGAAAACCGTCGTCGGTTCCTGATCAATCACGGACATCTCGCCGACATTTTCACCGGCCCCTAAAATTGCATCGGGAATGCTGCGCAGGGAATCCGTATGAATGCGAAGAGAACCTTCCAGGATGCAGTAAACAGTCTGGTTGGTCTGGCCCGGACACATCAGGATTTCCCCGCGTTCCACGCTTTTTACGACACAGGTGTCGAGCAGGCCGCGAATGGATTCAATGCCGACCTCTTTGAAAAGATAGATTCTTCTGTATTCCTTTTCGTCCATGAAAATCGTTTCGACGGTCATATGTCCACCTCTGCTTAGAAACACAATTCGCACGAATACCCGCCCACGAAAACCGAACAGGTTTGAACACCTATCCACGGATCAGGCATTTAGACCTTCAGGAGTTACATAACAACAGGAGGAAACCCATGACAATGGGAACTGTTTCCGATATCACAGTTAGCCGGGTCCCCGGTGTGAGAAAAATGCATCAGCCAAGAGGAAGGTTAGATTCTTGCCTTGCAACTCCCTGTTGCTTCAAAAATACTTTCTTTTACGTTTCCGATATATTATATTCCATCCACAATTCACGCTGTATCAATCCGGAGTGGCAATGGGGAATCATACCGGGGGCAAGAAACCCGCCATCAGAGGAAACATCTCCACGGATAAAGAGCAAGTATTCGACATCGTCGAGTATCTGCCCGACGCCACCTTCATTATCGACAAACAGCAGAAAGTCATTGCCTGGAACAAAGCGGCAGAAAAACTTACCGGCATCTCCAAGGAATCGATCCTGGGGAAAGGGGATTACGCCTACGCGGTGCCTTTTTATGGGGTTGCCAGACCCATTTTGATCGATCTCTTCTTTTACCCCCATTTAAAACTTGAAGATCGCTATACCTCTATCAAAAAGAGAAAGCATTTTCTGTACGGTGAAGGTCATGCACCCGCACTGACCGGAAGAAAAGTCGCTTATTTTTCCGCCGTCGCCGCACCGCTTACCAATGCCGAGGGTGAACTGACGGGCGCCATCGAGTGCATCCGCAACATAACCGATCAGAAGCTTGCGGACAACGCCCTCAAGCAAAGCGAAGAAAGATACCGGAAAATCGTGGAAACAGCCGCCGAAGGCATCTGGGTCATGGACGATTATTTCCGCACGACCTTCGTTAATGCACGGATGGCCGCCATGCTGCAATATGATGTGAAGGAAATGGACGGCAGAACGCTGATCGATTTCATGTTCGCCGAGGATCTGCCGGATCATGCCGAAAGAATTACCTTGAGGCGGAAAGGCCAGGCCCAGCAGTACGAAAGACGCCTGCGCCGCAAGGACGGGACCGAAATCCACACCCTTGTTTCCTCAACACCCCTGCGGGAAAGAGGCCGGTTAATCGGTTCTTTATCCATGTTCACAGACATTACGGCCTGGAAACAGATCGAGCAGGCGGCCATGGATAATCTGGAAAGATTTCAGGCGCTGTTTGAAAATATGAAAAGCGGCGTCGTTATTTACCAGACTCGTAACAATGGTAAAGACTTTGTTATTGTTAATATGAATCAAGCGGCAAAAATGATCGAAAAAGTTGATAAGACCGTCATCGGAAAATCCGTGGTGGCCGCCTTCCCGGGCGTAAAAACTTTCGGCTTGTTCGAGGTTCTGAGAAGGGTCTATCGGACGGGCAAGGCGGAAGCCTATCCGGCGACATTTTACGAGGATAAACGGGTTCGGGGCTGGCGGGAAAATTATGTTTTCAAGCTGCCTTCCGGTGAAGTGGTCGCCGTCTATGATGACGTCACCCCTCAGAAAAAAGCCGAAGCGGCCCTGCGGGACAGCGAGGAACGTTTCCGCAATACCTTTGAACAGGCCGCCGTGGGGATCGCCCATCTCGATCTGAGGGGCGCCTTTCTCCGTGTCAATCAGCGTTATTGTGATATCTGCGGTTATTCCGCCGAGGAGCTTCTCACCAAAACCTTTCAACAAATCACCCATTCCGAAGATCTGGGGATTGATCTGCAGCAAGCCCGCCGACTGGCCCGAAACGAAATCCAAACTTCCGCCCATGAAAAACGTTACCGGCGCAAAGACGGCTCCGCTATTTGGGTCAATGTGACGGCGTCACTGGCCCGCAGTCCGGACGGGAAACCTCTGTACTTTATCTCCGTGGTTGAAGATATCAGCAAGCGCAAGGATGCGGAATATGCCCTGCGTCAAAGTGAAGAGAAATACCGGAGCATTGTGGAAAACGCCGTCGAGGGAATTTTTCAGTGCGCACCCGGCGGCAGAATTATCAGTATCAATCTTTCCATGGCCCGCATGCACGGTTATGATTCACAGCAGGACATGACCGCCCATGCGGCCAGTATCGGGAAACAGCTTTTTGCCAACCCGCAGGAATGGTCCTCTTTTCGGAGACTTATCAAAAGCAGCGGTATCATCAGAAATTTCGAAACACAAACTCTGCACAAAAACGACAAAATAATTTGGGTTTTGATCAATGCGCGAGCAGTAAAAACCGCCGAAGGACGCATCCTCTTTTTCGAGGGCACGGTTGAGGACATCACCCAACGCAAGAAAGGCGAAGACGCCCTGAGACGGTACCGGCTCCTTTCCGAAAATACAAGAGAAATCATCCTGTTCATCGGCAAGGATGGGAAAATTCTGGATGGAAATCAGGCGGCTGTGCTGACCTACGGTTACGACCGGGAAACCCTGCTTTCCCTGTCGATTTTTGATCTGCGGGCGCCCTATCTGCATGAAGGCTTACAAAAGGATTTACAGCGGATCAACGAGGAAAACGTGGTCATTGAAACCGAACACATCCGCCGGGATGGAACCGTTTTCCCCGTCGAAGTCAGCGTTCGGTCCGTCACCATGGGCAAAAAACAGGTTTTTCTCAGCATTATCCGGGACATTACCGAACGGAAACGGACGAGCGATGCCATCGTACAGGCCATGGAGCGCCTGCGGAAGGCGACGGGCTGCATTATCGACGTGATTGTCAATGCCGTCGAATTAAGGGACCCTTATACATCCGGTCATCAGAGAAGGGTAGCAAATCTGGCGCGGGCCATTGCCACGGAAATGCATCTGCCTTCCGGGCAGATCGACGGCATCCGGATGGCCGGTGTCGTCCATGACGTCGGCAAGATTTCTATCCCGGCGGAGATTTTGTCCATGCCGAGAAAATTGACGGACATTGAGTATGAACTGGTCAAAACGCACGCGGAAGCCGGTTATCAGATGCTGAAGGACATCAACTTCCCCTGGCCGCTGGCGGACATTGTGCGCCAGCATCACGAACGATACAACGGCACCGGCTATCCTCTGGGGTTAAAGGGTGACGAAATTCTCATCGAAGCCCGCATCATTGCCTGCGCCGATGTGGTCGAAGCCATCGCCTCCCACCGCCCCTACCGGCCTTCCGTGGGCATTGACGCCGCCCTCCGCGAAATCGAAGACCATCGAGGCGTTTTCTATGATCCCGCAGTCGTAACTGCATGTCTCCGTCTGTTCCGGGAAAAGGGGTTCCAACTCACCTGAAAAACGGATGATCTTCTCACATCATCGGTCATAAGAAATATAATCCACTAATATCATTGAATAATAAAGGACGATATCGGATGGTTCCAGGCAAGCTTTTGATGACGGTTTGACTTAGTCCCGGGCGTAGTTGTGCTCGATGGTCGCGTGAAAAACGATGTCCGGCCACTGCTTCTTCGTGTCCTGAAGACGCCATTCGTTCGGGGCGAGGTAAGCAAGGTTCCCTTCCGCATCGTGGGCCAGGTAGGATTTGGCAGCCTTCTCGAATTCCTTGAGAGTGATCTTGGTATCGCAGTGAATCCAGCGGACGGTCGTGTAATCGATGGCTTCGCAGAGGCAATCGACATTGTACTCATCCCGCAGGCGGGCGAGGATCACGTCGAACTGCAGGACGCCGACGGCCCCCAGGATGAAATCGCTGTGCCCCAGGGGTTTGAAGAGCTGAACGGCCCCCTCCTCGGCAAGCTGGGTCAGACCTTTCTCCAACTGCTTCGACCGCAGGGGATCGCGGAGCCGCACCCGGCGGAAATGCTCGGGGGCAAAATTGGGAATCCCCGTGAAGCGCAAGGCTTCTTTTTTCGTAAAGGTGTCGCCGATTTTGATCGTTCCGTAGTTGTGAATACCGATGATGTCGCCGGGAAAGGCTTCCTCGACGTGACTTCGCTCCTGGGCCATGAACATGGTGGCCTGGTTGATCTGGATTTCCTTCCCGAGACGGTGGTGCCGCACCCGGATGCCCGGGGAAAAACGCCCGGAACAGATCCGTAAGAAGGCGATCCGGTCCCGGTGGGCCGGGTCCATATTGGCCTGAATCTTAAAAACGAAGCCGGAAAAATCCTCCTCCGCGGGGTCTACCATGCGGGTGGTCGCCTCTCGCGGCGACGGTGCGGGAGACAGTTCGACAAAGGTGTTCAAGAGCTCCCGAACGCCGAAATTGTTGACGGCGCTGCCGAAAAAGACCGGCGTCTGGTTTCCCTTCAAATATTCCTCCCGGCTGAAGGGGTTGGCCGCTTCCGACAGAAGTTC
>CAYOYJ010000137.1:0-6454 GCA_964408155.1 uncultured Syntrophales bacterium
CGTGAGCATCAAGTTTTTCTGAATCCGGACAATCACATTGATATTCTGGATGACTTCGGCCTGTTGCTTGCTCAAAGGAGCGAATACGCAGAAGTGTATGGGGCATACCAGGTCCTTCAGGAGCAGCGTCGTGAACTGCAGGCACGTGCGAAGAACAGGAGCGAAAGACTCGACCATCTTACTTTCCAACTGCGGGAAATTGACCAGGCTGCATTGAGGGAAGGGGAGGAAGAGGCGTTACAGGAAGAGAAAAAAATTCTTTCCAACATTGCCAAACTGGAAACACATACCGCCGCCGCCTTTGACGATCTCTATGGGCGTGAGAAATCGGTTTTGACATTGCTCCGATCCGTGCAGACCGAAATCAAAGCAGTCAACGACATCGACGACCGGTTTTCGACGCCGTCCCAAGATCTGGATGCCCTTTACTACCAGCTTGAGGAAATTGCCTTCGCCCTTCGGGATTATCGCCAGACTTTGGTCAGCGATCCTCAGCGTTTGGTTGCCGTTGAAGATCGTTTGGAAATCCTTCAGAAACTGAAGCGCAAATACGGCCAAACGGTTGGCGATATTTTAGTTCAGCGCGAGACCATTGCCGACGAATTGAAAGATCTCTCCCTGTTGAGCGAGGATATGGAAGCACTGGATGCCCGGATCAGCGCGAGCCTTCAGGAACTTGAGAAAAAGGCCCGGCTGTTGTCGGAGGCACGTCAGGAGGCGGCCCGCCGGATGGAGCAGGCGATAGGGGAGGAACTCAAAACGCTGAAAATGGTTGCCGCCGCCTTTCAGGTCAAGTTCGCCTGGCATGCGGAAAAGGGTCTTGCGTTAGGCCCGAAAGGGTGGGATCAGGTCGAATTTTATCTCTCCACAAATATCGGTGAGATCTTGAAGCCCATGGCGCGTATTGCTTCCGGAGGGGAACTTTCCCGCATTATTCTGGCGATGCGCCGGATCATGCTGCAGACCGACCCGGTGGCCACGATGATCTTCGACGAAGTGGACAGCGGCGTCGGCGGCGCCACAGCGGAGGTGATCGGCGAAAAACTCCGTGATCTGGCAGCAAGGCACCAGATCTTTTGCATTACCCACCTGCCCCAGATCGCCTGCTTTGGGGACCACCATTTCCGAATTTCCAAGGCGGTTGCTGACGGCCGGACCCATGTCCGCCTCACCGTCTTGTCGGAGGACGAACGCATCGATGAGATTGCCCACATGATGGGAGGCGGCAGTTTTACTGAAATTGCCAAAAAATATGCGGGCGAGTACAGACGCGCCCTTGGTCAAAAGACGGAGCAGCAGGCATAGATTTGGATCGCCGGCTCGACTGCCGCATATTGTTTTGACGCCCTTGACCGGAAAAGGTATACGACGAGGTACCGAACGAAAAAAGGAAATACGGGTCCATGTTGAGAAAAGCACGTATCGGCGATGTCCGGGCCATTCACAGGATGATCAACCAGTCTTCCCAGAAGGGAGAAATGCTGCCCCGCTCTCTCATGGACATCTACGGGAACCTCCAGGATTTCTTTGTTTATTATGATAAGGATGAGCGTTCCACCATCGGCATCTGTGCCATGAGCATCATCTGGGAGAACCTGGCGGAAATCCGCTCTCTTTATGTCGATGAAGAACACCGCCGGCAGGGGATTGCCAAAAAATTGGTGGAGGCCTGCATTTCCGAAGCCATCACTCTGGAGTTGTTTCGCATCTTCACCCTGACGTATCAGACAGAGTTCTTTAGTCGTCTCGGGTTTCATGAGGTGGATCGTTCCACCCTGTCGGAAAAGATCTGGTCCGACTGTTTCCGCTGTTCCAAGTATCCGGATTTCTGTGATGAAACGGCCATGATTTTGGAACTATGACGTGTTTCCGGTGTTTTGGTTTTCTTGTACTGATTCTGCTTTTTCTTTTTTCCGGCTGCACCCCCGCTCCCGTCATCCGAAAGGATACGCCTGAACCTATACCTCCGGTGGCAACCTCCCTGCCGGAAAAGCCTCTCACGGAGATACCGGTTACCAAACCGCCGATTGTTTATAAAGATACGGGAATTATTTATCCTCTTTTTCGGGTTGAAACCGGAGAGGTTTCTTTTGTCGGCGATGACCTCGCCCCGGAATCGCTGGTCCTGGCGGTGGGGCGCAGCCTGCAATACTATGACCGGCTTGATCCGGGTCTGCAGTACCGTATCGGCGAGACCTACTACAGCGTTCAGGACTTGAAAGACTCTCTCCTTCTTTTTCAGGCTATTTGGCTCAATACCGTCTCCGATGAGGAACGAAACCTGAAAATTCTTGAATCTTTCGATATTTATCGATCTTCCGAAAGCGGAGAACCCGGCAGGGTCGTCTTTACCGGTTACTACGAGCCGGTCCTTTTCGGTTCGCTGGAGAAAACCGACCGGTTCCGCTACCCCATTTACCGGGTGCCGGACGATGCCGTTGTGGTCTATCTTGGGAAATTCCTTAATAAATACAGGGGGGAAAGAGTCATCGGCCGCGTGGAAAAGGGACAGCTCGTGCCTTATCCCAGCCGGGCGGAAATTGACGGGGAAGGCTTTCTGACCGGTAAGGGTCTGGAGATTGTCTGGGTGGACGATCCGGTCGAACTTTTTTATCTCCACATCCAGGGCTCAGGAAAAATCATTCTGCCGGATGGGAAGGAGATGCGGGTCAATTTCGCCCAGACCAACGGCCGTGCCTTCAAGGGTGCTTCCTCGTGCCTCCTGGAAAACGGAAAGATTACCTCTGCTCAAGTGTCGCACCAAAAGGTGAAAAAGTATCTTCAGGAACATCCGGAAGACTTGGAACTGCTTTACAAAAACGAGAGCTATATCTTCTTTCGAGTTGTCGAAGTCGGTCCTGTCGGGGCGCTGGATGTCCCGCTGACGGGGGGGAGATCCCTGGCGTCCGACCCCGCTGTTTTTCCCCGCGGTGGGCTTGCCTTCGTCAAGTTACGCAAGCCGGTTCTGGATGAGGCGGGAAACCTTCTCTCCTGGGAGCCCTTCTCCCGGTTTACACTTCTGCAGGATACCGGCGGCATGATCAAGGGACCCGGTCGCATCGACCTTTTCTGCGGCTCCGGCAAAGCAGCCGAACATGTTGCCGGAAGCATCAAGGAAAAGGGCACGTTGTATTTCCTGGTGAAAAAGAAGACACCAGAGCAGATTCCTGCTGCTTCGGCGCAATGAAAAAAGAACGTTTATTAAAGTTCAATACAGGAATGGTTTCAGTCTCTTACGGCCGCGTATCCATCTTGGCCCGCTCAGGAATGAGCGGGCAGTAGATCGCCTCCCGGTCGTCGTTCATCCCGACAGGTCGTTCCGTCCGGAGCAGCTTCAGCCACACCCGGATATTGTCGACAATGATAATCACCACCGGGACCAGGATGGCCAAACTCAGCCAAGCGTTCAACATCTGATTTTTACCGAGGTAAGTTTGGATGTTCATGACGCCGGCGGCAAAAGTCGTGACCGTGATCAGGATGCAGGGGATCAGGGTGATGAGGGCGTAAACCTTTTTCCGGCCGATCCGCAGGATGATCGTGGTGCCGATGGCCAGGGCCAGGGCGGAGAGGGTCTGGTTCGTGGCGCCGAACATGGGCCAGATGGAGGAAATATCGCCGGTATAGAGCAGGTAGCCCCAAGCCAGCGAAACGAGGGCACTGGTGACCACAGAACCGGGTATCCAGTCCTTCCGGCTCAGCGGTTGATAGGCGTAACCGAGGATATCCTGCAAAATATAGCGGGCCACGCGGGTTCCGGCATCGATGGTGGTCAGAATGAAGAGGGCCTCGAACATGATGATGAACTGGAACCAGTATTTCATAGTGTGACGGAGGCCTTCACTGATATTGGCAAAGATATGGGACATGCCGACCGCCAGCGAAATGGCCCCCCCGGGACGATGGGCGACGTCGAGCCCCACCAGTTGATTCAGGACGGGAAGGTCGACGATCTGCATATTCAATTTTTGGAAGGCTTCGGCGGACGTGTTGATCGCAAAGTAGTCGCCGGGAATGAGGGTGACCGCGGCCAGCAGGGACATGACCGCCACAAAGGCTTCCGTCAGCATGGCGCCGTAGCTGATGAGGGGGATTTCCGATTCATGCTCGATCATCTTCGGTGTGGTCCCCGAGCCGATCAGGGCATGAAACCCGGAAATGGCGCCGCAGGCGATGGTGATGAACACGTAGGGCCACCAGGGGCCGGGGATGATGGGACCACCGCCGGACATGAACGAGGTCGTGAAGGGCATTTTGATGGTCGGATTGACGAAAAACAGTCCGATGGCCAAAGCGACGACGACGCCGATCTTCATGAAGGTGCTCAGATAATCACGCGGCGCCAGAAGCAGCCACACGGGAATGGCAGCTGCGCAGAAACCGTAAAGGGGCAAAAGGATCGACATCTGCTTCTTGTCGAAGGTAAACCAGGCGGCGATAGCGGAATCAGCAATCTTGGGTCCCAGGAACACAGCGAGGCAAACCATCGTTACGCCGACAATGGATCCCGACAGAATGGCGCCCGGTCTGATCTTGAACATGTACATGCCGATGACCATGGCAATCGGGATCGTCATGGTAATGGAAAAGACGCCCCACGGGTTGTTGAACAGGGAATTGACGACCGCCACACCCAGACCGGCCAGGGCGCATATGATGATGAAAAGAATCACCACGGCCGTCACCGCGCCGGTAACCCGGCTGACATCCCGTGCGGCGATAACGGAAAGAGACTGGCCCTTATGGCGATAAGAAGCGAAGAGGATAATCATGTCGTGGACACAACCCGCAAAGACTGATCCCAGCAAAATCCAGAAAAAACCCGGCCCCCAGCCGTACTGGGCGGCCAGGACCGGCCCGATCATGGGCCCGGCGCCGGCGATGGCGGCAAAATGGTGTCCGAAGACGACCCATTTGTTGGTCGGTACGTAGTTCTGGCCGTCATTGCAGGTAACGGACGGTGCGATATTCCGATCGTCCAGCATCAGGACTTTGGCGGCGATGAAAGCGGCGTAATAACGGTAGGCCAAGGCAAAGACGCATAAACTGCCGATCAATAAATACAGCGCGCTCATGAAAGGCTCTCCTTCGGGGAGGATGATGGACATGTTGGACCTGTACGTATCATTTTATAAATAAAACATCCAGTTACAGTTCATGTATTTCGCAGTTCGTTCGGTTGAGGTCATGTGTCCAGAATAAAGGTCTCGATGGCGCGCATGTACGCCATAAGCCCCTGCATCAGGAGATCGTTGTGGCCGGCCCGGGGAATGAAATGCGCAAATTTTCGAGTGGAGCCGGAGAGATCGTACAATGTTCGTCCTTCCGAGACGGGAATGATCTCGTCCCGCTCGCCGTGGATGATAAGGGTCGGGATTTTAATTTCCTTGATTTTAATATCGTTCCCGAAACCGATCGGTTCGGGATCATGTTCCAGGAAGCGGGCCATGCCGATTCTGCGTAACTGATTCTGTACCGAGGCAAAGCCGCTTTCCACGATCAACCCCGCTAACTGCTCTGCATAATGATAGGCAATTTCGATTGCCGGGGCGCTTCCCAGGGAGCGACCCATAACATATCGCTTTCCATTAAATTGTCGTGCATCCAGAAAATCCGTAAACCCATGAAAAAGAGGGTGGGCATCCCGGATCATGGCGCTGCCGGTTGGGCTTCCATCGCTCATGCCGTAGCCCCGGTAATCCGTCACGAACAGATTCAGACCCAGTTTGCGGTAAACCGGCGCGACATAATCGTAATCCGGCGCCGTCTCCCCATTGCCATGGAAAAAGAGAATATTCGGTGCATCAGGTCGGACGGGATAGAAACGGCAGCCGATGGAAATCCCCGGTTCCACGGAAATGAGGTAATTCAATGCGGTTGGGTTTTCCGTGTCTTCGAGGAATTCGCGGCGGGGGAAAAACAGCCTTTGGACGATATCCGGGTGGTCGTAGAGCCGCAGCCCCTTTTTAAAATCGGTCATCTGTTGTCTCCATGATGTGTGAATTAGATGGATCAGCCGCACTTGCTCATATCACAATTCATTCCATCACTCCAATAAGGACGACAATCGAAGCGAGGAAAAATGAATCGGAGAAATGGGAAGACAAAGATGTTGACAAGCATCAACGGCAATGGATATGGGAGTACCGTGACGTCATGATTGGACCATAGCGAGACGGCTACAAACGCACCTGAGCTTATAACGTCGGATATCAGATACCTGCGGGGCAAGATGGAAAAGTGAGAGAGGATTAACCATGCTGGATTTAGAATCGGCGCCCGTGGTGGGGAAGGGTTTGCATCGCATCTGTTACGGCCATCCGCTGGATAAGCATTTATGTGTTAAGGTTCTGCTGCCCCTGCACTCCAAGACGCCTTTGATCGAGGCGGAACGGGAAGGTAAGTATTACCGATTCCTTGAAAAAAAGAATGTTCCCTGGACCATGTTGCCGAA
>CAYOYJ010000138.1:0-6330 GCA_964408155.1 uncultured Syntrophales bacterium
ATGATAAATAAACAAATAATATCAATAAGATCAAATATTTTTCAGGGACGACTACAATATCATCCGACTGGAACTGAATCGGGTGGGTTATACCGAACCGGGTGCGCCTGCCCTGTCCCTGATCGACCTGGGGAATCCGAATCTGGATTGGGTGAGCTTGGGAAAAGGCATGGGGGTGCCCGGTGTCGCTGTCACAACAGCAGAAGACCTGGCACGGGAGCTCAAAATCGCCCTGGTTGAACCCGGCCCCCGCCTGATTGAAATGGTGTTATGACATGCTAATTTGCCCCCGGCAATTCTTTATAGGGCTCCGGCGAAGCCCCAGCAGGCAAAAAGGGCCAAGCCGAAGAGAATCCGGTACCAGGCAAAAACATGGAAGGTGTGTCCCGAGACAAAAGTCAGCAAGGCGCGAATGACGAAAAGGGAGACCACAAAAGAAACGATAAAACCAACCCCGAACAGGGGAGCATCGCTGACTGCGATCGCCTCACGATGTGTAATCAGCTTGATCAAGGACGCGCCCAACATGGCAGGTACGGCGAGAAAAAATGAGAATTCCGTGGCGGCCACACGGGAGAGACCCATCACCATCCCCCCCATAATTGTGGCCCCGGAACGCGAAATTCCCGGGAAAAGAATCGCCAGGACCTGAATCATTCCCACCCCGAAGGCCTTTTTCATGGGGATGTGGTCGACGTGCTCGATATCCGGTCGCCGGCGCCATTTTTCCACCAGGAGAATTGCCACCCCTCCGGCAATCAGGGCTAGGGAAACGGGAACGGGTTTGAAAAAATGGGACTCAATCCAATCCTCCGTGGGCAGACCGACGATTGCCGCCGGTAAAGTAGCGATCACAAGATTCATGATCAATAACCGGCCCCGGGCGTCGTGCGGCCAGTTAACAGCTATCGCAAGAAATTTCTTCCGGTAGAGCCAGACGACAGCCATAATCGCCCCCAGTTGTATAAAAATAATGAAGGCGTTTTCCCTGGCTCCGGTAAATCCCAGCCAATGCTGAAACAGAATCAGGTGCCCCGTCGAAGAAACGGGAATAAATTCTGTTGCCCCTTCGACAATGCCGAGGATCACCGCTTTCAGTAAAGCCAAGAAATCCATGTTGTCCTTTTTCTCTCCTGCGGGGATGGAGTTCCTGTCCCGTCAATCCACCACCCAGTTCCCCTGGTAGACCTTGATCCGTTTGACATCGAACGTCAGGTCCTCCTTGTGAGGAATGCGGATGACATAGGTTTTCCAATCCTTGTTTTCCAGTCTGTTCCCACGAATCCAGACGTTGAAATCCTTGAGCTGAGCATAGGTAATACCAAAGCCTTTGGCAAATTCGGCCCAATCCTCGACCGGCCCGTTCACCGTCACCTCGGAGAAACCGATGGTCGGATACAGATGTTCCCGTTTGATGTAGAAGCCGTATTGCTGGGGATGCTTGAGAATCTCCTTGATCGCCAGGATACGGAAAAGATAGCGGCTGGTTTCGTCGAAAATGAGCATATCAAAAAAGTTGCCGACCTGCTGCATGGTCTGTTCCGAGCTGATGCGCTCCATACCGGCGTTGTAAGACGCCGCGACGGTCGCCCAGTCGCCGAATCTGTCGTAGGCAGCTTTCAGATAACGGCAGGCCGCCACGGTCGCTTTTTCGACGTGGTAACGCTCATCGATACCATCGGAAATTTCCAGTCCGTACTGCTTGGCCGTTTCAGGCATGAACTGCCAGATACCCGCCGCCTTGGCCGATGAGAAAGCCCGCGTGTTGAAATTGCTTTCCACCAGGGCCAGATACTTGAAGTCGTCGGGGATACCGTTTTCTTTCAGGATCGGTTCGATAACAGGGAAATAGAGATTGGCCCGTTTGATCGTCACCATGGTCGAAGCATAGGCGTAGGTAAAGGCCATCTGCTCACGGTCAAAACGCTCGCGCATGTCGTAGCGGTCCAGAAAAATCATGGCCCCGGCAAATTCAATCTTATCCGGGATGTCCAGGGAAGCGGCAGGAATGGGCTCCCCTTTTTCCCAGCCGTGACAATCAACAGGTGGGGAAGCAAACAATAGTGAAATGATGGAAGAGATGATAAAGATCCCCGTGCGGAATTGTCGAAAATAAACGGACATGATGCGCGATGACTCCTGTCGATGGCGTTCTTTGTTGTGACAGTCCTTCCAAAAGGCCTGCCGGCGCTGAAACGGTCCGGCCGGCGGGACTATAAACAGAGGGAGATGTCCATGTCAATGATGGAATTATGGTTCCGTAAAAGGGGCAGACCTCGGTGGATTTTATTCGGAAACAGCTTGGCTTTCTGGGATAGGCGGCGTCTCCGCTATATGAATCGCACAATATCGATGGCCGACTGAACGACATAAACCCGTTCGTTGTTGCCCTGTCTGTCAACCGGTACAATAAAAAACCCCAGTCGGCTGCGGTCATAACCCATGGTTGCCCCAACCATCTGTTCTCCATCCTTGAACAAAACCTCAATCTTACGCCCTTGCGGCCGGTCGAATTCCACAAACTTGCGTCTCTCCCGGTAATCCGGGTTTCCGGTAAAATCCCGGACGAAAAAAACGGCTTTTAAATCCTTAACCTTGATCTTCAGCGGTTCCTGCCCTTCCGATATGTCAAGCGACTGAAGGTAAAACTGATCTTTATTGGGAAAAAAATTCAGGGTATATCCCTTGACAATCCGTCCATCAACATAACGAACAACAACTTTTGCCGGATCCATATTTCCCCCAAAATGTTCGTCAATTTGAAGTTTTGGTTCTAAAACTCTGCGACCTTATTACCACATCCGGTAAAAATGACAACCTTGTATTGACAGGAAAAGGCTGGATATTCCTGTGATAAAAGACCTTTTTCAAGTGACTTGACGATTAAATTTCTTTTGATTTTTATGTATTATACGGTTCAGTTCCGTACGCATGTGGAAAGTTCGCTGAACCGGTTTTCGGGTCGGGGCAAGCCGTTTCCGATCTTCAGGTGCATCAGGTGCAAGTGTGTCGGCGACCGCTTTCGTGAGGCGTTATAACCTGTTCTGCCAACTGTCGCAACAGGTTGCCCGGGCTTGACCCAGTCGCCGATCCGCACAAGAATGGCATCGTTATGGGCGTAATAGGTCAGGCTGTCGTCCCGTGGGTTGTAAATCCAGAGATATCGTCCACCCCGCAGAAGGCTGTTTTGCTCCCAGGTATTTTCGACGGAAACAACCAGCCCGTACTCCATGGCGAGAACGGAAACCGGTTCTCCCGTTACGTCATCCCGGCTGTTTTGATTACTGTCCCGAATAAACAGGTCGTGCGCCGGATGCCCTCTGTGATTGTTCCCATCGAAGTAATCATACCCCAAGGCAAGATAACCGCTGCCGTTTTTCCCGCCGATCGACGCCGGTACAGATCCCTTGAGGGGAAACACACAGCGGCCGGGCGCAACGCGCAGTGGATTGGTTTTTTCGGTAAAAATTTTGAGGTCCCCCATGACCGTTTTAAATCTGACTGCAGCTTCGTTCTTATCGATATGCCCGTTACGGATTTGCGTGTTGAGCTTATGGAAGGCCTCACAGGGTCTGCACGGTAACCCGGGGAGATGCCCGCTTAAGGTTGCGGGCGCCTGTGTCCCGGGTGGCAGATCCATCGAAACAGTGCTCGCAAGAAAAATGCTTACCACCGAAATGAGCAGGATCAGACCGGTCCCGATCAATCCGCATTTGCTGTTTGTTATTCGCTGTTTCTTCATCGTACAAGTCTTGCTGCAAATCAGGTAATTTCTCCAGAATTCGATACCGTGTTTGTCTGAACCATGCTAAAAGCGGCTGTCAGGCTCTGTTTAATCGGCATATTTCATCTGAGGAGTACCTACACATCTATGGCTCGCTACCCGGTGTTGAAGGGACAAGGTCTTTTGCTGCTGATCTTTTTCTGGTTTCTGTGGTTCATGAACTTCAACATCCGGACAATTTTCTCGCCGCTTATGCCCATGATTGAGGATGAATTTGCCGTTCGGCATACCCAAGCCGGCGTTTTCTTCATATTCAACGCCCTCGGTTACGGTATCGCCATCCTGGCAAGCGGAACGCTGGCCGGACGCTTCGGCTACAAACGCGCCATTATGGTCTCCCTGTTTTTCCTGAGTGGCGCCCTTTTTTTGGTTTACTGTGCAGACAGCTTTCCCCTTCTCTGCGCTCTGTCGCTTTTCCTCGGCTTGGCCTCCGGCATTTACTTGCCGGCGATCATCCCCCTGATAACGCATTATTTTGGAATGCGCACCTGGGGAAAAGCCATCGCGATTCACGACTCGGCCGTATCCTTCAGTATTTTCGGCGCCCCTTTTATTGCACTGTTTTTTCTAAATTATATGCCGTGGAAGCATATCTTTATCGTGTTCGGCATCGTCACCCTGGTGAATCTTCTTATTTTCTCACGCGCCGCCGACGAGTTGAAAATCAGCCGCTTGCCGAGTGGAAACAGCCTGGTTTTGCTGCGTCACCCGGCGCTCTGGATCATCACCCTGATGTGGATCTTCTCTTCAGGGGCTAACCTGGGTATTTACTACATCACACCGCTTTATCTCATCAAGGAACGTCACTTGGACCCGGTTTATGCCAATGAGATTTTCGGCATATCCCGTCTTGGCGGCATCTTTGTCGCTGTTGCCGTGGGATTTATTATTGACCGGTTCAGTCTGAAAAAAATCATGTTCTGGCTGGTTCTGACAACCGGCATACTGACCCTCTTTCTCGCCTTTACCCAGGACCGCATTCTGGAGATTGTCCTCTTTCTCCAGGCAGCGGCCGGATTCGGCTTTTTCCCGGTGGGATTGGTCGCCATTGCCAGAATGTTCCCGGAAAACCTGCGCAGTATGGCAACGGCTTATATCGTCACCCTGGGGGTCATTTTCGGTCTCGGAATCATCCCCTACCTGCTGGGCATGGCAGGCGACTACCTGAGCTTCAGCTGGGGTATCTCGTTTGTGGGACTTCTGGTCATCGCCTCCAGCGGATTGACGTATTACCTGAAGGAAAGCGCTTAACGCCCTTTTTCTCAGACCATTTCGGCCAGTTCAAGAATAAGCTCTTCCGTATCGAGCCAGCCCAGACAGGGGTCCGTAATAGATTTGCCATAAATCTTTCCCCGGGACGACTGGGCGCCTTCTTCGATAAAACTCTCAACCATCATGCCGCAGATCATTCCCCGTAGCACTCCGGAATGTTGCCTGCTTTGCATGATCTCTTTGGCAATCCGGGGTTGTTCGGAAAACTGCTTATTGGAATTGGCATGATTGGTGTCCACGACAATGGACGGGTGCGCCAGATCCCGTTTCAGATAAGCCTCGGCGAAGGCCATCAAATCCTCGTAGTGGTAATTGGGTACGGCCAGCCCCAGGTGATTGACCGAACCCCGCAGAACGGCATGAGTCAGGGGATTCCCCGAAGTTTTAACCTCCCAGCGGTTATAAATGAAAGTGTGCGGTGCTTGGGACGCCTGGATCGAATTCAGGGTCACCTGGATATCGCCCGATGTCGGATTTTTCATCCCCACAGGCACATCGAGCCCACTGCAGGTGAGACGATGGGCCTGGTTTTCGACGGACCGGGCCCCGACCGCCACGTAACTGAGCACATCCTCCAGGTATGGATAATTGCCCGGGTAGAGCATTTCGTCCGCCGCCGGCAATTGCGATTCCCTCAGGGCCCGGATATGCATCCTCCGGATCGCCTGGATGCCCCTGACCATATTCGGCGCTTCCTGAGGATCCGGCTGGTGCGCCATGCCCTTGTAGCCGCTGCCGGTCGTCCGGGGTTTATTGGTGTAAATGCGTGGAATAATGACGATCTTATCTCTGACCATTTCTTGTGCCTTGGCCAGACGGCTAATGTAATCGCAGACGGCGTCTTCCTCATGCGCCGAACAGGGTCCGATGATCAGTAGAAACTTGCCGCTTTTCTTTGTAAAAACATCCCTGATCTCCTGATCTCTCCTGATTTTGATCTCTTCCAAATTCTTATCTAACGGCATATCTGCCAGAATTTCTCCCGGCATGGGAATTTCCTGTACATAGATAAAACTCATTCGCCGATCCTCCCCCCCCCAAGTCTTTCACCTCACCCAAATTATCGCCGCAGTATTGAACCGGAAAATCAAAGGTTCTTAAATGAGGCAGCCACGACCTGGGCTGATTTAGGCGCCATTTTATCAGAGAAAGTCGCTTTGTGCATTTTCTTTGTGTCAGTCATTTGTGGCCTTCCGAACAATTGTGAGTTGTCATTGCGATCTCCCACATCCCACGGGATTCCCCCCCTTTCCTTCTTGGCATAACTGGGTGTT
>CAYOYJ010000139.1:0-6264 GCA_964408155.1 uncultured Syntrophales bacterium
GCCTGCCTTGCCTTGTTATACTTGAGCGTCAGCGATCCGATCAGTTCTTCACAGTTTCGAGTCGCGTTGTCCATGGCCGCCATCCTTGCTCCGTTTTCACCGGCCGATGTTTCCACCAGCGCACGGTAAATCAGAACATGGACATACATGGGGAGCAGTCTCTCCAGCAGGATCTCGTCTGAGGGCTCATAGATATAGTCAATACGCTTTTCCGGATCTACATCTTCGTCCGCACCGATCGTGGGAAGGGGGAACAGCCGGACGACCATGGGTTTCTGAACGGATACATTGACGAACTGATTATAGACCAGATACAGTTCATCATATTCCTCTTTTATAAACGGAGGCACGACGTCCCGGGCAATGTTTACGGCCAGACTCATGTCAAATTTATTGAAGACATCGGCCCGGTCATTCCTGATGGGCTGTCTTTTCCGAAAGTAGTCCCTTGATTTTCTGCCGATCGGTACCAGCGTAACTTCCTTGCCCTCATCTTTTCTGGTCTTGATGAACTTTTCCGTCGCCTTGATCAGATTGCTGTTAAAACCGCCGCACAGACCCCGATCGGAGGTCATGCAGATCACCCGGAGCCGTTTCGCTTCTCTGACGGCGAGCAGGGGATGCGAATTGGCATCTACACGCAAGGCCAGACTGCTCAGAACATCCATGAACTTCGCCGCATAAGGCCGGAAATTTTCCATCCTCATCTGCGCCGACTTGAACTTGGAGGCAGCGACCATGTTCATGGCCTTGGTGATCTGCTTTGTCTTTTGAACAGCGCTAACTTTTCTTTTAATGTCCTTTAACGCGGCCATTAAACTAATCTCCCTTTTTTCGGTTGTACTCTACTTGAACAGATCTTAACCCGCTACAAACACGGAATCGAATTCCGTGAGCATATCCTTCAGCTGCTTCTCGAGTTCGGGACTGATGATCATCTTGTTATCAATTTCATCCATGACCTGCGGATATTTATTCTTGGCAAACGCAATAACCTGCACTTCATATTCCCTGACTTTGGCAACTGCATACTTATCCAGGAACCCTCTCGTACCTGCGAAAATGATCAGAACCTCTTCCGCAAGAGACATGGGCTGAAACTGCGGCTGCTTCAGCAACTCAACCAGACGAACACCTCGCTCAAGCTGCATCTGTGTGGCCTTGTCCAGATCGCTTCCGAACGAGGCAAAAGCTGCCAATTCCCGGTACTGGGCCAAATCGAGCTTCAGGGTACCGGCCACTTGCTTCATGGCTTTCACCTGAGCAGCACCGCCGACGCGTGACACGGACAAACCGACGTTGATGGCCGGACGGATGCCCGAGAAGAACAGGGCAGGCTCCAGATACACTTGGCCATCTGTAATGGAAATAACGTTTGTCGGAATGTAGGCCGACACGTCACCGGCCTGTGTTTCGATAACAGGCAAAGCCGTGAGAGAACCGCCACCCAACTCCTGACTCACGCGGGCCGCTCTTTCCAGCAGCCTTGAGTGGTTGTAGAAAATATCGCCGGGATACGCCTCACGTCCGGGGGGGCGGCGCAGGAGGAGCGAGATCTGCCGGTAGGCCACAGCCTGTTTGGAAAGGTCGTCGTAAATGATCAGGGCATCTTCTCCCTTGTCGCGGAAATACTCGCCGATACTGCAGCCTGCGAAAGCGGCGATATACTGAACAGTCGCAGGATCGCTCGCACAGGCGGATATTACGCATGTATAAGACATGGCACCGTGTTTCCGCAGATTCTCAACCACCTGAGCGACGGTCGACTTTTTCTGACCGATGGCAACATAGATACATTTTATACCCGTGTCTTTTTGCCGAATAATGGCATCGATACCGATAGCCGTTTTGCCGATCTGACGGTCACCAATAATAAGCTCTCGCTGACCGCGACCGATGGGGGTCATGGCATCGATGGCCTTAAGACCCGTATACATAGGCTGGTTGACCGGCTGACGGGCAATCACGCCGGGAGCGACCATCTCGATTCTCCGGAACTGCTTGGCCTCAACGGGGCCCTTGCCGTCGATCGGGGCACCTGTACCGTCAAGGACACGTCCCAGCACCTCTTCGCCGACGGGGACCTGCGCAATTTTTCCGGTTCTTTTGACGATATCACCCTCTTTAATGTGGGTCACTTCACCGAGAACGGCGACACCGACGTTATCCGCTTCCAGGTTGAGAACCATCCCCAGGATTCCGCCGGGAAATTCGAGAAGCTCCATGGCCATGGCGTTCTGTACACCGTAAACACGGGCAATACCGTCACCGACGGACAGAACCGTACCGGTCTCACTGATGTCCAACTTTTTCTCATAGTCCTTGATTTGCTTGGAAATAATCTGACTTATTTCCTCTGCCCTGATCGTATCCATGTTCTATACTTCCTCCCCTAAGAGATTCCTTATGTTATTGAGCTGACTTTTGATACTCCCATCATACAGAGTGTCGCCCACCTTAACGACAACCCCGCCCAGAAGGGAAGGATCCTCTTCTATCGTCATTTCAACCTGTTTGCCCGTCAGACGTTCCAGACTTTCCGCCAACCCATCGGATAGCTCAACTGAAAGCGGAAACGCGGTCTTCACCTGCACCCGGACTTTCTTTAAAGCCTCGTCCATCATTTCGCGGTAGCACTGAACGATTTCAGGCAAGGCATTTATCCGCTGCTTGTCGGCCAGAAGATTAAGAAAATTCGCGGCAATCCCTGATAGCGAAATCTTATCCAGGATGGTTTTGACAACCGCTTTCTTGTCATCATGATCGAAGATCGGATTGTCCAGGAAATCTTTCAGATCATCGCTCTTTTCAACAATGGAGGAAAATTTCAGCAACTCCCCGTAATATTCCTCGTACCGATTCTCCTCGGCAGCGATGTCAAAAAAAGCACGGGCATAACGCTTGGCTATTGTACTGCTTCCGCTCAATGTTTTATCACCACCTTATCTAAATAATCTTTTACCATGTTTTCGTGATCCGCCGGCGTGATGCTTCGCTTCAGAATTTCCTCCGCCATCCGAACCGACAACTGAACCGCCTCCTGACGCAGCTGACTCTGGGCATTGGTCAGTTCCTGCTCCATCCGAGTCATGGTGTCTTCCTTCATCTTCTCGGAAGCTTTTTTCGCATCATCCAGAATTTTATCCCGCTCGGCCAGCCCCTGGGCCTTGATCATGTCTACAATGCTTGTGATCTCATCCGTCGCCTTGGTCAACTTGGCTTCGTACTCACGGAATTTCTGTTCCGCTTCCGCCTTAGCCTGTTCCGCGTCGGCAAGGGCCTGTCTGATATCTTTCCGCCTTCCGGAGAAAAATTCTTTGATCTTATTGGCCATTAACCAGTAGAGAAAGCCAACCAGAATAGCCGTATTGAGCACCCTAAACCCGAAGTCTTTCCACATTTCCAAGGACACACCGTGTTCGCCCTCACCGCCTTCGGAAGCGTAAACGACCACTGAAATCAAAATGAGGGGCAGGGAGCAGAGAATCGCTCGCATATAACGCTTGAATGTATCACAAGAACCCAGAAGTCTCATTGAACGCTCCTCCCCAGGACCTTTTCGGCAATTTCTACAGACAGCTCCTTGGACTTACCCGTAAGGAAAGACCTGGCCTTATCCAGTTCGGCGTTCAGTTTTGACCGAAAACCATCCATCATACCGGGAACTTCAGCTCTGACCGCATCGATAACTTCTTTGGCCTTGTCCGTACCTTCCTTGACGATATCACCTTTCTCCGCAACGGCTTTTAATTTCGCCTGACGGACCTTCTCTTCATATTCCGCCATTTTTTGTGCAATCGTTTCGTTCAATCGTTTTATTTCATTATCAGAATCTTCAAAAGTCTTCTGCCGCTTTTCAATGATTGCCAGAATCGGTTTGTAAAGGATAAAGTTCAAAATGACGATCATCGCGAAAAAATTGATCATCTGATAAACGAGCGTAATGTTGATTTCTACCACGACCCTACCTCACAAGATAAATATATTCCGGTTATGTTCCGTTGCCTGAACGCCTGCTCTCGGCGAAACGGCAAAAAAAAACCGAGTGGATAATGTCTCTCTCCTCTCGGTCTTACATGCATGAACCCCCTGTAATATAGGCTACAGAGCCATCCGCTGCATTGAATCGATATGTTTCTGCTCGACCTCCCACCGACAACCTCGCTAACGCACCGTTTTGAAAAAGCGCGGTTTACTAATCACAACTACCGGTACTTGTCAAGCACTTTTTAGGCAGCTTTTTAGGCATGAAATCAAATATCCAAGGGGTCAAAAGGCACAGACCATGCCCCCCATATCCAATCTCTAGGAATGAAGAATAAAGCGCCTCATGCTGATATTAAGCATGAAACCCATGGCGGTTAAAAGAACCAAAATTGCAGATCCGCCGTAACTCATAAAAGGCAGGGGAATACCGACAACAGGCAGGATTCCCAAAACCATTCCGATATTGATGAGAACGCCCCAGAAAACCAGCATGGAAACGCCAAAAGCCACCAGTGTGCCCAGATAGTCGCGTGAATGAAGGGCGATTTTGAGACACCAAAGAATTAGCAGTAAAAACACAAAGATAAGAATGACCGCTCCAAAGAATCCCCACTCCTCTGCGTAAACGGAAAAGACGAAATCGGTCTGCTGCTCCGGCAAAAACTTGAGCTGTGCTTGAGTCCCCTTAAGGAACCCCTTACCGAAAAAGCCTCCCGACCCGATGCCGATCATGGACTGAATGATATGATAACCGGACCCCAGAGGATCCCTTTCCGGCGAAAAAAAAGTCATGATCCTTTCTTTTTGGTAATCTTTCAAGAAATACCAGGCGACGGGCACCAGAATCAGTCCGGTCGCCGCCGCAATGCTGAGGGATTTCCAGTTGATCCCAACAAAAAGGGTCATGGACATGAATATGATTAAGAGCATGAGCGCCGTTCCCAGATCAGGCTGGCGGAGAATCAGCACAAACGGCAGCAGGACAAGACCAAGGGGAATCATCAGATCTTTAAGAAGGTAAGACCGGTTGAGTTTATGATCGTCGAAGTACTTGGCAAGCGTAAAAATGATAACCAATTTTATCAATTCCGACGGCTGAAAAGAAAATCCCAAGAAGTTAATCCAGCGCTGGGAACCATGGGTGGTATAGCCATAAAAGGAAACAACCAACAGGAGAAATATAGATATCCCATATATCGTGTATGCGTGGCGGATAACGACGCGATAATCGACGCTGAAGGCTACAATCATACCGATCAGACCGATTACGATCCAGCGGGCCTGGCGTAAACACAGAGAGGTTTCGCGGGTGAAGTTGAACCCTGCGCTGTAGAGATTGACCAGACCGATAGCGAGAATGAGGGCAACCAGGGTCAATAAAGTCCAGTCGAAATGCAGAAAAAGGCGTCGGTCAAATCGCAAACATTACCTCTCCGGTCAAGGATTCAATATCAGGGTATCCTTAAGAAGCGCGTTTACATTTAAATCCATCAGTACGAGTTGTTATCATCGGAGAGCACAATCCAAGGATAAGTCCGATTTCGTCCGCATTGATCAAACAAATCCGGTTCTTTCACATCCGCCGATGTCATTTCTTATCCCTCAGGGCTGTTAAAATAACACCAAACCTGGCGTTGTTGATGTTGTCCTTTTTCTGGGTCCACTCCCAGACGGAGGGTGCATAGTGATGCAAAGCAACCATTCTGGCGCTCCGGGTCCAGTTGTTGTCAGGATACCGGGGTTCCATGTCCTCATAGGCTTTTTTCAAGTACCGGTGATCCAGGGTCTTCTTGAAAAGGAAGAAACCTTGGTGAAACATGGCCTCAGGAGTTAAACGACTTTCTCCGTAATCCTGAATGAGTCTGTCGACCATTGCCAGCGCTTCCTCCAAACGACCATTATCAAAATAATATTTCCCCAATCCCAGAAGCAGGAAGGCCATGAGTTCCAGGCCGCTTAAAAAACCCGTGGATCGCTGACGCTCGAAACCGTCATTACCTATGATCAGTTGAACGGGCGTGACCTGAATGGTGAATCTCTTAAAGAGATGAGGCGTCTCTGGGTTAACCTGCGAAGACACAAGCTTTTCATTGAGGATTTGAACCACATCATTACGGGAATACGAAACCGTATCCATCTTCTGACTGTAAAATCAGCCGGGATTAAAGAAATGGAGGAAAGCCGGTTTCCCTTCCCGTGGCGCGTTCAGCAATGCTTCGTCTGTTTCCTTGCGCCAGAAAATCAGATTACCCATGGGTACGAAAAACTCCTTTTTTT
>CAYOYJ010000140.1:0-6194 GCA_964408155.1 uncultured Syntrophales bacterium
CAATGATCAGCAGGGGGCGTCCCATTTTCGCGATCTGTTCCAGTATTGGCAGCAGGTCCTTCATGCCGCTAATTTTCTTCTCGTTGATCAGGATGTAGCAGTCAGTCAGGCTGACTTCCATCTTCTCGGGATTTGTTACAAAATAAGGAGAAAGATAGCCACGGTCGAACTGCATACCTTCAACGATATCCAATTCCGTCAGAAGCCCTTTCCCTTCTTCGACGGTGATGACGCCTTCCTTGCCGACCTTGCCCATCGCCTCGGCGATGATATTGCCGATATCTTCATCGTTATTTGCAGAAATGGTGCCGACCTGCGCAATTTCCTTCTGATCCTTCGTCGGCTTACTTTGCTTTCTGAGCTCCGCAACGACCGACTCAACGGCCTTATCAATGCCGCGCTTGACATCCATGGGATTACTCCCGGCGGCAACCGTCTTAGCCCCTTCGCGGTAAATGGCCTGGGCCAATATGGTGGCGGTGGTTGTGCCATCGCCGGCAACATCGCTGGTTTTGCTCGCCACTTCCCGCACCATCTGGGCACCCATGTTTTCAAACTTGTCTTCCAGTTCGATCTCCTTGGCCACGGTGACGCCGTCCTTGGTTACCGTCGGAGCGCCGAAACTCTTATCCAGAATGACATTACGGCCCTTGGGACCCAGGGTCACCTTCACGGCATCCGCCAGGGTGTTGACACCCTTGAGGATGGATTTTCTTGCTTCTTCATCGTACTGTAAAATCTTTGCTCCCATTATAACGACTCCTCCTTATCTCGATTATTTCTTATCAATGATGCCCAGAATATCGTCTTCTCTCATGATGAGATAGTCCACACCTTCAATCTTCACTTCCGTTCCGCCGTATTTGCTGAACAGCACCCGGTCACCGACTTTCACATCCAGTTTGGCAATCTTGCCGTCTTCCAGAATTTTTCCCTTACCGACGGCAATCACCTCGCCTTCAATGGGCTTTTCCTTGGCCGTATCGGGAATGATGATGCCCCCCTTGGTTTTCTGTTCTTCTTCCAAACGTTTCACGATGACTCTGTCCTGCAACGGTCTGATTTTCATCCTCCAATCTCTCCTTTCGTAATTTTATTTATAGATGATTCTATTTTCTGTCGGCGCTCAAATCGTCGCTATAATAAACATCAATTTTATCCTGTCAAGATCGTGCCCACACAAAAAAGGCACTTGTTCTGTATTCTTTTTTAAAATTCTTTTATTCGGAAACAGGACGCAGTGGATCCAGAGGGATTAACCCGCACACAAATCCTTGGTCACGGGTGAAATGGATAAGGAAACAAAGGCGTATTGTGCGAGGACAACCGTCACCTTTTTCCAGAACTTGCTGATTTCGTTTGGCGAATAATGATCCCCATGGCTGTGGCCTACTAAAATCAGATCCGTTTTTTCTTCCACGCCGTTCTTTTAGGGATCGATATAGATCGCTATCCGTCTCTTTATTTCGATACGGGAATGATCGAGCCGGGAAATCAGCAGTGTCGTGATTTAATCTCAACGAAGGAATTTACATGGTACTTGTATGATTGCCTACCCTATACAAGCAAGGCTTCAAACCCTGAGTTGCGGCCTATCTTCAGCAGTCTGCCCATGATCGGAATTCCTTCCATCGAGCACCCGCCGCACCACGGTTGCCAGTTCTCCCATGGTAAAGGGTTTCTGGATGAAGGCCTCCACGCCTTTTTTCATGATTTCCGCCGCCTGTCCATTGATGCTATAACCGCTGGCCAGGATGCATTTCATCGATGGGCTGGCTTTTTTAATAATTTCGTACGTTTCTCCGCCGCCCATTTCCGGCATGACCATGTCTAAAACGACCAGATCGATTTTATTGTCCGGATTACGGAATATCTCGATGGCTTCTTTCCCGCCGGCTGCCGTGATGACTTGATAACCAAGCCGCTGAAGAATCAGCCTGGTAACATTAAGGTTCAAGTCTTCATCGTCCACGAGCAAGACGGTTTCTGATCCGCGACCGTGCACTTTTTCGTGTTCTTTTTGCTCTCTGACAAACATCTTCGTCGAGCGAGGCAGATAGATATTAAAAGTGGTTCCTTGCCCCTTCTCACTGTAAACATGGATAAATCCCCCGTGATTCTTGACGATGCCGTAAGCAGAGGCCAAACCTAAACCGGTACCCCGTCCCCGGTCCTTCGTCGTAAAGAAGGGGTCAAAGATACGGCTTTTCGTTTTTTCGTCCATTCCGATACCTGTGTCCGTTACAGAGATGCGGACGTATTGACCCGAAATTTGATCTTCGGAATATCCCTTATCGGTTGCGTCAACATGAATATTGTCCGTTTGGAGATAGATTGTGCCGCCGTCCGGCATGGCCTGCCATGCATTGACGTATAAATTCAGGAGTACCTGCTCGATCTGGCCGCGATCGACTTCCACCGTCCAGAGATCCTCCCGAAATTTCTTTTCGATGACGATCTCGCGGCGTGTTCGGCCAAACAACTGGGCACTGCGGTCGATAATCGCGTTGAGATTGGTCGGTTTGACTTCGTATTTGCCGCCCCGGGCAAACCCAAGCAATTGCTTCGCAAGCTCGGCACCGCTGCGCACCTGTTCCTCAATACTGCGAAGCTTTTCGTAATGAGGATGATCCGTATCCAGATCATAAAGGATTAGAGATGCAAACCCTTCGATTCCCATGAGCAGATTGTTGAAGTCATGGGCAATTCCACCGGCCAGGGTACCAATCGCTTCCAGTTTCTGTGACTGGAGCAATTGCACTTCGAGTCTTTTGCGATCCGATATATCCTGAATGAGGGTAAGAACATAATCTAATTTCCCATTCTCCTTACCTACCCCCCGAGATGAAACGAGGGCATGGATATGGGCACCGTCCTTTTTATAAAAACGCATCTCAATATTGGTTAAATCGACTTTTCCGGTTACCGCCTGATCGATTCTCTGCTCATCAATATTGACGGACTCCCTTACAATCAACTCTTTCCATGTTTTATGGAAAAGCTCTTCTCTTGTGTAACCGAGCATCAGACAGAGTTTGTCGTTAGCCTCAATCCACTCCATATTAGGCGTGGTGATGGCAATACCGACCAGAGACAGCTCGAAATAATTGCGGAAGCGTTTCTCGCTTTCAATCAGGGCCTCTTCGACTCTTTTGCGTTCCGTAATGTCGAGGGCGGTAAAGATCACTCCGGTCAGAAGATCGGACACGTCAAGCGGGACCACTGTGAGCAGAACATCAATGAGTGTTCTATCTCTGCAGACCCATCGGGTTTCGATGTTTCCGACGCCTCTCGTCGTCAACTGGGCCCTCATGATATCTTCAATATTTTTTGCCGATTTCGCGGACTCATAGAGGATGCGCGGTGATTTGCCGACGAGTTCCCACTCTTCATAACCAAGCATCGTACAGAGACGCTGATTGACCTGGCGAATGCGGCGGAAAGATTGCATGGCGATCCCGACCGGCGCCGCAAGAAAGAGAGACCGCAGATTGGCTTCCTTGTCTTTCAGAGCCTCCTCCGAGGTTCTCCGGGCTTGGCTTTCCAGGAGGACGGAAATCATCTGGGCCAAGGAAGCGGCAAAATCCTGATCTTCAATACTCCAATGGCGAGGCTGACCTGCATGATCGACACAGAGAATCCCCTTGATTTGTCCCTGGAGGCGGATAGGAATATTCATCGTGGAATAAATATTGTTTTCCCTGAAATAGTCGATCAGTTCGGTCATACGTGGATCGCTGCAGACGTTGTCCGCTGCGATGATACGCGCCTCTTCAAGAAAAGCAAAGTATTGCGGATGCCGGATTACGTCCAGGAGAGCCCCCTTCTCATGGCTGTCTCCGGGCGGCATATACAGGTCTTCGCAGATCAGATGCGCTCTGTCCTTATCATACAGCCACAAACCGATGCGATGCGCCCCCAGGCTTCGTCCCCCGATCTCCAAAATGATGCGGATCGCTCCCGCATAATTCTGCTGCTCGGATTTGGACAACTCGAGAAGCGCCCCCTGGTAGCGAATGATCTTTTCGGCCCGCTCCTGTGCCGCAATTTCCGACTTTTTCCTTTCTGTGATATCCCGGAGAATGAGGATCAATTGATCCGCAAACAGGGGGATCAATCTTGCCTCAAAAAAAAGGGGGCCTTCGGGATTCGGCACGGTGTATTCGAATGCGGTAGCGGTCCTATCCCGCAAGGTTACCAGGGAGGCTTTTTCAAACAAGACCACCGCCGTTTCCGGAACCAGTTCCGCAAGAGGCATGCCGACAGGATTGCCTGGTTTCAGTGGCGGAACACGACTTCCGGCGCTTTTGTATTCCAGAACCTTCCCCTCAGAACCGATTCGGAAATAATGATCGGGAAGGGCCTGGAAAACAGCCCGCATCTCGGCATTTGACTGGAGAAGTTCCTGTGAACTCAACTCCAGGGAGCGCTCCATCATCCGTCGGTCTTCATCATTTTCATGATAAGCCGCGTTCACCGCCTCCAAAAAAGTTTCAAAGTGGTGCGGCAGAACTTCACTCGGGGGCAGATAGCGACGGAGTTGTCTGGCTAACAGGCGATGCGGGTCTTTCATAAGGCACGCTCGGACAAGGTTGTAATGGTCATGGTTTGATTATGGAGTTCACAATTGCCCGCCTCGGATAGGGGCGATATTTCCCCATAAGAATAGAACCCGGTCATGGTCGTCTGTTGACCCAAAACCTCCTGTACACCTTCAACTTCCTCTTCCACACGCTGTTTTAAGATCAGTTTGCGGCCGACGCAACTGATCAGGAGGGCCAAATCCGACGGGGTCCCCCCGATCATGCGATGTCCGCTCTTGGCCGCCTCCACGGCGCCGTCGATGAGACGGTCAAAATTGGCTTTCATCAGCCGCGCATAAGCACCGACCGGCACATCGCCGGCAAAGGTCATGCTCTGTTCCGCTTCGTTCACCGCGAGGATGGTTCGGACCAATCTCCCATCGGTGCCGGGCATGCGAATCTGGATGGGAAACAGCAGACCCGAAGCCGGCAATTCCCGGGCGTGCTCGCCCAGGTACTGTTTATAGAGCGCCAGCGCCGACCGACCGTCAAACTCATACAGGATGTTACCTTGCGATTTGGTGATGAGACGCTCCGGCCCGAATGAATCCCACCCCCCGAAGGAACCGAAGCCGATATGCAATTGCCTGCCGTATAAACCGACTGCAGCGACCTGATTCTGAGCGGGCAGGTCGTCCCAGAACACATAGGTTTCCTGAAAACGGTCGCCATCCGCCGACAAGCCCCCCGTGACGGAAACGCTTTCCGGCAAGGCCTCGACCAATCCCTTAACCAATTCGCTGCCGTTTATCTGTAAACCGTCGGAAAGAACCAGTACATGGGCCAGGTCATCATCCAGGAGTCTGCTGGCAAGAGATTTCCCCACGGCATAGCTTTGCTCCATACTGCTGATCGTTGTTTTCGCACCTCGAATCCGTGTACGTTCAAAATGAATGGCGCTCAGAATAAGCGAGTCGTCCAGCACCCGGGTGCCGGCAATCTCACCGGCCGTCGAACAACCGAAAAGATGTGCTTCCGGATAAAATGCACGAATCTCCTCCAGCAACGCAGGTTTCCTGCAAATCGTCGTGCCACAAAAAACCATGACCAGTTGAGCTGACCGCCCCAGACTTCCCGGTGGGCATGGTTTCCACTTTTCCGATTCAGTCCAGGTGAATTGTTCGACTTTCATTTCAACTCCGTATTCCTATCACATCACACCGTGTTATTTATAAGGGTGTCGACGTTGTTCCCCCAAAAGCAAGCTCATCGGTGACGAATGCCCTCCTCCAAAATGATCTATCGACATCCATTGCTATTGACTTAAAGCATAATCAAGACTCCCTTGATTTAGAAGGGTTTAGAAAAGCCGATCCTAAATCACACATAAAGACCGATGATTTCCGTAATAATCGGTTTATATGTACGGCCTTTCTGCGATGAATGTTGAAAGCGGGCAATAAGCGCAAAGGTTGCTCCCGTGAAAAAACAGGCGACGGCAAAGGCCCAGAGATCGGAATAAGCCTCCCCCGCCAAAGAAACCGCCGTTATTTTGCCGAGAAGGGCTGACAAAAGAAAAACAAAAACCGTTATGCCGGAGGGCATGAATGAGGCTTTAAGATACAGTTTTGTCTCCACAACTAGCTTCACTTTGTGCCCCGGGTCGTCTCC
>CAYOYJ010000141.1:0-6169 GCA_964408155.1 uncultured Syntrophales bacterium
ATCTTCCATAAACTGATTGGCGATCATCGCCCCAACACCGCCGCTTTGGCTGACAACGGTGATTTTCCCGGAAGTGGAAAATTTTCCTGACAGGTAGGGCAGGAACGTGGCATTGACGGCGCTGTGAGAACGAAAAAAGCCCAGGGTGTTGGGGCCGATGACCCGAACGCCTGAAGCTTCAGCCAGTGCCCGGAGGTCCTCCTGCCGCCCCTCGCCTCCTTCCCCGGATTCCCGGTATCCCGCTGTAAAGACGACGGCCCCTTTACAACCTTTATTGATGGCGCCTTCCAGCTCCGGCAGGACATGCTGCTGAGGCACAACGAAAAGGAACAGATCGATATTCTTGTCCGGAATGGCATCGATTGTAGGATAAACCGGACAACCGAGGATTGACTGCGCACCGTCGGCATGAACCGCGTAAACTTTTTCCAAACGGGAAAGCAGGGCTGATTGCAGGATGAGATGGCCGATTTTGATGGGATCGGTCGAAGCGCCGACCACCGCGACGGAACGGGGATAGAAGAGTTCACGTAGGGTGTTGAGGTTTGCGTTCATCGTTTTACATGTTTACCAGTCGTCTTGGCAGATTAAATGCCCATACCCCCCGTAACACTATTGCTATATGTCGGTAACATAAACACATGCGCTTGAAGAATCAACGGATTTTTATTCAAGAGAATGGAAGGATGCCGTTATGCTAGAGCTTTAACTTGTCGCCCGGCCGTCATGATTTCCAGATAAAACCAGTCGGGGGCGCCTGTCTGAGGGAGTATGCCCTTTGTGGGGTGACGCTGTACTTCGTAGCCGGCTTTGCGGAGGCGTTCCTGGTAATCATCCAGACGTTTCGTTTCCTGGGAGATGCCGGTCCGCATTGTTTCACCGCTTCGATAGGGTAAGATCGCCAGGTCCAGACCACTGGCCACTGCCAGATCGACGAGATCGCCTTCCCCCGAGCCCGGCGGTCGCCCCCTCTCCTGATCGAAGCAGAAAGCGGCGGTCGCCATGAGGGTCATTCCCTGAAGGGCCTGTCCCGCCCTTCTCAGGTATATAAAAAGATCTTCCCTGATCTGTGTAATCGACACGTCCAGCTCTTCGGCAATGGCCCGACCCACGGCCAGTCCGTCATCATCCATATCCACACAGACGCCGGATATCCCAAAGCGTTTGGTCATCGTCAGGGTGGGCAGGCTGTAACCGGAGCAGACTTCAATGGTTTTAGAGGGCTGCAAGGCGCGATAAACAACCTGACCGAAATAAACCGTTTCCGCCAGGTGAATCCGCGCAGCATGCAGTTTTGCGGCCCAGCGGCTATCGTTGGTCTGAGCCCGGGGAAATGGGGAATGGTCGGCAATCATGTTCAGGACCGTTGCCAGATAATTTCCGAACAGTTGTTCGGGAGTAAAAATCATTTGTTGAGCGTCTGTTTCCACTCCAGACCTCTTTATGAATTAAATTTTGGCAGCAGCAGTATGCTTGCTGCATTAGAAATTAACTAGACAATCCGGATGCCCCGGATCTTAAAAATAAGATGAACTTCTTGCCCGACGTCAATAGCCATCTCCTCCATGGCGGATTTCGGCATTTCCGCCAGCAGAACATTGTCTCCCAGCTTGACCTTGAGCCTGGCCAGGGATGAAAAAGGTTCGATATTCATGACAAGGCCCCGGAAGCGGTTCAGTGATGGCCCCGGCGGGTTGATGGCGGATACGTAGATATCCCGGGGGAAAAGAGCGATCTTCCGGACCTCTCTGCCCTCGTTGGGCAAAATAATCGGCACCCCGCCACAGACGGCCTCGATCAGGCCATGCCCCAGGTCGCTGCATTTCTCGCACGACAGAATATTGGGTGCCCCGATAAAGTTTGAAACAGTTTCATTGCATGGGGAAAGAAAGATGTCTTCCCGTGTTCCCACCTGCTCCAATTTCCCGGCGCTGATAATGGCAATCCGGTCGGCCAGTTCTTCCGCCTCCATCAGATTGTGGGTCACATGAACGGTTGTGATGCCCAGTTCCTGATGGAACCGCTCCAGCTCCAGGCGGAGATACTTCGCCGTACTGACGTCAAGGTTACTCAACGGCTCGTCTAAAAGCAGGATGCGGGGAGCCGTGGCCAAGGCGCGCGCCAAAGCGACACGCTGTTTTTCGCCCCCGCTGAGATTCCCCACATGCCGGTCCAACAGATGCGATATCCCAAGCAGATGGGCCAGATGGTCGATTCTCCGATCCACATCCGCGTCCGCCTGTTTTTTTCCTTTCAAACCAAAACGGATGTTTTCCAGGACATTCAAAAAGGGAAACAGGGCATAGTCCTGAGGAACGTATGCAATCCGGCGGCGCTCCGGTGGCATATTCGTCGCATCCTCTCCATTGATGTGAATTTTTCCCCTGCGGATGCGGCACAATCCAGCTATCGCCTCCAGGATGACGGTCTTACCTGCTCCCGTCGGCCCCAGCATGACAAAATACTCCCCTTCGCGGATTTTCAGACTGATGTCCCGCAGGGTAAACTTTCCGAGGCGCACCCGCATGTCCCGAATTTCGATCATACGGGGAACCCCCTTTTCCCGATTTTTCGGAGAACCAGCAGAGCAATCGTCGAAATGGCCACCAAAGTAATAATGACAGCTATGGCTTTCTCGATATCCGCCGTGGACAGGCTGAGAAAAATCGCCACCGGCAGGGTTTCGGTTTTCGGCCGCATGGCCCCCGCCAGGGTGATCGTCGCTCCGAATTCCCCGACGGCACGCGCCCAGGTCAGGACGCAGGAAGCGATCAGACCGTTTCGCGCCAGGGGAAGTGTTACCCGGAAGAAGACGGATACCTTGCTGCATCCCAGAGTACGTCCTACCTGTTCATAGCGGGGATCGATACTGTCAAAGGCGGATTTCATGAGGCGGACCGATAAAGCACTGACGACGGTGAACTGGGCAAGGACAATGCCCGGCACCTCGAAGACAAAGCGCATGAAATATTTTTCAATCCCCATCCCCACGGGGTTGTTGAAGAAAACTAAGAGAGCTGCACCCAAAGCCACGGGAGACACGACAATGGGTAAATCGAGGACCGTATCGACAACGGATTTCCCGTGGAACTCCGCATGAGAAATCGCATATGCGGCCGGAATGCCAATCAGCACGGAAATTACGGTCGCCACGGTGGCGGTAACCACACTCAGCCGGATTGCCAGAAAGATCTCCCGGGAAAACAGAGTACTTACCAGGGTGTCCCAACCCGTATAAGTGAACAGAGATGCCAGGATGCCTGTGAAAAACAGGCACAGAAGCGCAAGAGCGCCGACTGTTGCCGCCCGAAAAACTCCCTCGCCCCTGATGCCTTTATAAACCCGCGATGTGTGCATAATTAATCCCCGTACTTTTCCGGAAAAAGGCCGGTAATCGGCCGACCGGATGTATTCGGCGCCGATTTTCGCCTTGGCTGTGCGCTTCCGACCTTCCTTTTCCCGACGCGGAGCAGCGGTAATTCACAATAATCGCCCGGTCTTCAGACGTGGTTAAAAAGTTGATAAAAGCTTGGTCATTTGCCCGTTTTTTCGAGAATATCCACGATATACACGCTAACCAGACCGATTAGTCATGACCGTTCCACATGACGCCCTATGCCTCGTCGCACGGTTTGTCAAATTAAATCCGAAAAGGTTCTCAATAAATCGATTCCCTGCGATCAAACCGGTACCTTATCGGCGCCCACATCATCAGAATCCGAACATCTTAGACGCCACAAAAATCAAGAGCAGTGCAAACAGCCGATTCAGCCATTTACCATGTACTCTCGTGCCGATCTTCGCCCCCAGAGGAGCAACAAGCATGCTGGTTGCGGATACGCACAGGACAAAGAAAAGATTCACATATCCAAGGGAATAGGGTACCAAACCTTTTATTCCCCAGCCATGGACGACGTAGCCGGCGGCGCCGAACAGGGCAATCAAGGGGATGACCGCCCCTGATGTTCCCACTGCACAGCGGGGCGAATAACCCAGCACCAGTGTCAGGAAGGGTACCAGCATGACCCCGCCGCCGATGCCGACCAAAGCCGACAGGATGCCGATCATGGTCCCTGCGAGCAAGATCCCCCCCACGGGATGTCGTTCGAGACGAGCAGTCTCTCTTGAATCCGACCGAAAGACCAGGATGACGGCCACCGCCAGAACCGCAACGCCAAAGAGGGGTTTCAGCACCGCTGCTGTCAGGTAAGCGGACAGGGTCGATCCGCACAGTGCTCCCACCGTACCCGCAAGCGAAAGCAACAGGACATCCCGCCAGCAGATATTTTTTTCCCGGTGATGTTGCCAAGTCCCGGACATGCTGGTAAAAAAACCCGTCAACAAGCTGGTGCCGAAGGCAACCTTTACCGCCATATCGGGTGCCACACCCAAAATATTCTCAATCTTCAAGAGGGCGGGGACGAGGATCACACCGCCGGCGATACCCATGAGACCGGAGACAAAACCGACTCCGATCCCCACTCCCATGAGAATCGCAATCATCGACCAGGAAACCAGTTCCAAACGCAGGACCTCTTTACATTAATAATGAACAGGCATGCTCAGTTTCCGGACAATTTTTCTGTCCGGTACCTGTCATATTCTTCCGGGGTATCGATATCGATCAGCACCCCGGCATCCTCTATTTCTACCCGGCCGATTTCCGCTTCCGGTGTTGCCGTGATAATTTGTTTGCCTCCTTCGTCTCCCTCGGTCCGCATCAACTGCGGCCACAGGCGGCGATCGAAGAGCACGGGATTTCCCCTTTTTCCGTCATGTGTAGGCCAGGTGAGAAGGGGCAGGTTCCGGCGATGATAATCCATCAGTTTTTTATAAACTTCCGGCCCCACAAACGGCTGATCACCCAAGGCGAAAAGAACCCCCTGACTGCACGGATCGACGGCGGCCAGTCCCGCTTTCAACGATGTGGAGATGCCCTCACGACTCCTTCTGTTGACGGCAATACGATAACTCCGGGGGACAAGGTCTTTCAACCCTTCATTCTCTTCATTGAGCACCACCACGACATCTTTTATCCCCGCCTGTCTGATCGGCAGAAGAGCGTTTTCCAGCAGAGTTTTCCCCTGAATCTCCAGAGATAGCTTCGACCGCCCCATTCGGACCGATCCCCCGGCCGCCAGGACCACAACGGAAAAGTCAAAGTCCTGTTCTCCCTTTCCACCATGATAAATAAACCGAACGGGATGATCATCCCTGAGAGAAGCGAATAAGACAGAGCCGACGGTATCGGAAAGACCCGTAACAATCTCACGAATCAGACCGGCGCCGGTAACCCGGTCTATCTTGTTAATCAGAGGAACAACGGGGACAGCGGCCGAACGGGTTTTCCCGAGATCTATCATGTGCAGCAGGCACCGGACAAAGTGAGAAACAGTCAGCGGCTCCTCCAGTTGCGCCCCCGTCAGTTTACGGAAAGCGTCGCTGCGATGGACATTGTTGGAGGTGATCGGTTGACCGATGGCCTCAATGCCCAGGACAGGAATCAGCAGATCGGAGTGGGTTGGGAAAACGGGTTCGTAGGAAGCGTAACCCTTGATCGGTTTGCGGGCCGATCCGTCCGCTTCAATGATGACATAATCGGCGATGTGATGTTCCAGCAGTGATTCCGGCCAAGCAGGATCGATCCCGGCTAGCTTGTCTTCCGGCAGGTGCGCCGCCCCAAGCACCGCCAGACCGTGTGAATCGATTGCCGCCCCCACTTGCTCGCGGACGGCCGTTAAATCTTCGCCGATCACGACCGGAACGCCTTCAGGACGAAAGATTTTCGTCGTCGTGGTCTGGATGACGGTTTTCTTCCGTGCCGTGAGTTCGCGGGCAAGGGTTTCCATCAGGGAGGTCTTTCCCCCTGCACCGTAGATGGTCACAACTCCCCGCTCCGGCAGGGCCAGACAGGACATAAGGGCCAGGGGGGAATCGGCTGCGGTCATAGAATTTAGCCTTTACCGAAGGCGCAGACGGGATAAACGCACTCCGCACAACTCCGGCACAGACCGCCATGGCCGAAGCGCACAATGTCATGGCCTGCGATTTTCTCCCCCGCCATCACCCGGGGCCACAGCAGATCCAGTATCGTTGTGTCGGCGTACATGCCCCAACCGGCAACCCCAATAATGGGAATACCCCCTTTGTAGGCCATGCTCAACATGTC
>CAYOYJ010000142.1:0-6147 GCA_964408155.1 uncultured Syntrophales bacterium
TTCTGTGTGGAATCGAGGGGTTTGAAGAGCTTTGAACACATCATCGGTGAGAGG
This sequence comes from uncultured Syntrophales bacterium, assembly GCA_964408155.1. Taxonomy (GTDB): domain Bacteria; phylum Desulfobacterota; class Syntrophia; order Syntrophales; family JAAYKM01; genus JAAYKM01. The sequence goes on from CAYOYJ010000142.1 coordinate 55, forward strand.
GTCAGTGCGACAACGGCGGAAATGGTCACGGCGCCGACGAGAGAAAAGGCAAACTCCGTGAACAGGGCGCCGGTCAAGCCACCCATAAACCCGATCGGCACGAAGACAGCGATCAGGACGACGGCCATGACCACGATGGGCTTCGCCAGCTCCCGGGCGGCGATGATGGCAGCCTCCAGAGGCGGCTTCCCTTCCTCCAGATGCCGGTCGGCGTTTTCGACGATGATAATGGCGTCGTCGACCACCAGCCCGATCGCCAGCACCAGGGCCAGAAGCGTCAGCAGGTTGATGGTAAAACCGAACACCAGCATGAAGGTAAACGTACCGATCAGGGACAGGGGTATGGCAATCAGCGGGATCAAAACGGAACGGAAGGAGCCCAGGAAGATAAAAATGACAAGAGTCACGATCAAGAGCGCTTCGATCAGGGTCTTGATGACCTCATTGATGGAACTGTTGACGAACCGGCTGGCATCGTAACCGACCGTTTGTTTTATGCCTTCGGGCAGTTGTCCCTCGATTTGTTTCAGCACCACATACACTTGCTGAATAACGTCGAGCAAATTGGCGGTTGGGGCGATCTTGATGCCGATGTAGACGGCCTTCTTCCCGTCCAGGTAGACCTGGGAGTCGTAATCTTCAGCACCGAGCGTGACGGTTCCCACATCCTTCAGGCGTATGACCGCACCGTTGTCCTGCTTGACAATCAGATTGCGGAACTCCTCAAGCGAAACGAGGTTTGTTGATGCCGTCAGATTGACCTGGACCATTTGCCCCTTGGTCCGGCCGACGGCTGAAAGGTAGTCGTTTTTCGCAAGGGCATTCCAGACATCCGCCGCCGTAAGATTGCATGCGGCAAGCTTTCCCGGATTCAGCCAGGCGCGCAGGGCAAAGAGCTTTTCACCGAAAATTTCCGCCCTCTGGACGCCCGGGACCGCCTGAAGCTGCGGTTGCACGACGCGCAACAGGTAGTCGGTGATGTTATTGGACGGCAGGGTGGCACTTTCGTATCCGATGTACATGGACGCGATGGTTTCGCCGACTTCGACATCGATGACGGGCTGCTGAGCATCCGGAGGCAGCTTGTTGAGTACGGCATTGACCTTCGTGTTGATTTCCGTCAGGGCCTTGCCCGTATCGTAGTTTAAGATCAGATTGGCCGTGATGACGCTGTATCCCAGGGAACTGGAAGATGTCATGTAATCGATGCCGTTTGCCTGGGCGATGGAATTTTCCAGGGGAGTGGTGATGAAACCGGCGACAGTGGCGGCGTCGGCTCCCGTATAGGTTGTGCTGACCGTCACCACGGCGTTTTCCGTCTGTGGATACTGCCGGATGGGTAAGAGATCCAGAGAGCGAATACCCAGGGCGAGGATCAGCAGGCTGACAACACTGGCCAGGACAGGTCGGCGAACGAAGATGTCGGTAAAATTCATGGATAAGCCCCGTTTAGTTGTCGATGGGAGTCGGCGCCGCATCGTTGGACGGCTGGATCTTATTATTGATTAAAATCGGTGTGCCGTTCCGCAGTTTAATCTGTCCGGAGGTAATCACAATGTCTCCCTCTTTAAGCCCCTCCAGCACGGCAATCTGGTCGCCCCGCGTTTCCCCGGTCTTGATAAAGCGCTGCATGGCAAAAAGGTTGGGTTTCCCATCAGGGGTCTTGCCCTTTTCTACAGCCAGGTAGACGACGTTTCCATAGGGATTAAAAACAACGGCTGTTTGGGGTAAAGTTATAAAGCGCCCCGGTTTGCCTGTGTCAATGCGGGTGATGGCAAACATGCCTGGAAGGAGCAGTTGTTTCGGATTGCGGATTGTCGCCCTGATGCCCACATTGCGGGTGCCGGTGTCCACTTTGGGATCGATGGCCGCAATGACGCCTCTGAATACCTGCTCCGGATAGGCGTCTGCCGTGACTTCCACGTCCTGGCCGATGACGATTCGGCTGACCTCTTTCTGGGGAAGAAAGAAATCAACGAAAATAGGGTCAAGGGTCTGTAGCGTGACTATTTTCATGCCCGGATTGAGGTACTGTCCCAGATCGACCATACGGATACCGAGACGGCCGTCGAAGGGAGCCTGGATGGTTTTCTTATCGACCAGGGCCTGCTGTTCTGCGACCTGGGCCTCCGTCCGCTGGAGATCCGCCAAATCCGCGTCGAGGGTGGCCTGGCTGACGATTTGTTCTTTGAACTGTTCTTGATCGCGGGCATAATTTTTCTTTGCCAGCTCCAAAGTTGCTTTCAAAGATTGCAGCTTTGCCAGGTCGGAACGGGCATCCATTTCCAGGAGAACTGTTCCCGATTTAACCGTTTCCCCGGATTGGAAATGAATCTGGGAAACAATACCGCTCACTTCAGGCGCCAGATCCGCTCCACGAAGCGCTTTCAGTGTTCCGACGGCTTCCATTCGGGGTTGCCATTCCTGAAAAATGGCCTTAATCGCCGATACGGTCTGAGGCGGAGGACCCTGGGAGGCCATGCCTTTTTGCATCATGTAACCCGTAAAAGCCTTGTAACCGAAAATTCCGCCGAAGATCACACCGACCAGGATCAGCATGATGATCATTCGTTTGGTCATACTCGTTCTCCTTAGAATCTGAGTGGCACTGCTTTATCGGTGAAACCTAATCTTTTTTTAATGTTGCATCAGCCTTGTCCGTCTCGCGGTTCCACCAGCCGCCGCCGAGGGCCTGGAAAAGGGCCGCCGTGTCGGCGTAACGCGTGGCTTGTGCAGCGACCAGACTGAATCGGGCGCGATGGTAATTGCGCTGGGCAATGAGCAGGTACAGGTAGTTGACCGCGCCGAGCCGGAACTGCTTTTCTGCCAGGGTCAGGGTGGTTCTGGCCGCAGCTTCCGCCTCAGCCTGAGCTTGAAGGGTCCGGGCATCGGTTTCCAGAGAACGCAGCACATCGGCCACATCCTGAAATCCTTTGAGGACCGTCTGCCGGTACTGGGCCGCGGCTTCGTCGAATCCAGCGATGGCGGCGCGCCGCTTTGCCGTCAGTTCTCCCCCGCGGAAGACGGGTTGCAGGAGTCCCGCACCCAGATTCCAGACAATGTTTGGACTTTCAAAGAGATCGCTTATGTGAATGGCTTCTGAACCATAGCTTCCGGTGATGGTAAACTTCGGAAACAGATTGGCCGTGGCGACGCCGACTTCGGCACAAGCCTGGTGGAGCATGGATTCGGCCGCACGAATGTCGGGGCGCTGGCGGGCCAGAGAAGAGGGCAGACTGAGGGGAAGATTCTCCGGCAGGACCAACTTGTCGAAGGAAAATTCACCCACATTTCCCTCTCCAGGCATTTTTCCGACAAGTACCGCCAAGGCGTGCTGCGTCAGTGCCAGCTCCTTTTCCAGGGGCGGAAGGGTTGCTCTCGTGATAGCGACCTCTGTTTGCTGGGCGAGGACAGATATTTTTGCCGCGCCGCCCAGTTCGAACTGCCTTGTCGCCAACGCCAGTTGCGTTTCCTGAGCCTTGAGGATGGCCAGGGTTGAGGCGATTTCACCTCGAAGAGCGGCTTCGCGAATGGCCGTGGTCACGATGTTGGACGTCAGGGTGAGGTATGCCGCTTCGTACTGGTAACGCTGGTAGTCGACCAGAGCCTGGAGGGCTTCCAGCCGCCGCCGTGAGCCGCCGAAAATGTCCAAGGTGTAGGAAACGCCGACTGAGGCATTGAAAAGGTTGAAGGTATCGCTGGCCCCACCGTGTGTGGCGGCAGAGGTGCGCTGGCGTCCCGCGTAAGCTGAAGCGTCGATGCTTGGGAACAGCAAACCGCCCTGTGCCGCCCGGAGGTTTTCCTCTGCCTTGCGAAGGGCCGCTTGGGCGGCCGCAAGTGAGGGACTGTTGCCCAAGCCTTGTTTAATTAGGGCATCAAGCTCAGGTGAGTGGAACAAAGTCCACCACTGGGCGGCTATGTCCGCGGCAAAGGCAAACCGCTGTGCCTGTCCGCCTGCCGTGTCGGAGGCGACCGTTTCCGCAGGTAAAGATGTCGGCGTGTAAATTCCGGGAGTCTTGAATTCCGGAGTGCGAAAGTCGGGTCCGACGGCGCAGCCGCTGATCAGCAGGCAAGCCGTTGCGCTAAGAACGACCTGAGTTGGTGAAAGATTCTTCATTCTGGTTCTTTTTGCCCCTGTTTATGAATATGTTGGACTATCGGAGGATTCAGACCGGAAAGGACCGTGTGTGCCGCTTCCCGGATATCCCGAAGTATTTGATCCCTGTCTAAATCATGACCGAGAAATTGATCGATCATGGCCCCATGAAAACTGCTTGCCAGCAAGAGCTGCGCTGCGGAAAGGGGAGAGATTTCTGGATTGATGCGTCCCAGTTTTTGTTCCGCTTCCAGGTATGCGGCAAAGATCGCCGTTGTGCGTTCGGGCCCGATCTGTCGTTCCCGGATGATTTCCCGTATCCGGGTTCGCAACCGGTGATCGGAAAAAACACCACAGACGATCGGGGTAATTCGACACTGGGCGTCGTAAGCCATTTCCATAATTTGTGAGAGATTATCGGTTACAGTATGTTGACCGACTACGAGGGGCAGATTATCGAGGGCCTCATGAAAATTCCGCAAACGATGAAAAACCACTTCGTGGATCAAATCTGCTTTATCCTTAAAATGATGATAAAGCAGTCCTTCGGATACGCCGGCCTGATCTGCAATCTTTCTTGTGGTGACCCGGAAGAGACCGTTTTCATGCAACAACCGGTCTGCCGCGTCGATCAGTTTCTGTTGGGTATCGTTCATTCTATTCTCTTTTTGTCCGGATCAGCGTTTGCAACCGGTTTGAGAAGAAAGCAAACAAAAGGTGCCTTGAGCCAATACGTTGAACATTTGCTCAATTCCGTTAATCAAATGCTCAAAAAAATGTCAAGATCATTTTTAGAATAGGCTTTTGGGCGGCCGTTTTTTTTGCACCGGCCACGAAGTTTTAAAATAAACCATGAAGATAATCTTGTCTTTTGGGCGGCGTGAATTTTTCGATTGCGTAGCGGAGCATGGTCCGCGGCATTTGCCGGTAGCGGCTTTTGAGCCAGACTTCCAAGAGGGCCTGATCTCGCTTTCCGACTTCCCGCAGCATCCAGCCGACGGCCTTGCGGATCAGGTCTTCGCGGTCATGGAGCAAAAGATCGGAGATGTCCAGGGTGCTCTGGAAGTTACCTTTTCGGATGAAATGAAAGGTGGCGACAACGGCAATACGTCTTTCCCAGAGCTGTTTCGAAATCGCCAGTTTGCTCAGGATGTCCCGGTTCTTATCAGCAAGGTAAGCGCCGACGATATGGGGTGCAGACAGATCGACCAGATCCCAGTTGTTGATGAAACGGGTATTGGCCAGATAGGCGTCGAAGATCATCTGTTTAACCTTCGGATCACTTTTTTGAAAACGTTGAATCAATAGAAGGAGAGCGAGGAGTCTGGCTTCGTGGTATTGATGACGAATCAATCCCAACACAGATTCGAGTGCTATCCCCTGATACTGGGCCGCCAGCTTCCTGAGGGTCGGAACCGTAATACCCAAAAAGACGTCCCCTTCGCCGTACTGACCGGGAGCGGTTTTAAAAAAGCGTTGCAGGATCCGAGCTTTCTCCTCGTTATGGCTCGCCTGAAGCTGTTCCAGAATCTCACTAATCATCTTGAACTTGATCTTTTCCCTTTCATAGAATTTTCAACAGTTCCGGGACAATCAACAGCATTTTGCACGGAGATACAAGAGGCTCCGCTTTGAAGGACTATTAATTCAATCCTCTAAAATCCCTTGACATTTTGTGTTTTAAAGCATAAAGCTCGCGGCTGTTTCCTTGGCCTGTGCCAATATTGTGTTGGAAAACATAGCCCATTAAAATTTGCAATAACAGGAAAATTTTTATGACCGTTGTCGACCATGCCATGACCGGCGGCCTGCTTGGATTAGCCCTGCACCCGCTTGTCCGAAAATACATGTCCAAGCCTAAAGCGGTTTTTTTGATAATGCTGTCGGCGCTTCTGCCGGACATCGACTACGTTACCCGTCTGTTCGGCACGGGTTACTATTATAACTCGTTGAATAATCTTTATGTTTCTCACCGGGGGTTTTTTCCCTCCGTCGGG
>CAYOYJ010000143.1:0-6082 GCA_964408155.1 uncultured Syntrophales bacterium
ATTAAGTAAATCAGAAGCATTTATTCGTCAAGGGGAAAAATGTCCCAGGGACAGAACCTTCTGCCTCTTTTGTGGACGTAGTGGACATCGAGACCGGTGACATGAAGGTGCTGTTCAGCAGGGCATCGGAATGGTCCTGATGGAAGAGACCTACTATGACAAGAATGGCCTTTATCTCAACAGTAACTTTACCGACTATAAGATGTATGGTCCAAAGGATATGCCGAATTGCAAGATTATTCTGCTTCTTTATTGTTATATGTAAAATTTACTGGTATGTAGCGAGAGTATATTACCGGAAAGGTACAGGTGAAAAATATGGAAGAGATGCTGTACAAGGGATGTATCATCAGATCGGCATGTACGGAAGTCGTCGGCCAGGCCGGTAAGTGGCTGGTGGGGCTCGACATCATTACGACCGACAGCGGTTTCAAGGAAATTCAGCCCTGCCATATCATGGTCAATGGTGCGCCTGTCTTCTGCGAAACGGAGCAGGAAGCGATTCAGAAGAGTTTTCAGTACGGTCGTCAAATTCTCGACGAGAAATAGTATCGTTACGCCTGCAAGTGAAAACCCTCCACGAGTTTCAAGGCGATTGAACAGCAACCGTTCGGTGTTTCCGTTTTGGTTTGGTTTTTATGTGAATCGAAGATTGGGGGAATCTGGTTATTATAATATACCGGATAAGCATGGAACGAAGGGATTTTAACAAAGACGCGGAGACATGGGATGAAAATCCGGGACGGATCAAAACCGCTAATGATATTGCCGACTCCCTTTTAAAACAAATCCCCTTGACCCCCGCCATGCGAGTCCTGGATTTTGGTTGCGGCACCGGCCTTTTGACACTGCGTTTGTGTCCTCTGGTCGGATCCGTAATGGGGGTGGACAGTTCAGCGGGGATGCTGGACATTCTTCAGACTAAGATTGTCAAAAGCAGTATCCGCAACGTACAGACGCGGAATCTGGATCTTGAACGGGGAGATGAAATCGGAGGGGAGTATGACCTTGTGGTGAGCAGCATGACCCTGCACCATATCCGGGATATCGAAACTCTTCTTTTAAAATTGTACAAAGTCCTTGCTTCAGGCGGCTGTCTTTGTCTCGCCGATCTGGATCTCGACAACGGGCAATTTCATGATGATAATACGGGGGTTCTTCACTTCGGATTTGACCGGGAAATGCTGCGTTCTGCTTTTTCAGAAACAGGCCTCGATGACATTCGGGTGTTTGACGCGGCTGAAATAAAAAAACCATCACAAAAAGGTATTCTGCGTGCCTTCTCTGTTTTCTGGGTGATCGGGTTCAAAAGCAAGGCATAAAACATCACCTGCCATGCTTAATGATATTGTCAGAGGTAGTCATGGAATATGAAAAAAAGCTGATTCCCATATTGCGTGAGGGGATTCATATTATAAAAATGTTTCTTTACAAAACCATCCGTCCTGGTCTGGCTGAACGATATGCAGGCCGGGGCCGAATCTATGTAAACCGGCTGACCGGTGCCGTAATCAACGAACTCTTCGGGACGCCTAACTGGGAAGAGCCGTTTTTGACATTCAACCGGGAAAACGAGGCTATCGTCAAAAGAGAGCTGCAAGCTCTGGCGAATGATTATCCGGCACTGAAAATTCCTCTGACGGACGCCCTGCGCGTACAGTTTATCTGCGACAGTCAGGAAGGGGGCGAAAATGCCCGAATGCTGAGCCAGGCCAAGGACCTGGGGCTCCTTTTAATGGATCGCGATTTCCCGTTGCCGGATCAGTTTATGAATCTTGCCCGCAGTCTTGGTGAGTTAAGTGATCTCACGCTGCAGACGCCCATGGGGTCTGCGTAACCTAAGCGGACATCACCCAAAACATTCACAAAGCAGATTAATCATAACCCGTGGTTTTTCCATGGGAATCAGGTGGCCGGACCCGGGAACGATTCGGTGTTCGCCCTGCGGAAACAGCCCAGCCGCTTTTCTCAAATCCAACCTCTTTCGGCTTTCACTGTTTTCTCCTTCCAGAATCAGGACCGGACAGATAATTCCGGGCAGAAGGGGCCACGGATTCTCCCTCTCGCCGCCCATGAAAATCGCCGCCTCGCTTCGGGGCGAACAGGCCAGTTGAAGGCTGCCGTCCGTGTCCGTCTTAATGCCGTAGTGCAGATATAAATCGAGCATTTCCCGATCCCAGTTGCGAAAAAGGGGCTTGGATTGAAGGTACCTTTTCGCCTCAGCCGGTGTTGACCAGCGATTCTTCCGCCGGATGGCCTGCCGGGCCATGGGATGTTCGTCAAGAGACAGCGGTTTCTGATACCGGCTTTCCGGCAGGAGGATCGGTTCGATCAGGATCATCTTTGCCGCCAGGTCGGGGAGGAGGCCGTGGGCGAGGACGCAGACAGCGCCACCCATGGAATGGCCGACCAGATAAGGCTTATCAATGTTTAGGTTCCGGCAGAGCCCGACAAGGTCTCCGGCCAGGATATTCCATCCCAGACCGCCCTGGTAGGGATCAGTATTGCGATGATCGCAGAAGAAGGGGGCAATGATGCGGAATCGGCCGGAGAGTTCCCGGGCGATCGGGTGCCACAGCCATGGATTGAAGCCGGTTGCATGCAGCATGATCAGTGTTGGGCCGTCTCCGTCATAAAACAGGTACTGTAAACTCGTTGTTTCGATCTTCGTTTCCAGGACAAGGGGTTTGTGCATGGTTTACTCCCTGATGGTCACTTTTAAAGGAGATTATACCGCCTGAAGCGTTCCCGTCCAACATTTTTTAATCTAAAGAAGACTTGCACCGATCACTCTCCCGGACAATCCGGTTGCGTTTTTAACCTCTGGATATTATGGTCGAAGGCGTATGAATTCATCAGAGAGATGGTGAAGATGGAACGGAGGACATGCCTGAAACGCAAATGGATATGCAATATCTGAAATCGCTGCTTAAAAACTGGTGCATCGATCCGTCCGATGTTTTCCCGGACGCTTGGATTGCGGGAAGCCCGGACCGGACCCTCCGGCGGATGGTGATCGTCGATACCAGGGAGAAAAGCTTTGTCCTGGAAGAAATATCTCCGCCCGCCATGGGTCGCAAACAGGATATTGCCGGGATTATTGATGATTTATCCCGACGGGGAATGAAGCAGGTTCATCCTTATTGTCCGGATCAGCGGGGTGATGTTGTGAGCGGATATGACGGACGCTTCTGGCAGCTCCGGGAGTACATCCGGGGGTGTATTCTGCCGCGTCCCGAGTATCTGGAAGACGCTTGGCGGGGAGAAGCTTTAGCGGAATTTTTAATCGCTCTTCACGACACCTCAGAGAAAGCTCTTGCAGATACGGAAGGAGCCACGTTCTCTATCATTCGGTTCATCGACGGGTTCATGACAAAGTTAAGGACTTATCGACCGGAAGTTCTGAGAGAACTCAACCCCCTTCTGGATTATCTGGCCGACGAATTCTACCGAGTGCATGACGTATTGCCTCGGTCGTTCTGCCATGGTGATTATCACCCCCTGAATGTCGTCTGGTCGGAGAAAGAGATTTTGTCCGTAATTGATTGGGAGTTTTGCGGGGTCAAAACGGAGGCCTATGATCTGGCTCTGCTGCTTGGTTGTCTCGGTATGGAAGATCCCCGGGCGCTTATAGGACCTCTGATCCGGTCCCTGATGAGCTGTATCAGAGAAAGCGGCATTTACGCTTCGGATTCGCTGGCAGTGCTGCCGGAACTGGTCATGGCTCTCCGCTTTGCCTGGCTGTCGGAATGGTTGCGGAAAAACGACGTGGAAATGGTTTGTCTTGAACTGGATTATCTGTCGTTGCTTTTTCATAACCAATCCACGCTTAAATCGGCATGGCGATGTTTATAACGGCCGTCAACCATTCCCGTTTAAGCCCCGCAGCAACAGGGGGCTCAGTTCCACCTTTAGAGATTCTGAACGATCTTTCGGAACATTGCTTACTATGACGGCAGGTTGCGTCGGTTCGACTGCAGGGTTTCCAAAGGGAAACTGTTTTTGATTCGTCACGCCATTCATTTCTTGAAACGATGCGGACATTTTGGTAATTTACCGGCAATTTCGCTCGGTCTTGCCTATGATCATGGTAAAGGTCGGGTATCGACATGATAACTGAGGGATGATAATCATGGAAATGAGTCGTTCTAACTGTGGCGAACTGGGGCTTGCGGATGTCGGGAGCAAAGTGTGCCTCTGCGGCTGGGTGGATGCCCTGCGGGATCACGGGGAGGTGTTGTTTATTCATTTGAGGGACAGAAGCGGCATCGTGCAAGTCTTGTTCAGCCCGGAGAAGACAGGGGCCGATTCCTATACCCGGGCAGGATCTCTCAAGGATGAATCCTGCATCACCGTGACCGGGGATGTTGTCGCAAGAATCGCGGGGACGGAAAATACAAACCTTGAAACGGGTCTGATCGAAGTGGTGGCCCGTGAGCTGACGATCCTCAGCCAGGCGGACATTCTGCCGTTTCCGGTTTCGGAAAAGGCCATGATCGTCGGGCAGCCAAAAACCACGGGGAACGTGACGGAAGATTTGCGTCTCCAGTACCGTTACCTGGACCTTCGGCGGCCCTCCATGCAGGCGAATCTGATCAAAAGGCACCGGATCAACAAATGTGTCCGGGATTTCCTTGATGAACGCGGTTTCATCGAGGTGGAAACGCCAATTCTGACAAAAAGCACCCCCGAGGGGGCACGGGACTATCTGGTGCCGAGCCGGGTTCACCCCAGGAACTTCTACGCCCTCCCGCAGTCGCCCCAGCTTTTCAAACAGCTTCTGATGGTCGGCGGTCTGGAACGGTATTTCCAGATTGCCCGCTGCTTCCGGGACGAGGATCTGCGCCCGAATCGTCAACCTGAATTCACTCAGCTCGATCTTGAGGCTTCGTTCATTGACGAGGAATTCCTCTATGAGCTGATCGAAGAACTGATTGTCAGGATGTTTGCCCTGGGCGGCATTGCCCTGTCGAGGCCCTTCCCGCGGATGACTTACCGTGATGCCATAGATACCATGGGTTCGGACAAGCCCGATACGCGTTTCGCTCTGCGCTTTGTCGAAGCGACGGATATTTTTCATCAGACCTCCTACGGCATCTTTCGACAGATCATCGACCGGGGCGGTTGCATCAAAGGGATCAATATCCCACAAAGTTCGGAACAATTGAGCAAGAACGTCCTGCAGAACGAATACGCCAAGGAAATCGTCCCCGGCTTCGGGGCCAAGGGCATGACCTGGATGCGGGTACAGGGGAACAAACTGGAATCGAACATCGTTCAGTTCTTCAGCCCCGAGGAGCAGACGGCGATCCGGGAACGGTTCCACGCCGCGGACGGGGACGTGATCATCATGATCGCCGATGCCTCCTATGATATCGTCACCTCCGCCCTGGGCGAACTGAGACTCCACCTTGCCCGGCGGTTGAGTCTGATTCCTGAAGGCGTTTTCAGCCCCCTGTGGGTCACGGATTTTCCCCTGTTTTTGCCCATTGAAGAGGGCGTTACGTCGAACCATCATCCCTTTACGGCCCCTGACCGGACCGACTTCGATCCCTTTAACCGGGAGGAGCTGCTCAGCCTGAATTCCCGCGCCTACGATCTGGTCATGAACGGGGAGGAGCTGGGAGGCGGCAGCATCCGTATCCATGACCGGGACGTGCAGTTCAAAATCTTTCGCGCCCTTGGCTTGACCGAGCGACAGGTGCAGGACAAGTTCGGTTTCTTCCTGAAGGCCCTGGATTTCGGCGCCCCGCCCCATGGCGGCCTCGCTCTGGGGATGGACCGCGTTGTTTCCATGATCCTCGGCGCCGCGTCGATCCGGGAGGTAATCGCTTTTCCGAAGAACCGCAGCGCCTACTGTCCCCTGACGGAGGCGCCGTCCGAGGTTGCCCAGGAGCAGCTGGCGGAGCTCAGTCTGCTGAACCTGGGTTCCCGGCAGGAACTGCCCGGAGCCGGAGAAAACAGCGATCTGGTGGAGAGCCTGTCCTGGGTGTCCCGGATCGCCGTCAGCGAACAGGAGCGGCCCGTAATCGCCGCAGCCCTGAAGGCGGCGGAGGAAATGGCGGGACGGATTGCCGCGCAT
>CAYOYJ010000144.1:0-5925 GCA_964408155.1 uncultured Syntrophales bacterium
AATAAACGGTTATTGCTTAAGTGAAAAAGCCCCGGAGTACAAAATCCGGGGCTTTTTGTTTTTTAAAACGATCGGCTCACGAACTCTCGCTTACCTTCCCCACATTCAACATTTTCTCGTGATGTGTAACTTCGGTCACAGGTATCGAAATACAACCGGCGATGATCTAAAGTTTTTACCCGACCTCGCCGATAAAATGATTAAAAGGTCGTTTTCTTACCGGGCGATTTAAGTAATGAATTTAGTCAACCCATTCAAGAAACGATAGCGCGAAATTTGGTCGTGTTAAACAAGCAAACGATCCGATCAACCCTCTCTCCAACGGGGAGGCATCAAAGCCTCCCCTCCCTCCTTTTCCGAGATATTGTCACCATTACAGTCATGGCATTTTTCCGTATGGTTTCAGGCATTCTTCCCCTCTCGCCGCTTAAACGCAATCTTTGCGCAAGTGAACCGTTTTTATGATTGCCATCTCTTCTCAATTTGCTATAGTTTGGAAAAAATGTGGAGTTGAGCCATTCAGAATCTAGACGTATTTCTTCCCTTCGCAATCCCGCAACTGAAATCTCGAAACATGAGAATCGGTAAGCAGGGCGTTTTACGCCGTTCTTTCTCCGTTGTGCCCGATGATTTTTTCCGCCTTTATCAAAATGAAGAGCTTCGCCTGGATGTTGAATTTCTAAAAAACGTTGCAGCAGCAAAGATCTTCTTGCACACCAACATCGACTGTCCGCAGAACAAGTGGCGGGAAATCGAATTTCAAAAGGGGATCGATGGTTACCATCTGTCCTATCCGATCAAACAGTGCGGTAACTATCAATTTAAGCTGAAATACTCCCTTGATAACGGGAAAACCTGGTATTGGGACCGCGTGCCCTTCAGCCGAGTTATCGTCGATCCGGAACCCTTGAAGGACATCAGGATGTACACACTGATCCCGTCGATTTCCGGAACGATTCGGGAGTGGATCGATTTTCTTCCCCGGATTGCCGGTTTGGGCTTTAATGCCGTGCATCTTCTCCCCTTGACCAGTCTCGATGATACGGAGAGCCCCTATTCCGCGTTTGATCTTTTTTCCATCGACTGTGCCTACCTCGATCGCGAAAACGATTCCGCATTTGCAATATTTCAGGACTTCACGGCAAAGGCCAGGGACTTGGGCATCCGTCTGTGTTTCGATCTCGTCCTGAATCACATCGGAACCGGCAGCAGAATGGCGCGCATGTGCCCGGAATGGATTGTCCCGGACAAGACCGAAAAAGACGGTTTCAAGCGTTCCGGCTGCTGGCACATGAACGCTTGGCTGAAATGGGAGGATCTGGTTAAAATCTACTATGATCACCCCCATCCCGACATCCGCAAAGACATCTGGAATTACATGAAAAAGTACGCCCTTTTCTGGTCGCACTTTGCGAACCTGACAGGTGGCATGATCCGCTTGGACAACCTCCATTCCAGCCATGAAGGTTTTATCACGGAACTGCTGGAAGAACTGCGCCGGACCTACCCGAACCTGGCGGTCACTGCGGAATTTTTCACCGACTCTAACACGATCCTGAAGAAAGCGGCCGAATGGCAGATCAATCTCTTTCTGGCCAACCAGTGGGAATATCCCTACGCTGAGCACCTGAGGAATTATATTCGATACATTCACGACATCGGGAAAAAAGTCCGGTTCTATCTCCCCTTGACCACCCATGACACGGGCGCACCGGCCCAGCTTTTTGGCAAGGCCGAGGCCGCCGTCAGCCGCTACGCTGTAACCGCCCTTATGGGAACAGGTCAGACGGGCATCGTCCAGGGCACCGAACACGGATATCCGGAAAAAATAAATTTTATGGGTCGCAAGGATAAATACCGATTCCCGGAAAACACAGGGATCGCAGAAGGGATCAAAACCGTCAATCGACTCCTCGGCTCATCTCCTGTGTTTCATCAGGCAGGAAATCTCGAATGGATCGACAATGGGCACGGTGCCGTCTTGGGTGCACTGCGCCGATCTGACAAACCGGACGGTCAGGGGTATCTAATTTTTGCTAATCTTGATATCCAAAATCCATATGCTTTCACCGTTGATCTTTCCTCTCTGATCAAAACCAGAAATTCCATGGCGTTGGAAGACTGCATCAGCGGCCTGTGTGCCGAGGTCAAAACGGACCACATCCCCGTTCGCATTGAGCCATGCGGCATTCGTGTTTTTTCGATAGCAGCGTCCGGATAAACAGCCGGACATGATCGGGGCCCCGCCGGGTGCGTGCTGCTGTTTCACGGCGTCGGGTTACAGGCGGCTTCGTACAACCCGTAGATCATAATATTGTCCGATAAAACATCTTCCCAGTTCGGCTGATCGATGGAATTGTTTCGAAACAGTTCCTTGCCGCTCATGTCAATGTCCGCCGTGGATAACGCCTTGTATTTCTTCTCTTTGCAATTGATTACGAATAACACGATATGATGTGACAATTTATCATATCCCGTCGTCGGGAATCCCTGTGCCTTCATCCGGTTAATCAATACCTCTCTGCCTTGATCAGATACTTCCCTTTTAAACCAGATCTGTTTGATATGCCGGGTCCTGTCCGCGATACTATCCTTGTCGTAGGAAAGGATGCTGCCGTCCCGGATCATCTCATATTTGAGCCAATTTTCACAGCAGGCGATTTCCGGATAAGTAAACAGCAGGGGAAAAAGCACCAAGGAGACAAGCCCTTTGAATAATTTCATATTCCTCCTCCTCCTTTTTCTTGGGAATCCTGATGAATGAACCATTTCATCCCTTGGCAGACCAATGGGCAATTTACTTTAATGAGATTTGATCGTCTTCCGACAGATCTTTTCCCGTAAAACGTCAAGGGGCGTAGCCGGAGGAATGTCAGACCAGACAGCCCGGTCATTTGCACCGTCAAACAATTTTTCACCTTTTGCGTTATAATCCAGGAGTGCAATAATCCGCTGCTTATTGTTCTGACAATTGATTTCTCTGATGAACAGGGTGGTCTTAACATTATCCTGCACATTTTGATCTGCAAAGATGATTCTTTCCCACAAACGGAAGACTTGTGTCTTAACCTCTCTGACACTTTTCTCGTTATAGGACAATTCATTCCCATCGTGGGTCGTTGATAACAGCGTCCATTCGATACCCCAAGCGGATGTATCAAAAAGAAGAAGCAACAAAAAAAACACCTGTACAAAACGCTTGACGACTCTCATGGCTGCCTGGTCCTTCTGATTGGATTAGGTAAATGAATAGTCATTTTTCTGTAAAAAGCAACTGATTTTAATCCGGTTAATGCTTGACATACAAGACGATTTCGGCAATATATTCCAACGCAGAAAGCAAAGACCCTATTCCTCGCTTGGGGCGATACAAGATACAATATGAAAGTCTACCCTGATTCGAAGGGGCGCCGTACCATCAATGACGAACCGGTTTTTGTCTGAGGAGCACCGGTGACGAAGAATCTTCCGTAACATGCGGGATACCTCTCGGAGTTTCTCCGTGAACTCGGCGAAGGACTCCGGCTAAAGAGGGAAATGTTGTTTGGCTCTTTACGAGGCCGTCATCAATAACGACAATAAAAACAAAGGAGCGGTATGCATCGTGGAAAAATCTTATAACCCTTATGAAAACGCACAGGCGCAATTTGACAAAGTAGCGGCAATTATCGGTATCGACGAAGGAACCCGTGATCTGCTTCGCCAGCCTTTGAGAGAATTCCATGTCCTGATACCGGTGCATATGGATGACGGCCGTACGAAAGTCTTCAAAGGTTTCAGGGTTCAGCACAACGACGCAAGAGGTCCGGCCAAGGGAGGGATTCGTTTCCATCCCCACGAAACGGCGGATACGGTTCGTGCCCTTTCCATGTGGATGACATGGAAATGCGCCATGGTGGACATTCCCCTGGGGGGGGGTAAAGGCGGCGTGATCTGCGATCCCCACAACTTGAGCGAGAACGAGCAGGAAGGGCTGTGCAGGGGATGGGTGCGACAGCTCTCCAAAGTCATGGGCCCGTATATTGACGTGCCTGCGCCCGATGTCATGACCAGCGCAAAACACATGCTCTGGATGCTCGACGAATACGAGGCGATTCATGGCGGCAGATACCCGGGGTTTATCACGGGGAAACCCGTCGGAATGGGCGGTTCTTTAGGCCGGACCGAGGCCACGGGGTACGGTGTGATATACGTCCTGCGTGAGGCGCTTAAGGACTTGGGCCTCAAACCGGAGAACACCACGATCGGCTTTCAGGGATTCGGAAACGTCGCCCGCTACGCAGCTCTTCTTTACAACAAACTGGGCGGTGCGGTCATCTCGGTTTCCTGCTGGGACAACAGCGCCAATCAGTCGTTCACGATCCGCAGAAAGGACGGTCTCGATATGACGATGCTGATGGGCATTACGAATTCCTTCGGGACCATCGACAGGGAAAAAGCTCTTGCCGCCGGCTGCGAGGTGCTCCCCGGCGACGAATGGCTTTCCCAAGACGTGGATGTCCTGATCCCGTCTGCGCTGGAAAACCAGATCACGCCCGCTAATATTGGTAAAATCGGCAAAGGTGTTAAAATTATCGCAGAAGGCGCTAACGGCCCGACGACACCCGACGCGGATGAAATGATCAAGAAGCGGGGAATCTTTTTACTGCCCGACTTCCTGACCAATGCCGGAGGGGTGACATGCAGCTATTTCGAACAGGTCCAGTCCAACACCAATTTCTTCTGGGAAAAGGACGAAGTTCTCGAAAAACTGGACTACAAAATGACCGCTGCATACAGGGCCCTCTACGATCTTGCACAGAGCAAGAATTTATACATGCGCGACGCGGCTTACGTCATTGCGATCAATCGTGTCGTTGACGCGGTGAAGATGCGCGGCTGGATCAGGTGACAGGCGTATTGGAAAAAGGATAGTGGCATATCATATATAAGACGGGATGGCGATGACCGGCAATGACGATGACCATAAACGTGTTCTGGATTTATTGCAGGAACGCGCCAAGGAGTTGACGTGCCTCTACCGAGTGGACGAGATTCTGAATGACGGGAACCTGTCCTTGCCGGAGGCGCTTGAGCAGATCATTGCGGCGGTTCCCGAAGGATTCAGGTTTCCGGATATCTGCCAGGCCAGGATCGTTTATCAGAACCGCACGTACCAGCCGTCCGATTTCATGGGGTCGGAAATTTCCGAGAGCTCGAACATCAAGGTGGAAGGAAATGTCATCGGACTGATCGAGGTTCTCTACAAGCGGACAGTGCCGGCGGTGGAAGACGGTTTTTTCCTCGACAAGGAACGGAAACTGCTGAATACCATCGCCGATCGGATCGGCCAGGCGATCATGCTTCGCCGCATGAAGCAGATATCGTTGGGCTGGGACGAATCCATGCGCGGCGCCGGCAAGGGCAAAAGGGCTGCGGATCCGCAATGGAAGATCATAATCGAACTGCTCTTGCAGACCGACCCGGACATGCTGTCGCATGTGTGCAGAAAGATGGCCAACCGACTGTCCTTCCTTCCGTCGGCTTACGGTGATAAACCTGTCTTGCCCGGCGGCCGGGCGAACCGGTATTTCTGTTCGGGGGAGGTGAACACCCCCGGAGAAAAGATCACCGCGAACAAGCTGGCACAGATCAGCGAAGAGACATTTACCCTCGCCGCCGCACACATGAGTGATGTGGAAATATCCATGAGTATCCAGAGATGGATACGAGAGGAGAAAGCCAGCTCATTGATCAAAGCCGTTGAACGCATCGATGTATCCATCGGCGAAATTATCGAGGCGATTACCCGCTATTACAACATGGTGGGAAAAAACAGCGATGTGGCGTTTCCTTCCGAACGGTGGCTGGAGGTCGCGCTGATCCGTCGGTTTCTTTCCGATAATCTGGATTTTATCCGCATCGCAAGACCGTTTTTAAAAATCG
>CAYOYJ010000145.1:0-5700 GCA_964408155.1 uncultured Syntrophales bacterium
ATTTTCTCTGCTTGATCTTCCATTTTTTTGTGAGCCTTGCATAAATGAAATCAAGATGTTGAGCTAATCGGCCAAACCGCTCCATATTGCAGCGGGCCGTATCCACTGATTTGTCGTCAATGCTTTGGCCAGAGTTTTTCCTTAGTACGATCGATGATGTTGATAATCTTGATCGAGTCTTTTGTTCTGACTGCTTTTTCCAGCAATTCAAATGTGTCGCGATAGAGTGTACAAATTCGCTCCAGGTGGGCGTTTCTGACCATGATTTCCGCATACATGTCCGGCTGGTCCTGAAATACCTTCCGGATCATCTCCAGCTTCTGTTCGAAAACCGGCGTGGACCAGGGCTGTAATGGCAGGATGCTTCGATCTTCCTGCCCGATCATCATTCCCAGATGAATCGTGTGCAGATGATTCAGCACCTGGACAACGGCCATGATCCGGTCATGCTCCTCCGGGGAGGCGACGGTTACGACGGCCCGATGTCTCAAGAATATGTCTTTCAGCCAGGGAAACCAAGTCTTCGAACGGGCGGGACACAGCACCACGTTATACCCTTCCAGGCGCGTAATGGCCGGCCCGAAAAGAGGATGACACCCGATGACCTCGCAGCCGGATGCGTTCAGCATAGCCCTGACCGGTTCTTCCTTCAGCGACGTCAAATCCATCAGGAGGCTTTCCCGGGACATATGCGGTCCCACTTTGGCAATGACCGCACCGGTTACATCTATGGGTACCGAGATCACCACGACGTCGCACACCCTTGTCATTTCTTCCGGCCTCATGCCGTCGCGCCGTCCGGCGCAGTGGACCGGATAGCCTTCACCCCTCATCAGTTCGGCAAACCAGCGCCCCATGCCACCGGTTCCCCCGATGATGCCGATGACCGTTTCTTTCATCATATCCGGACCGTCCTGTTTCGCAAGAGATGATCCGCCAGTGTGATCCAGACCATGGCTTCACAAACCGGGATGATCCGGGGAATGACACAGATATCGTGACGGCCCTTAATGGCGTATTCGATTTCACGACCGCCGGCATCCAGACACTGCTGCGTTTTCGCAATGGACGGGATGGGTTTGCAAGCTACACGGATCACGATGTCGTTGCCGTTGGTGATGCCGGCAAGGATGCCTCCGGCGTGATTAGAAAGATATCCTTTGCTGGTTTGGATATCGTTATTCTCCGCGCCCCTTTTTCCGGCTGCGTCGAAACCGTCGCCGATTTCCACCCCCTTGACGCTGCCGACGCTCATCAGGGCTTTGGCCAGATCCGCGTCGATTTTATCGAACACAGGCTCACCCAAACCTATCGGGCACCCTCGCACAAGGATTTCCACAATGCCGCCCAGTGTGTCGCCCTCTCTTCGGACCTCTTCGAGTTTTTCCACCATAAGTTTCGATGCTTCATAATCTTGACATTTCAACAGATTTGCATCGATCTGTTCATGATTCACTTCAGATATTTCCTTTCGGTCAGCCCATATTCCACCGAGCATGATCGTATAGGCCATAACATCCAAAGCATATTGACGGCAAAATTTTTCCGCAACGGCACCGGCGGCGACACGGGCCGCTGTTTCCCGACCTGAGGCACGTCCTCCCCCTCGATAATCGCGAAGTCCGTATTTCTTCGTGTAGGTGAAATCGCCGTGTCCGGGACGAAAAAGCCCCCGGATCCGATCATAGTCGTGACTTGCATGGTCTCTGTTGTAGATAATCAAAGCGATCGGAGTCCCGGTTGTTCGGTCTTCGAAAATACCCGAGAGTATTTCAACCTGGTCGGTTTCCCGCCTCGCTGTTTCCGAAGGCAGGACACCCGGCTTTCTGCGGTCCAGAGCACCCTGAATGTCTGCGACGGAAAGTGCTAACCCGGCAGGACAACCGTCCAGGGTGGCGCCGATCGCCGCCCCATGCGATTCACCCCACGTGGTGACACAAAACTTCTTGCCGATGGTATTGCCAGTCATATCGCTTCCTTTGAACCCGCTTATCCGTTACTCGCACTCTGTATTCGCTCCACAAAACAGAACTAACCCTTCGCAGATGCATTTTTCTCTTTTGTATGAATGATCCTGACGATTTCGTCAACACATTCCCCAATATCAAGATTAGATGTATCCACTTCAACCTCACGGACACCTTTATAAAGTGGCGTCCTTTCCTTCAAAACCGCCGTCGTTTCTTCCCGAAGATTCCGGCCCCAAAATGACGGACGCTGAGCGAAACCTTTCTTGTCCTGACGCAACCGTGCCACAATCGCATCCGGATCGGCTTTAAGCCAGATCACGATACCCATTTTCGACAACAGCGTACGGTTTTCGGCATCCAGTACCACGCCGCCTCCGGTGGCGATCACCTGTCCTGTGGCCTGCGCCAGCTTGAGTAGAAGTTTTTTTTCCAATTCCCTGAAATAAGGCCAGCCTCGCTCTTCAACAATCCGGGAAATGGAACAGCCTGTCTCCTGGATCAAAATCCGATCCATATCGATAAAATTCATGTTCAGAACATCGGCCAAACGTTTTCCCAGGGTGGATTTGCCTGTTCCGCGGTAGCCGACCAGGATAATATTACCGCCCGGGTCATTCATCCGGCAGACCTCCCAGTTGTCCAAACACCTCCCAGAATGAGGGAAAGGATTTATCCACACATCGGGGATTTTCAATGGTCATCCCAGGCACGACGAGTCCCGCCACGGCAAAACTCATGGCTATCCGATGGTCGTTATACGTTTGGATGGCTGCTCCACGCGGTTGTCCGCCTGTGATGATCAACCGGTCATCTTCTTCCCGGGCAGCGATACCCATTTTTCTCAGTTCTGCGACGAGGGCCGCCAGACGGTTGCTTTCTTTGATCCGCAGGTGGGCCACGCGCCCGAATTCCGTTACACCAGGTCTGAACGCCGCCAGCACCGCCGCCGTGGGCACCATGTCCGGCATATCCCCCATATCGATGATCCAGTCACCCGTCACCATGTCATGGCCTCGGACTTCGATCCAGTTGTCTCCCCAAAGCACTTCTCCACCCCATGTGCTGAATAAATCAAGTAGTTTTAAATCACCCTGCCGGCTCTGTGGATTCATGTTGTTGACTCGTACCACCCCTTTGCTTAACATGGCGGCCAAGAAGAAATACGAGGCACTGGATGCATCTCCCTCGACGACATAATCTCGCCCTTTATAGGTCATTTTTCCGGATATTTGATAGCATTCGGATTCTCCTGTTTCCACCGTCACACCAAAATCGGCCATGACCTGAACCGTCATGTCGATGTAGGGCCGCGAGACAATTCCCTCTTCCAACATGATTGAAACGGGCGCTTGAGCATAAGGTGCCGCTAAAAGAAGAGAAGAGATGTACTGACTGCTTTCGATGTCTTGGATTTTCAAATACCCTCCCCTCAATCCGTCGGCCTGTATTTCGACGGGAGGAAAACCGTTCTTGATAACATAGCGGTAACGGACTCCCAGGTGACCAAGATACGCCATGAGCGGCTCGATCGGCCTTTCACAGAGCCGGTCATCACCGGTCAGCGTGACAGCTCCCCTGCTCAGGCAGACAATGGATGCCAGAAACCGCATGGCGGTTCCGTTGTTGCCAAGATGGAGGGGCTTCTTCGGCGTCGATAGTATCCCATTGACACCCTCGACGACCATATCGCCCGTGTCCGCAGTGATATTTGCTCCCAATGCCCGGAGGGCCCCGATAAACCTTGACGTGTCCTCCGACAGGAGGACATTCCGCAGGATTGATGGACCGTGTGCCAGAGATGCCGCCACGAGGGCCCGCTGGGAATAGCTCTTCGAACCGGGAACGGTTACCTGCGCCGCGAGGTTGCTTATGGGATTAATGTGGATAGCCTGAGAGGATTCCATGTTCATACTTGCTCATCGAACTCTTTTTTTCAACGCGGAAAGGACAACTGCCTTCATGGACCGCAGCGGGGGCTCCATATCCGTCCAGAGGCGGAGTTGTTCGCCCCCCTGGGCGACAAACATCTCGACACCGGAAATGGCAACGGCGCCTGTTTCTCCGGCTTTCTGCAACAAAAGTGTTTCCGGGGGATTGTACACGGCGTCCATGACATAATTAAACCGTTGGATAAATCTTTCAGGAACCGGCATCTCCTCGACGTCAGGCGTCATACCCAGGGGCGTCGTGTTGATCAGACAATCGCCTTCTATCTGCGATATGTCTGCAAGCGACACCCAGTCGGAATCAAATTCGGCGGCCAGCGCCCTGCCTTTCTCCCGGTTCCGGCTCGACACGATCGCCTCGCCCCCATTTTTTTTGACCGCATAGACCGCCGCCCGGGTTGTGCCGCCGGCGCCGATAAGGACGAAGGTTTTACCCGCAATCCGCATCTTTTTGCCCAGGACCGCTTCCACGCCCCTCCAATCCGTGTTGAAACCCTTCAGCTTTTTGCCGTCGTTCACAATGGTATTGACCGATCCGATATGGCGCGCATCATCATCGATTTCGTCCAAAAGCGGCAAAACAGCTTCTTTGAAGGGTATGGTCACACTCACGCCACGAAAATTCAGGGCGCGTATCGCCGCAACGGCTCCGGCCAGATCATTCACCAGCACGGGAATATAATGACCGTTGATACCCAGGATGCGTAAGGCCTGATTGTGCATGCGTGGTGAAAGACTCTGACGGACCGGATTGCCGAAAAGGGCAAAAATCAGGCTGTCTTTCATATTTGTTTTGTCTTCTCCCACCCTTCAGGCCCCTGTTCTCGCGAGTATGCCCAGGATTTTCAACATATCTTTGGCTGCAATTTGACCCGGTGCGGCGGCGGACTTTTCGTCCAGGGCGGCAAAAGTGAATGCCGCGCCGAACAGGGGGGCCGCGATCCGGCTCAAGCGTCCTTTTTCTCCCATGCAGAACGCAACAATATCTTTTTCCTGCTCCGTTGCCCAGGCCAACAATTGGAAAGCCCGGATATTATCCCCCGCTGACCGGGCATAGGGCACGATCTTCACCACATCGGCACCTTTTTTGACGCAAGCCTGATAAAGGCTTTTCAAACCTTTCAGCGAAGGTGTTTTTTGAAAGTCATGATGCGAACAGACGAGTTTGGTCCGGCAGCCGTTTTGCAGGATCAGATCTTTTAACGCCGAAATCTCATCATCGCCATCCTCCAGCTCGACATCCACATAAGCCGCCCCTCGACGGACGGCATCCTGCAGAACCTCCCAGCGTGCCATCGCCTTGGCATCTTCGTGCCCAAACTGATCCTTTGAGTTTCGGACTCTCCGTATTTTTGCTTTTGTCTTTCGGTGCGTCACCAAAACAAGTTTCTCTGGTGCCAGTTTTGCAATGTATGCCATCAGTTCACCGAGATGGCTGTCAGTCATTTCATCCATTCGTAACTCCAGCATGTCACAAAGACCAACAGCCTGCGCAATGTCGTGGAGCGCTTGTTTCTGAGTTCCGGCACAGATGGAAACGCAGATCATACGCTCTCTCCCGCTCTTGGATACGATCCGAGGACCTTCACAAAAGTGGTCATCGTCTTTAAATGATTGAGACAGTCATCAATGCACGGGTCTCTTTCGTGGCCGCAGAAATCTGCAAAAAACAGATATTCCCATAATCGATGCGTCAGCGGGTAGGACTAGATTTGCAAGAGGTTGATCTCACGATCAGCAACGGCTCCCAGGGCACTATGCAATGCGACGGCTGAGTGCGTGGA
>CAYOYJ010000146.1:0-5677 GCA_964408155.1 uncultured Syntrophales bacterium
CAGATAGTCTCCGATGGAGGTGATAACGATCTGCTTGATCTTCGTCCTGGCTCGAAGATCGATCATGCGGTTCCCCAAAAGGTCAATGGCAATCAACACTTTTGCCCCCGAGTCGTTGAACTGGTATTCCAGTTCCCGGTCCGAGTACAGGGGATTGTTCATAACGGTGACGGCCCCTATTTTCATGATCGCGTAATAGGCCGCCACACATTGGATCATGTTGGGGAGGATGATCGCCACGGCATCGCCCCGTTTGACACCAAATGAAACAAGGCACCCGGCAAAACGGTCGATCAGGTTTTGGAGCTGCCGGAAGGACAATTGATACCCTTCAAAAACAAGCGCCGTTCGATCAGGGAAATCCCTGACAGTACGCTCCATTATTTCCGGCAGGCAGATTTCCTCATACCGGATGCTTTCGGGTACACCTTGCTCGTAGTGCTTCAACCAGGGTTTTTTCAGATAAGGACTGTCTTCCAACATGCGGCACCCCTGTAAACCGGTCATAAGCCGGTCAAGTAGAAATAATCGCATACAGGGAAAGCGCGAGCCGGTCCCCGGTCCCGTCACGCTTCCATATTGACCGTTGCTTTATGCCTGCTAAAACTTGTAGTTCACCGTCAGCGCGCCACCCCACAGATGCCCGTCCGCTTCGAGAGAAACCCGGGGTGAACCGCCGCCGTTTGTGTAAGTGTGGTTGAGGTTGTCACTTTCCCCTTTGACCTCCAACTGCTTGCTTTCAATGTAGGTGTATTGAACCGTCGCATCAATACTCACATTGCCGAAATTCAAGCCCGCCCCCAGAGCAAAGGTATGCTTGTCCGCATCGGGCCACTGGAGATCCACCGTGTCCTCGGGAATAGGCGTCGGGTCGTAAAAATAGGAGCCGCGCAGGGTCAGCATGGGAATCACCTTCCATTCCGCGCCCAGACGAAACTGGATCGTATTGTCCCAATCTCTTTCAAAGTACTCATAATTCCGTGCCGGATTTGAAGGCCCCAACAAGGGCACATTTAGGAAGGGTCTATCAAACTTCACTGTATAGCCGTCAATCACGGACCAGTGTGTCCAGACGACATCCGCCTCTACGGAAACCTTATCGTTGGGCATATAGCGGATCCCCGCTTGGAGTTGCTCGGGATGATCGATTTCGGTTTTGGCGCGCACCTTCGTGTTGCTCAACGGCACGGTCAGGGGCGGACCTCCTGTCAGAACGGTGATGGTGTTCCCCGCCCCTTTCATCTCGGTTGTACCCTCGAACTCGGTGTCCGTTCTGCCTCGATAGGTCAGACCGATCGACAGAGATTGGATTGGTCTAAACATCACTCCCACATTGAAAGACCAGTTTAGATCATCGTCCAGATCTGTAATAACTTTCTTGTTATGCAGGCTGGAAGTCGGCGAAAAGGCGAGGCGTTCCACCCCGCTTTTGGACGTACCGAGGGAAACACCCACACCGATGGAAAACATATCATTAAACTTATAGGCAACGGTAGGGGTTACAACTTCCCGCATATAGTAAGAACGATAGGAATTGTAGGCACCGGGATTACTGCAAAAACCGGACCCCAACCCCGTGCCGGACACGTCTTTCTCCCACTGTATATCGAGACCGAAAGGCACATAAGCGGCGATTCCGGCGGAAAACCCTTTCCCGACGGGCGTGGTAAACCCGAGATGGGGGACTACCAGCAGGCGGGACTGGTCATACATATCGGTTGGTCCAATGGCGCCGCCGGGAACGGCCGCCGGATTCATGCCCGTCACCCGATAATCGTCCACGCGGAGGACCGGTTTGATGATGTTGGCCCCGACAGATAACATGGGCCTTGTGTTCAGGGTCAACCCCGCGGGATTGTAATAAATGGCGAAGGGATCATCCGCATAGGCGCTGACGGCGCCGCCCAGAGCCGTATTTTTGGCGCCGATGCCATAGGTGTCTACATTACCCGCCCAGGCGGACAGAGCCAGGGCCGTGACCAGAAAAACCGTAACAACCGAATTCAATAAGTGCTTTCTCATCTTCCTCCCTTTCTTCCTGATTTGTTCATTAAGCCTGCCCCACGTTTTTCGCGAAGCTGATAAACCTTTTGACCGGTGTTGTATTTTCTACCCTGAACCGGTCAGCAGAAAAGAAGACTGCAGTCCCCCGTCATCGAAAATGTGTGGGTTGTTGCTGAAAGCTTGAAGTCCTTTATCACAGGGGCATTCCGGAACGCAAGGAGGAATTGTTTCTTTCCACAGGATCAAGGATAAAAAAACACCCCCTGAACCCGTGACGGGCAGGGGGTGCCTGCTGTTTTCTATCTTGGATCGGCGGTTACTCCAGATCCATCGCCTTCCAGACGATCTCGGCGATATCCAGGGCCGCCATGGACTCTTCCTTCTGACGGTCCTTGATGCCGTCGCTCATCATGGTCAGACAGAAGGGGCAACCGACGGCAATCGTGTCGGCCCCGGCGGCAATCGCCTGGTCCGTCCGCATGTCGTTGATGCGCTCGCCGATATCTTCTTCCATCCACATCCTCGCTCCACCGGCGCCGCAGCAGAAACTCCGGGCCATGTTACGCTCCATTTCCGTCAGTTTCAGACCGGGCACGGCCTGGAGGATTCTTCTCGGCTGTTCATAGATTGCGTTGTAACGGCCGAGGAAACAGGAATCATGGTAAGTAAAGCTCCCTTCCACGGGTTTCTTCAGGCTGATTTTACCCTTCGCAATCAGATCGGCAATGATTTCCGTATGATGATAGACTTCAAAGTTTCCGCCGAAATGGGGGTAGTCCTTCTTCAGGGCGTTGTACCCGTGGGGACAGGTGGCGATGATCTTTTTCACGCCGTAGCCGTTCATGACCTCGATGTTCATCTGAGCCATGGTCTGGTAGAGATATTCATTTCCGCCGCGCATGGCCGAATCGCCGCAGCAGCCTTCTTCCGTGCCCAGGATGCCGAAGCTGACGCCCGCCGCCTGCAGGATCTTGGCGAAGGCCACGGTCACTTTCTTGCCCCGGTCATCGAAGGACCCGGAACAACCGACATAGAAAAGGTATTCCACATTCGGGTCTTCCGCAAGCGACTTGACACCCAGTTCCGCCGCCCAGTCCGCCCGCAGATGGGCGCCGATGCCCCAGGGGTTGCTGTTGTTTTCCATATTCCGGAAGGTCAGTTGCAATTCCGGCGCAAAATCGGCCTCCATGAGGACCTTGTACTGCCTCATTTCGACGACCTTCGGCACATGCTCGATGTCGGCGGGGCAGTTTTCCATGCAGTACATACAGTTCGTGCAGGCCCAGAGCTCATGGAGATCGATCTGTTCTCCGACGAGGGCTTTTTCTTCCGTGGCGGTCGGCGTCAGGCCGTCAACGACATGATCCACCTTTTCCAGCCACCGGCAGAACATGTTTTTCCCGGCAGGCGTCTTGGGATTGCCTTCTGCATCGGTTTCAACCATCGTCTTCTGTTCGGCCATGACGGCCGGAACCTTTTCCAGCCAGTAATTTTTGATATCCTGGGTCAGCTTCTTCGGGGACAGGGGCTTGCCGGACAGATAGGCCGGGCAACCGTCCTGGCAGCGTCCGCACTTCGTGCAGGCGTCGGCGTCGAAAATCTGCTTCCAGGTGAAATCCTGAACCTGACCGACGCCGAAGGACTCTGCATTCTCGAAATCGCGGATCGGTTCAATCTGCCCCACGGGCTGCATGGTCTTCATGTACTGATTGGCCGGCGTCGTATAGATGTGCAGCAGCCGCGAATAGGGAATGAAGGCGATGAAACCGAGGGACATGCAAGCATGAATCCACCAGGTCCACTTATGCATGGCCATGGCAGTTTCCGACCCGACGCCCGCAAACATTTTGGAAACGGCAAAGCCGACGATGGACCAGACTTCCCAGGACGGTTTCGTGACATGAATGCGCAACGCCTCGATGATGAAACCGGTGAGGATGATCCCTGCGAGAAGCAACAGGACAATCGCGTCATCGGCTTCACTGTCCGATTTGCCTTTGTAGCCCAGGCGATCCGGCTTGGTCAGGTAGCGACGGTCGATGGCCATGAATGTCCCGATGAGGACGCATAAGCCGAAGATCTCCATGATCAGGGAGAAAACCAGGTAAAAATTCCCCCTCAGAAAGGCCCAGCCCAGGGGTTCCGTAATATGAAATTCCGTGGCATCGAACGCCGCGCCCCAGATCAACACAAAGAAACCGAAGAAAATGAGGCCATGCATGATGCCGGGATAGATTTCCTTTGAGGTGTTGGCCTGTAAAACGACATTTTTTAACAGGTATTTGAGTCTTTCATTGCGGTTGGCGAACCGGTTCTCCGGTTCAGGCTTGCCCATGGCTTTCCACATGCGCCAGCGGCGGTAGAAGCCGTAAGCCATGATCGCCAGGGCAATTGCCGTAAAGAAGAAGAGGACAGGCTCAAAATACTCCGCGTTCCAGAAGACCTGTCTTCCCTCGTTCCCGACGGAAAAGGTTGCATGTTCCATAACGCCTCCGTAAATATTTGCTGAAGCAAACCTATGGATTTGCCGTTCTGAGAAAACCCCGCCCATCATGACGACAGGCGGGGTCCTCAGTTATCACCAAACGCTTCCACCGAAATCGGGAAGCGAAATCAAGAGTCCCCGTTTAGGCCAGGAGCTTCTTGCATTCTTTCGTCAGTTCGGGCACGACCTTGAACAGATCGTCCACGATACCGTAATCCGCCTTCGCGAAGATGGGGGCTTCGGAATCCTTATTGATGCCTACGATCACCTTCGACGAACTCATCCCGGCCAGATGCTGAATCGATCCGGAAATGCCGCAGGCGATATAAAGATTCGCCGAAACGATCTTGCCGGTCTGTCCGACCTGGTCCGACTGGGGCCGCCAGCCGGCGTCCACCGCCGCACGCGAAGCGCCCACCGTGGCGCCGAGAACCGCCGCCAGTTCTTCCAGGCACGCATAACCTTCGGGACCCTGCATACCGCGTCCGCCGGACACGATGAAGTTGGCTTCCGTCAGGTCGACCTTACCGCTGGTTTCCTTCTGCACTTCCAGCACCTTTGTCTTCAACTGGGACGCATCGATCCCGGCGTCGAATTTTTCGACGGCGCCGGCTTTCGCGTTTTCCGCCGCCGCAAACACATTGGGCCGCAGGGACGCCATCTGGGGAAAGGAAGAGATCATCACTTCCCCAAAGCACTTGCCCGCATACATGGGCCGCACGGCCACCAGTTTGCCGCCGTCGAGACGCAGGGCCGTACAGTCCGTCGCCATACCCGTAGCCAGTTTCCCGACCAGACGGGAGGAGAGATCCTTGCCCTGAGCCGAAGCACCCAGAAGCAGGATCGCGGGATCCTTTTCCTTGACGATTTTCGCCACTGCGATGGCGTGCGCGTCCGTCGTATAGGGTTCGAACATGGCGTTGTCCGCCACATAAACTTTATCCACACCGTACTTTCCCAGTTCGCCTGCAATGCCTTCCACACCGGAACCGACCAGAACGGCGCACACTTCGTCGCCCAGTTCGTCGGCCAGCCGCCGCGCCGCGCCTGCAAGTTCGAATGAGATCTTACCGAAGGCTCCTTCTCTCTTCTCCGCTACTAGCCATACACCTTTAGCCATTGTATTTACCTCCGCATATCCTCTGATTAAATATCTGTCCCCTCTTACCTCATGAACTTGTCAATCGC
>CAYOYJ010000147.1:0-5613 GCA_964408155.1 uncultured Syntrophales bacterium
TTCTTATACATTGCTGTACCTCCTTTCATCAAGATTTGATCGTTTCCGCCGACACGGATGCACTTTACACGGCCTAAAAGATCAAAGTCGAACCGTATCCCTGACGCCGTTCCTCCGGGCCTTGCTGAAACGGTGCCTGGCATCCGTCGGTGACATCCTTGCGGGCGGCTTTTCTTTCACATTGGAATAAGAATATAAAAGGGCAATGGCTGCTGCAATTTCCTGCAGCGGAAAAACAAAGCCGTCAATATGAAATTCCCTGCTGGTCGGATCGTAGAGCCGTATGCCTGCCGAAGACAAACAATCCGTGACGGCGATTGGCGATCCGATAATATGGCGGGCAGCGGTCTTTTCCATGGCTCCCGATATTTCATTTTGCAGCGCCAAAGTGAAAGGATACGCCCTTCTCAGCATTTTTAAAGACCTCGCTTTGGATGTTCCCGGCGCTTTGGGGAGCGTTCTCAGGGAGTAAGAACCTCTCGTCGTCGGCCCTTCAATCTTTCTTAGCCGCTTATGGCACCGCCCGTCTCCTGCCGTGCCAGGCCAGAGCATCCAGGAAATGCATGCGGCATGGCAAAGGAAAGTGTATATCATTTCAAATACTTCCGTCTTGTGCGCATCGTATAGGCCTCCTCCCGACGGAGCCTGATAGAGATTCATCAGGGCGTAATTCAGGTTTCCGACCGTCTCCAGCGCAATTTTGCACTGACGGGTCAGGTCTTCGCTATAAACCGCCGAATCGATAGTTGCCATAAAGCACCCCCCGTGATGGCTTTTGGAAAAAACATTCCCCCCTGCGAGCGAAATTGGTCCATAAGTGAATGGCCGCAGGAAAAGAACGCCCCGTTTTTTGTTCGATATTCCTTTTTGTAAAGCAGCAAAGGGAGAGGGGTTAAATCGGCCCTCCGAGAGTGGTTTGAACCGGGTTAACCTTTTGCCAAACCGAAGACACTTCCGAAAAGAGATTTGATTAACGGTTGAGAATTCTCCTGATACCACGGGACCGCTGTCCGCATTTCGAGATATTGAAGTTTATCATCAAACACATTTATGTCAATAGAAACAGGATAGGAACGTCGAATTGTTTTTAATTTGATGCTCTTACTTTAGCCGGATCGTCACGGCATTCGCATGGGCGTCGAGACCCTCGAGGACGGCAAACCGGACCGCCTGGCGGCCGTAACGCTCCAGAGCCTCTTCCGAAAACGACAGGACGCTCATCCGCTTCACGAAATCGTATACTCCCAAAGGGGACGCGAACCGTGCCGTTCCCCCTGTCGGGAGAACATGGTTGGGTCCGGCCAGATAATCCCCAAGTGTCTCCGGCGTATGATAGCCCAAGAAGGCGGCCCCGGCATGTCTGATTTTCTGTAATATATCTCGAGGGTTTCTTACCATCAGCTCGAGGTGCTCGGGCGCAAACCGGTTGGCGACTCCCACGGCTTCGTCCATGTCCGCCACGATCATCACAGCGCCAAAACTCTCCAGAGACCGTTCCGCCACGTCCGCCCGGGACAGCTTCTTTATCTGTCTCTCCACCTCCGCTGCGACCTTTTGCCCGAATGTTTCGTCCGGCGTGATTAGGACGGCGCTCGCAATGTCGTCATGCTCCGCCTGGGAGAGGAGGTCCGCCGCTGCGTGGGCAGGATTACCTGTCCCGTCGGCCACGATCAGAACCTCGCTGGGCCCGGCGATCATATCAATGGCGCACTGACCATAAACCATCTTCTTCGCCGCTGTCACATAGGCGTTCCCGGGACCGACGATCTTGTCCACCCGGGGCACCGAGTGGGTTCCATAGGCCAAGGCCGCCACAGCCTGGGCGCCGCCTATGCCGAATACCCGGTCGGCGCCGCTGATCTTGGCTGCCGCCGCGATCAGAGGATGGACCCCCTTGCCTTTGGTGGGGGAAACCAGGATAATCTCGTCCACCCCGGCAATCCGGGCGGGGATGACCGCCATGAAAACCGTCGAGGGATAGGGATTCCGACCGCCGGGGGCGTAGACCGCCACCCGTTCCAAAGGTAGAAGCCTGTTTTCCAGTTCTATCCCGGCCTCTTCATGATCAATAAGGTCCTTTGCCGTCTGCTTTTCGTGGAATTTCCGGATCCGCTCGGCAGACAGTTCCAGAATGGCCCAGTCTTCCCGTGTCACCCGAGACGACGCCGCGTCCAGCTCGGATCGAGGTATTTCCACGGTCTTTGCGTCGATCATGTGGGTGTCGAATTTCGCCGTATATTCGAAGAGGGCCTCATCGCCCCTTTTTGCGACATCCTCGACAATGGTAGCAACCCGCTGCCAGAGTTCGGGATCGAACACCTTGCCCCGTCCCTGAATGATCCGGAACGCCTCCTCGAAAGACGGATCACTTGTTCTGATCACCTTCATGTTAAGCCGGTACCCTCCTGATCTTTGCCCCCAGGGCGGTAAATTTTTCTTCCATACGCTGGTAACCACGATCCAAGTGGTAGATACGGGACAGCTCCGTTTTCCCCTTGGCGGCCAGTCCCGCCAGAACCAGGCAGGCCGAAGCCCGGAGATCCGTCGCCATGACCGGGGCGCCCTTTAGGGCCGGTACCCCCTTGACAACGGCCGCGCTCCCTTGAACGACAATGTTCGCTCCCATTCGGATGAGTTCCGCCACATGCATGAAGCGGTTTTCAAAAACCGTTTCCGTAACAACAGCCAGACCGTTGCCGACAGACAGGAGCACCATCATCTGGGCCTGTAGATCCGTCGGAAATGCGGGGTAAGGCGCTGTTTTGATATCGACGCTCCGGATGCCGCTGTCCCCTTTTACCCGGACGCCGCCCGGAACAACCTCCACGGTAATGCCGGCGTCGATGAGTTTCGTGATCAGGGCATCCACGAAAAGGGGATCACAGCCCAGGACATTGACCTCGCCGCCGGTAATGGCCGCACCGATCATGTAGGTTCCCGCTTCGATCCTGTCCGGCATGACGGTGCCCTCCGCCCCGCTCAGACGGCTCACGCCCTCGATCATAATCGTATCTGTCCCGGCACCGCTGATTTTGGCCCCCATGGATATGAGCACGTCCGCCAAATTGGTGACTTCCGGCTCCTTCGCCGCATTCTTCAGGACCGTGGTCCCTTCGGCCAGACAGGCCGCCATCATGATATTCTCCGTCCCCGTTACCGTCCGGATATCGAAATGGACCTTCGCACCACGCAGCCGGGGCGCTTCCGCTTCGATGTAGCCGTCCTGCAGCGTTATCTTGGCTCCCATTTTCTCCAGGGCATTGAGGTGCAGATTCACCGGTCGGGCGCCGATGGCGCAGCCGCCGGGAAGCGATACCCGCGCCCGGCCCATGCGGGCCACCAGAGGTCCCAGGACCAGCACGGAGGCGCGCATGGTCTTGACCAGCTCGTAAGGCGCTTCAATATTATTGATGTGACCGGCGTCGATCCGGACAGTGGTTGTTCCTTCCACCTTGGCCCCGAAACCGCGGAGCAGCTTGTTGACGGTCCGGATATCCACCAGTTCGGGGACATTGCGAAACGTGCACGGTCCTTCGGCCAGAAGCGCCGAAACCAGAATCGGCAGGGCCGCATTCTTGGCCCCGCTGACATGCACTGTTCCGTTTAGCGTCTCGCCCCCTTCAATGATCATTTTATCCAACGTTTATTTCCTCCTGGCTTTGATCACCCGTTCGACCCCGCCGTAATCGTTGCGAATATCCACACTATCATAGCCGTCCTGTTCATTCAAATAGGTTCTCAGTTTGGCGCCTTGGCCTTCTCCCATTTCCATGAAGAGCCAGCCGCCGCGATTGAGAAACGCCATCCCCCCGTCAATCAATTTTCGGTGGACATCCGTACCGTCTTCGCCCGCCAGGAGCGCCCCCGTCGGTTCATAATTCCGGATGCCCGGCGGCAGGAAATCAAAATCGGAACGGGAAATGTAGGGTGGATTGGACACGATCAGGTCGAACCGTCCTGTCAACGCCGCAAACAAGTCCCCTTGCAAAAACGCGATGCGGTCGGTCACTCCATTCCGCTCGGCGTTGTCTTTCGCCACAGTCAGGGCTTCCGACGAGAAATCCGTCGCCGTCACCTGAATATTTTTGCATTCAGTCGCCAAGGCTACGGCAATGGCACCGCTTCCCGTACCGACATCCAGGACCCGCCAGGGCCTTCCGGGGCTTGTCGGCATGACGGCCAGCGCTTCTTCCACCAGGACTTCCGTCTCCGGACGGGGAATCAGCACCGCCGGAGTGACCCGAAAAGGCAGGGACCAGAATTCCTTCATCCCGACGATATAGGAAACCGGTTCCCCTTTTATCCGGCGCTGAATCCATCCGGCGAAAACCTGCGTGGCTGCGGCGTCTATCTCCTGCTCGGCATGGGTGAAAAAGCGCAATCGGTCAATCCGCAGACAGGCAGCGAGCAGGACCTCCGCGTCAAGCCGAGGCGACGGAGAACCCGCATCTCCCAGAACGGAAATCGCCTCATGCAGAACGCCCACAATCGTCATCATCTGCCTTCGTTGGCCGTCATTTTCAACATCTCGGTCTGGAAGTGCGTATGGAGTCCGTCCAGCACCTCATCCATCGTTCCGTCCAGAAAACTGTCCAGGCTGTACAGGGTCATCCCGATCCGGTGATCCGTCACCCGCCCTTGAGGAAAATTATAGGTCCGGATACGCTCACTACGGTCCCCTGTCCCAACCTGGTTCTTCCGCGCCTCGGAAATCTCCGAATTCTGCCTGGTCGTCGCGATATCCAAAAGCCGTGCTCGGAGCACCTTCATGGCCTTGGCCTTGTTCTTCAACTGAGATTTTTCGTCCTGACACGTAACGATCATGCCCGTCGGCAGGTGGGTGATACGTACGGCCGAGTCGGTCGTATTGACGCTCTGGCCGCCATGGCCGCTGGAATGGTAGACGTCGATCCGCAATTCGTTGGGGTCGATGTTCACCTCGACCTCTTCCGCCTCCGGAAGAATTGCCACGGTCACCGCCGATGTATGGACCCGCCCTTGGGCTTCCGTCACGGGTACCCGCTGAACCCGATGGACGCCGCTTTCGTATTTGAGACGGCTGTAGGCGCCGGCGCCCGTGATCAGTGCGATGATTTCCTTAAAGCCGCCCACCCCGCCCGAGGGGGTGGTACTGACAGTCTCAATCTTCCACCGCTGTGATTCGGCATAGCGTGCGTACATGCGAAACATGTCTCCGACAAAAAGGCCCGCCTCGTCGCCCCCCGTCCCGGCACGGATTTCCAGAAAAACGTTCCGCTCGTCGTTGGGGTCCTTGGGCAGAAGCAGGAGCTTCATCTTTTCCTCAAGGGGCGCCAGCTGTTCCTTGAGTTCGGGAAGTTCTTCCTTTACGATCTCGATTAGCTCCGGATCGCTGCCCCGAAGGAGGGCCTCGCCTTCCTCTATCCGTTCCCGGACCCCCGCATATTCACGGTAGGTCTCCACAAGTTCACGCAAATCGGCGTGTTCCTTGGCGTATTTCTGATAGAGCTGCGGGTTCCCGACCACTTCACGCTGCCCCAGCAGTCCTTCCAGTTCGCGGTATCTTTCTTCAATATCTTTCAGCCTGGCAAACATATGATTAATCTTATCAGATTCTTCCTGTTATAAAGAAAA
>CAYOYJ010000148.1:0-5595 GCA_964408155.1 uncultured Syntrophales bacterium
GAGTGAAGGGACTTGAACCCTCAACCTCCGGGGCCACAACCCGGCACTCTAACCAGTTGAGCTACACCCACCATCTTGTTCTGGCGCGCCTGCAGGGATTCGAACCCGGGACCTACGGATTAGAAGTCCGTTGCTCTATCCAGCTGAGCTACTGGCGCGTGTCCGTAGTCATTCTCATCAAAATGGCAGCGTTTAATAGCTTCTTTAATATTTTTTGTCAAGATATAAATCGGACACTGCAACTATCTGACATAACCTGCAATTCCGTCAAATACATACCCCTTTTTGGTCATGCCCTCCCCTTTCCCATCCATTGAAAAGAAGTGCCGCCGGGTCTTGGGATTGTACCAGCGGTAGAGTTCCCGCGTGTTGCTCAAGCGAGACGTAGCAATATTTCCGGCGGTACCTTCATAAACATATCCCAGCAGGGTATTTCCTTTATTATAATCATAGGAAAAAAATTGATTAATGATATTAGGATTATACCAGCGATGAAGGGGAACGGTACCGAGGGTTCCCGGTTGAAAGAGGCTGAAGGCGAGTCCCTGTTTAACGAAGCCCTTGGAAGTCAGACGCATTTCTTCCGTGGGCTGGCTGGAAATGTAAAGGTAATAACCGCCCTTGTAATAACGGTAAATGTCGACATTCTGGTCCGGCAATTCCGAAATGACTTCGTATGATACGGGGATATCGCAATTGCCGTTATTTGATGTGATGCGGACCATGTTGGCGTAAATACCGGGATTGGTTTGCACCGGATTCAGCGTGATGTTGATGTAATCCGTTTCCCTGGACGTAAAACCGCTCTGGGGAAAAATGGAGATCCATTCGCGTTTTCCTTCTAGAACATCCTGTCTTTTAATCCGTACCCCTTCGACGGCAATTCCGTTGCCGTTCAAAGCCAGAGTAAGGACATGGTTTCCTTCGATCAAATTGTCGGAGACGGGTATTTCATAGAATTCATAATCCTCCTCCAGCTCACTGAATTCATAGGATTTGACCAGACTGTTGTCGATGTATGCCGAAAACCGTCCGGAACTGTTCAGCTTTTTTACAAAAAGTGCCAGTGCGCCGCCATAAAATTGCAGTTTCAGAATGCTCTTGCCATTTGTTGAAGGAAACCCCTGATACTCGCGCCACGCACCCCATATCTGCATTTGCTTTTCCATACGAAGGGGAACCGTGTAACTCCCTTTACCGGACAACTCATCATTGCCAAAGCTGATAAAGCGGTCGAGGCCGAAGCCGGACGATCCTTCCGTGGCGGAGGCGAGTCCGGTCAGCCATTTCACATTGTCCGGACTTTTGTTGGTCAAGCGGATTCGCCTGGTGGCGGGTTCTCCCATTTTAACCATGCCAAAATCCAGGCGCAGTGGATTGACGACAATGGACGTATCTTCCAAATTCGGCACAATGTTGAATTTGATAAAAAGGGTTCTTGAAATACCTGTTTTAGTCTGTATTTTGAGGGTATCCCGATAATGGCCGGCAGGTAGATTCCGGACGCATATCAGCCGGCTTGATCGGTTTTCCATGATCAATTGCACCGATAAATTAGACGACATTTTGGCTTCCGGCACATCATCGTCCTTTTTAATGACGCTGATCCGCAAATTCACTTCTTCTGCATTACCGTCTGAGAAACCCGGTAACTCGGTTTTCTCGAGGGGAAACCACGCCTCCGGTGTAAAAATGGCCCAATCAAGCACATCGACGCCGATATTCTTGACGGTGAAGGTCGCTTCCTTTTCTTGGCCCATGGACAGGGTACCGAAATCAATTTCACGATGCGATACGCTCAAAGACGGCATCAGTTTGGGCGCTCCGGGCTGTCTGGCGGCCGATGCGGTTTTGTGTTTTGTCCCGTTTTCGGCGGCGTCTAAGGTTTGCACATAAATAAAAGGAGCTACGGTCAATTTGACCCACACCAGGACGAACAAAAGAAAAAATTTCTTGTATCTTTGATGCACGGCATTCCTCATTTCATTTCGCTTCACTGTCGGACGTCTATATCAAAGCTTACTTGAAATCAACGGAATTCACACACTGAAAAAACTTGACCTCCCGGGAAAGACAAGTTATTTAGCTCCATCCGGCAAGGATGGCTTTACGGGGGCGCATGGATCAGGAGCAGAAGAAATACTGGCTGGCCTTGAACGCGATCAGCGGGTTGGGTGTTTATGGTTTGAAGGCGCTGATTGAAATATTCGGTACACCCCGCGGGATATTTGCCGCATCCTTTTCGGAGTTGTGTGCGGTGCCGGGAATCGGCCAAACCATCGCCCGGCGGATTCTTCACTTTGACGATTGGCGCGGACAGGACAAAGCTCTTGCATATTACGAAAAAGAGAAGATCTCCCTGCTGAGCTGGCAGGACAGCCTTTATCCGTCGATGCTGTCGCACATATACGACCCACCCGCCCTCCTGTACGTCAAGGGAACCTTGCAGAAACATGAAAACTGTATTGCCGTGGTGGGTTCCCGCATAGCCGGCGCCTATGGGACTTTTGTTACGGAGCGGCTTTGTCGTGAATTGGCCATGCAGGGTATTACCGTGGTAAGCGGTATGGCCCGGGGCATTGACTCGGCAGCGCACCGGGGCGCCCTGGCGGGGAAAGGCAGGACGATTGCGGTTTTAGGCAATGGACTGGACACCGTTTACCCACCGGAAAATCTGTCGCTGAGTCATCGTATCGTGGAACATGGCGCGTTGCTGACGGAATATCCCGTCAACACGCCGCCGAAGCCGAGGCATTTTCCGGCGCGTAACCGAATGATCAGCGGCATTTCTTTGGGCGTGGTCGTTGTGGAGGCTGGGGAAAAAAGCGGCTCCCTGATCACGGCAAAATTTGCCCTGGAGCAGAACCGCGAGGTCTTCGCCGTACCTGGCGCCATCGATGCGCCGGGATCAAAAGGGACGCACAAGCTCCTGAAAGAAGGGGCGAAACTCGTTGAGACGGTGGATGACATACTCGATGAAATTGCATCTCGTCTTGGCCGAATAAATGCCCCCCGGCCGATTTCGTCGAGCCGGCCGGATGAGGTGCAAAACGAACACTCGACCGCTTGTGGGGACCCTGAATTGCAGGAAGATGAAATGATCCTCTGGCAGCGGTTGCGCAATGCCCCCAAAGAGGTTGATGAACTGATCGCATTGACCGGCTGGCCTTGTCAAAGGATACAGTCCGTCTTAACCATGCTGGAAATGAAGGGCCATATTCAAAAGATGCCCGGATCGAAATATAAAATGAAGGAGTGACCATGCCCTCATCCTTGATTGTTGTCGAATCCCCCGCCAAGGTGAAAACCATCAAAAAGTTCCTGGGACCGGACTACCAGGTCATGGCTTCCGTGGGTCATGTCAAGGATCTGCCCAAAAGCACCCTTGGTATTGATATCGCGAAGGATTTTTCTCCCACCTATCAGATCATGGAAGACAAGAAAAAGGTGCTTTCCGAAATCAAGAAGGCATCCGAAAAGTCGGCCAGCATTTATCTCGCTCCCGACCCGGATCGGGAAGGCGAAGCCATCGCCTGGCATATCGCGGAAGAAGTCGGTTTGGGAAAAAGGCCGATTCATCGTGTTTTATTTAACGATTTGACAAAAAACACGGTCATTTCCGCCCTCGAACATCCTACGGAACTCGACTTCAACAAGTACGAGGCCCAGCAGACCAGGAGAATCCTGGACCGTCTGGTCGGCTACCAGATCAGTCCGATTTTATGGGAAAAAGTGCAGCGCGGATTGAGCGCCGGCCGGGTACAATCCGTTGCGGTACGGATCATCTGCGACCGGGAAACGGAAATCCGGAATTTCATCAGTGAAGAATACTGGAACCTGACAGCCGTTCTGTCCGGAGAAACGCCGCAAACCTTTGAAGCCCGCCTGATCAAAATCGACAGCCGGAAGGCAAAGCTTGCTACGGAACCGGAAGTCAAAGCGCTGCTGGATGTCTTGGCCACGACATCCTACATCGTCGGGAAAATTGAAAAGAAGGAAGTCAAAAAACAGGCGCCCCCGCCTTTTACGACCAGCAAGCTCCAGCAGGAAGCCTCGCGCTGGTTTCGCTTTTCGGCCAAAAAAACCATGACTGTGGCCCAGAAGCTCTACGAAGGGATAGATCTGGGAAAAGAAGGCTCCGTAGGTTTGATCACCTATATGCGTACCGATTCCGTCCGCATATCGGACGACGCCCTCAAATCGGTCCGGAATTTTATCAGTGAAAACTATGCGCCGGAATATCTGCCCGCCAAGAGCCGCGTTTTCAAAACCTCCGAGCGGGCGCAGGATGCCCATGAAGCCATTCGGCCGTCTTCCATGGATTACCGGCCCCAGAAAATCCGGCAGCATCTGACCGATGACCAGTTCAAGCTCTATCAATTGGTCTGGAACCGCTTTGTCGCTTCCCAGATGAATCCGGTCATATCCGCTCAGACCACCATCGACATTACCGCCGCCAACTGCCTGTTCCGCGCTCAGGGATCGACCCTGGTCTTCCCGGGCTATTCAATCCTCTATTCGGAACGGAAGGAGGAGACTGAGGAAGAAAACGGCAACGGCGAAAAGATGCTTCCCCCGGTCCGGGAAAACGAAACACTGAAACTCCAGGCCCTCAAGCCCGAGCAAAAATTCACCCAACCGCCGCCGCGTTTTACCGAGTCCTCTCTGGTCCGTGAACTCGAGGAAAACGGCATCGGTCGGCCGAGTACCTATGCGACCATTCTTTCCACGATTCAGGAGAGGAATTACGTTACCCTCAAGGAAGGGAAATTCCACCCCACGGAACTTGGTATTCTCATTACGGAACTCCTGGTGAAGAACTTCCCTCGAATCTTGAACGTCGAATTCACTGCATCATTGGAAACGCAGCTTGATCAGATTGCGGAAGGCGCCCATAACCGTCTGACGGCACTGAAGATGTTTTATGAATCCTTCAAAACCGAGCTCGATGATGCGAAGGCCTACATGAGAAATGTAAAAAAAGAGGCTGAACCGACCGATCTGGTTTGTAAAAAATGCGGAAAACCCATGGTGAAAAAATGGGGCAAAAACGGCATGTTCCTCGCCTGCTCCGGATATCCGGCCTGCAAAAACACGAGCGACCTCGGGAACAGCCCGAAGGAGACACCGCAGGAAACCGATGTCCTCTGCACGTTGTGCGGAAGGAAAATGGTCGTTAAAAAAGGAAAATTCGGTAGTTTTCTCGGTTGCTCCGGCTATCCGGAATGCAAAAACATCTTGAATTATGCCGTCGATGAGGGCGGACAAATCAAGGTGGCGCCGACAGTCGATGAAGAAGAAATAAGCTGCGAAAAATGCGGCGCCAAAATGACCAAGAAGCGCGGCAAATTCGGATTTTTCTGGGGCTGTTCCAGGTATCCCGCTTGTGACCATATCGTCAAGCTCAAGCGGGGCGGTGGTCCGGCGAAAAAATCGGAAGCGACTGAAATCGCTACGGATGTCGTCTGTCCGAACTGCGGCAGGGCCATGATTATCCGCTCCGGCCGTTTCGGAAAATTTTTGGGTTGCTCCGGCTATCCGGAATGCAAGACGATCGTCAAGATGAAAAAGAACGCCCCCCCTCCTGAGAAGCAG
>CAYOYJ010000149.1:0-5551 GCA_964408155.1 uncultured Syntrophales bacterium
TGTTTTCAATGTCCAGCAAAAATGTTTGGGAGGAAATGATTTCGAGAGGATCTTACCCTTTGTTGTCAAACACCACCCGAACCGGAAGAACACACGCACCACGTATATCGAATCCGAAGGCTTCTCCCGCTTTCTTGCCGTCGCTGTAGGCTTCGGCGCCCACCAGGGTTTCGCCGATCCGAACAACATTGGGATAAGCGGAAGGCATCTTCAGAGGCTGGATTTTTGTTTCATATCGTGCACAACTTACTGTAAAGAATACGGCCGCCAAAATGAAGGGAACAATCATTCGATATGCGTTTTTCATGACTTTTACCTCCGGAAGGGTCGATATGATGATGTTGAGTCCGCCTAATTATACACGGACAGGTGCTTGTCAGTTGGTTGTGAATTTAGAAAGACTGTAACTTTTCATTCTCTTTTCCGCACCAACAGTAAAGACACAACTGATCTTCAGGTATCCCGATGGCCTTCACCATTTCCTCGATATTCAGATACTTAAGGGAGGTGACGTTGATATCTTCACGGATCCAGTCTATCATACTCCGGTATTTTGCAGACTCCGGGTCAAGATAGGCGGAAATATCCTGAATATCCCTTCCTTCCAGGTATCTAATGGCACGCCTTGCCGCCAGTTCATCGACGGAGCGAGTTGACGTGGCATATTTGCAGGGAAACATCAAGGGAGGACAGGCCGGTCTGATATGAATTTCCCTGGCGCCGTTATCCCAGAGTTTTTTCACCGTGAAATTCTTTAACTGTGTTCCTCGGACAATGGAGTCATCACAAATGACCATACGGTTGCCGGCGATGACATCCCGGATCGCACTGAGCTTCATCGTCGCTACAAGATTCCGAATATCCTGAGATGGCGGGGTGTAACTTCTTCCGTAACCGGGTGTATATTTTACCAAGGGTCTCCGGAAAGGCAGTCCCGATTCCATGGCATATCCGAGGGCATGACCGACGCCCGAGTCGGGGACACCGGCCACAAAATCAGCCTGGACCTGATCGTTTCGGGCAATCGCGGCGCCGCATCGCTCTCTGGCGCTTTC
This sequence comes from uncultured Syntrophales bacterium, assembly GCA_964408155.1. Classification (GTDB taxonomy): domain Bacteria; phylum Desulfobacterota; class Syntrophia; order Syntrophales; family JAAYKM01; genus JAAYKM01. The sequence goes on from CAYOYJ010000149.1 coordinate 1,056, forward strand.
GACGCTGACACCATCATAAATGGAGGAAGGATATCCGGTATAGATCCAGAGGAAGGCGCAGGTTTTTTTAACGGGTAATGCTGCGGACAAGATCTCAATTTGACCTGTCTGCGACAGAAAGACGATCTCTCCGGCGCCGATGAATGATTCGATCTCAAATCCCAGGTTCGGGAAAGAACTGGCTTCCGTGGCGACGACCAGATTCTTCTTATTGGAGACACCACGCCCGATGGACAGAGGAAATCGGCCGAATTTATCCCTTGCGGCGAAGATTCCTTCCTCCGTCATGATCAGGATGCAAAGAGATCCTTGAATCTGGTCCTGAAGCTTACGAATCCCATCCACGATACTGGCGCCCTTGTTGATAATTTTGGCCGCCAATTCGACGGAATTGGTTTTACCACCCGTTCTTTCACTAAATGAAATGCCCTCACGCAACAATTCATCCGTCAGGATTTCCTTGTTCTCAATCAAGCCCGCGGCTGCAATGGCGAATGTTCCGAATTTTGACCTGAATACGAGAGGTTGAGGGGAATCGTCGTTAATGACACCCAGCCCCATTTGGCCATCCATTACCTTGTAATCCTCTACAAACCTCGATTTGAACTGTGCCTGGCTGATGCTGTGAATGGTTTTATAAAAACCCGTCGGCCCGAAAACTGCCATTCCCGCATTCTCCGTGCCGAGATGAGAATGATAATCCGTCCCATAAAACAGAGCCTTGGAACAGTTTTCGTCGGAAATCACACCAAATATTCCGCCCATGGCAAAAATCCTTCCAGCTTGTTACTTTTTTAATTTGAGAAGGGCGTCTGATATTCTCCTGATCCCCTCTTGGATATTTTTCATCGATGTTGCGTAGGATAAACGAATATGTTCGTCATGTCCGAACTCGCCGCCGGGAACCACCGCCACATTGACTTCATCAAGCAGGTAGGTCGAAATTTCGGCGGAACCCATGATTTCTTTACCATTATAAGCCGTTCCATAATAATGGGACACATCAGGGAAAACATAAAACGCCCCTTCCGGATTCAGACAGGAAACACCGGGAATACTGTTCAGGGCACCGACGACGTATTTTCTCCTTTCGTCAAAAGCAGCTACCATCTTGGCAACACTATCCTGCGGCCCCCGGATGGCTTCCACGGAAGCCTTCTGGGCAATGGAAGTCGGGTTGGAGGTATTCTGACTTTGAAGTTTCGCAACCGCCGCCGAGATTTCTTCCGGACCTGCCATGTAGCCGATCCGCCAGCCTGTCATGGCATAGGTTTTGGAAACACCGTTCACGACGATGGTTTTATCTTTCAGCTCCGGTATAACGCCGGGAATATGGGCAAATTGAAAATCGTCGTAAATAATTTTTTCATAAATATCATCGGAAATGACCAGAATACCTGCTTTCAGGATAATGTCCGCCAGCCTTTCGAGATCGGAGGCGCTGTAGGCAACCCCGGAGGGGTTGGAGGGACTATTGAAAATGATCGCCTTCGTTTTGCTGTTGACGGCCTGCTGCAACTGTTCCGGCTGCAGCTTAAAGCCGTTCCTGACGTCCGTTTTCAAGATGACGGGCTTGCCTCCCGCCAGAACAATAATGTCCGGATAGGACACCCAGTAAGGAGACAAAATGAGGACTTCATCCCCTTCCTCGAAAAGCACCTGCGCCAGATTATACAGGGTGTGCTTTGCGCCGCAGGAGACGACGATTTCCGGACGGCGGTAAATCAGACCGTTGTCTTTCCTAAACTTCTCGATAATGGCGTCCTTCAGTTCATCCGTTCCTCCAACAGGGGTGTATTTCGTAAAACCATCGTTAATCGCTTTAATTGCGGCAAGCTTGATGTTATCAGGCGTATCGAAATCGGGCTCGCCAGCACCGAAGCCGATCACATCACGGCCTTCTGCCTTCAGCGCATTGGCTTTTGCGGTAATTGCCAACGTGGGGGAAGGTTTTATAAGCGATATTTTTGAAGAAAGTAACATGGTCGTTTTACTGCTCCTTTTCGAAGGAATATTTTTTTAAAAGCTTCTGGTAAACAAGATCCGGAACCAAACCTTTAACATTACCACCTAAACTTGCGGCTTCATTGATTATTTTTGAACTTGTGTAGAACCACCTGTACCCGGTCATGAGAAAGACGGTCTCAATGTCGCGATTCAGGCGGCGGTTAATCAGCGCCATCTGAAATTCATATTCAAAATCCGACAAAGCCCGCAAACCTCTGAGAATAACAGTGGCGCCGTTATCCCGGACATAGTTGACGAGCAGGCCGGAAGAAACGTCTACACGCACCCTCTCCTGATCTTTGATGACTTCCTTGATCATGTACATTCGCTCCTCAACCGTAAAGCGCGATACTTTATTCGGATTGTGTGCGATCAGAACGATGAGCTGGTCGAACATGCGCAGACCTCTTTTGATAAGATCCACATGACCATTGGTAATTGGATCGAAGGAGCCCGGGTAGACAGCAATCTTTTCCATTTAATTATCAACCACCTGTGTTTTTATTTTTAAAAAAGTCAGCATGGAATCTCCATAGGTACGCTGATCTTCCAGGCTGAACCCGCTCTGTCGCAAGCGAACCGGCTCCCGTTTCGAGTGCTGGATGACGATCAGTGATCGCTCATCTACCAATCCAGCCCGGCCGAGTCGGATCATCGTATCTTCGATCAAATCCTTCTGATATGGTGGATCGATAAACACATAATCGAATCGGGCATTGAGTTCTGAAATTTGATGCAGTCCTTTTTTCATTTCCATGGAAATGACACGAGCATGTTCTTTAAAACCCAATTGTTTCGTCAGTGCTGTAATTGACTTTGCCAGATCATGATGTTGCTCAACAAAGATTACCAAGGAAGCGCCACGACTTAAAGCTTCGATGCCCACACTCCCCGTTCCCGCAAAAACATCGAGAAACGTTTTTCCTGTTACGGGTTGAAGGATATTAAAAAGTGCTTCCTTCATCATGTCCGTCGTCGGACGAACATGCGCCGCCTTCGGTCTTTTCAGGGAAAATCCCTTTTGGGTGCCTCCGATGATTCGCATGTCACATATAATCTTTAATCAGGATCTCCGCAATCTGAACGGCGTTTAATGCCGCCCCTTTCCTCAGATTATCGGCGACAACCCACATATTGATGCCGTTTGGAATCGATTCATCTTCACGAATGCGTCCTACCAGCGTATCATCACCGCCGGTCGCATCAATGGCAAGGGGATATTCCCGTTTGGCCGGATCATCAACGACCCTGACCCCGGGCGCCTTAGCTAAAAGCTCCCTGACTTCCCGAGGTGTAATTTTCTTCTCTGTTTCAATGTTGACCGATTCGGAATGACCGAAAAAAACGGGAACACGCACCGTCGTCGCCGTAATACCGATTGAATAATCGTTGAAAATTTTTTTGGTCTCATTGACCATTTTCATCTCTTCTTTCGTATAACCGTTTTCGATGAACACGTCGATCTGCGGCAGACAATTGAAGGCGATGCGATGCGGATAAACCTTCACCTCCGGTTCCTGACCGGATAAAAGCGCCCTGGTCTGAAGCGATAGTTCCTCAATGGCTTTTTTGCCTGTACCGGATACGGCCTGATAAGTCGAAACAACGATTCTTTTGATTTTCACGGCATCGTGTATCGGCTTTAAAGCGACAACCATCTGGATCGTTGAGCAATTTGGATTGGCAATGATGCCCTTTGTACTGTACTGGGCGATGGCTTCCGGGTTGACTTCCGGAACAACCAAGGGTATGTCGGGAACCATGCGGAAGGCGCTCGTGTTATCCACCACGACACACCCCGCCTTGGCGGCGAGGGGGGCAAATTTTTCGCTGATACTGCCTCCTGCTGAAAACAGACCGATTTGTACCCCTCCAAAAGAATCTTCCTTTAACACTTCAACAGGAATCATATTGCCCTTATATTCAATATTTACGCCCAATGACCGTTCAGAGGCCAGTAACTTCAATTTATCTACAGGAAAATTTCTCCGTTCCAGTGTTTTGATCATTTCATTTCCCACCGCACCGGTGGCACCCACAACCGCTACTTGATAGGTTTTCATAAAAGCAACTCCCTTACATTGATTTTAACGCAACTGAAGAACCTTGGACCATTTTTAAATCACGGAAGATCCTTCTTTGTTTGTTATTTGTTTTGCTTAAGAACGCTTGAATGCTTCAGTCTCGTCTCTGAAACGAAATTGCGCCCTAATTTGAATAAATACCAGGAGGGACCGGATAATGCATATCCTAGGGCAAAAGTGAAGATCATAATTTCTTTTTCGGCAACGACAATGATCATCACGCAGACGATCAATAGAAAAGACATAAAAGGTTTTTTAGCAAAAAAATTCAAGTCTTTGAAACTATAATATTTAATGTTGCTGACCATCAGCAAAGCGATGACAAAAACGCCGATTAAGATGGCAATGTGGTGAAACTTTCCTTCTCCTCCCAGATAAGAGTAAAGCATGATACCTGTTGCGACC
>CAYOYJ010000150.1:0-5546 GCA_964408155.1 uncultured Syntrophales bacterium
TAGTCGTCCCTGAATAATAGTTCATCCTACTGATATTATTTGTTTATTTACCATTAATAGTGTGATAGAATCGCCGGAAATAGTTGAACGACTCTACAAAAACCGGTGAAAACATGAAGCCCAAAACAAGCACGATGGACCAGGGGGAGTTGTTTCGCTCCCGCCTTGATCAGATTCTGAATCCTCGTCATCCGTTGTTCCAAGTTGCCAACCAAATCGACTGGCGTTTTTTCGAGGAGTCCTTCGGTCCCCTCTATGTGGAGAAGATGGGAAGACCGGGGACATTCGCTTACTGGTGGGTCTGCACTTTCTGAAGCAGAGCTTCAACGAAAGCGACGAATCGGTGGTTGCCCGTTTTTTGGAGAATCCCTACCGGCAATACTTCTGCGGATTCGATTACTTTCAGCACAGGTTTCCGACGGATTCGACCACGTTGGTCAAGTGGCGTCACCGGATCGGTCCGGAGGGGATGGAGAAGCTCCTTCGGGGGACGATCGAGACGGCCAAGTCACAGGGGAAACCGACTTCCAATCATCTGAAGCATGTCAATGTGGATACGACGGCGTCAACCAGACCGTCTCGTCCTGCATCCTGGTTTCAATACTGACGCGTCCATCTTCGGTCTTAAAAAGAAGAAATTCTGTCTTCACAGGCAGGTTGTCATCGGCTTTGTATTGCACAACTTTTCTTGTCATTTTTCTTTTCCTTCCCCCGTACTCCTGTGCTTCATTAATTACGCTCTTTTACCTTACCTCATAACTTTCAGTCGAAATTTAGTATGTTGTCTTGGTAATTCGCAGTTAACTCTTCGTGTTTTTCCCTACGCCGCTCCGGCGCCGGCATAATACGGCGACGGGACCGTCGGGTATGCCCGGAACACATGGATAAAAACGTCTTCCGCCTTGGCGGAGACTTCGCTTTCATCGTACAAATTGACCGGCAGACCCGTTTCGTCGCTCCACAGGAAATCCTTGATGGCAAGGCGGACTGCGTCGCGCGTCGACTCTTTATCCCGCCAGTGATCGACCCGCAGTTTCTCGGTTTTCAGTCTTTCCAGCAACTCGACGGCGATGGCCTTGATCCGCTTGATGTCGGCGGCGCTCAAATCCGGTTTTTTGATGAGGTCATAAACCGCCAGCGTTTCTTCGTCGAGCCCTTCCCGGACCGCCCGGCTGACTTCGTCATCAAGTTCGGTGACAAAACGGAACAGCGCCTCGAAGGTCTTTTCGATTGTGACCCGATCCTTCTCCCGGTTGTACTCCGCCACAATTTCCTCATAATGCTGCTGGAAATTGGACCGCAGCGGATTCTGTTCAAGGAGTCGCTGGAGTTTTGCCTCGATGGCCTGCTTCAGATTCTGAACAACCGTTTTTTTCGTGCGGCATCGTTCAAATTCCCGGCGCAACCGGTCGAAATCGATCTTGCTGATGTCGTATTCCGGCAAATCCTCACCGGTATGCTCCTCCCGCGGCGCGATAGCTTCATCGACCACCTGATGCAACTGTCGAATGATATCGGAGATATCCGCCTTCTCCCGATCCTTCTGAAGGCTTTTATAAACGACATTGATCGCGCCGTATTCGGCCCGGTACTGATTGACGCCCTTGATGTTGATACACGCCTTGAACTTGAGGAAGACTTCCCGGCACATGACTTCAAAGCGCTTACGGGTTTCGTCGTTTTCGTTGGCGGCTTCCTTGGCGGCAACAATGGCGGCGTTGCGTTCAAATCCGGTTTTATTGATGATGTCATCCAATGAGGCTTCACGCTCAAGCAGAAAGTCCCGAATGAAAGCGATGGATTCCCCCAACCCCGCCAGAAGTTCCTCTTCCGGCTTGGCCGGATCGGTCTCCTCGCCACCGCCATGACCGCTGTCGCCGACACCGGCAAAGGTCGCCAGCGCCTTCCGTAGATTCTTGAGGATGCCGCAGTAATCGACGATCAGGCCGTTGTTTTTCCCCTCGTTGACGCGGTTGGCGCGGGCAATGGCCTGCATCAGGGTGTGGGCTTTGAGCGGCTTGTCAAGATAGAGGGTGGAGAGACTCGGCACATCGAATCCGGTCAGCCACATGGCGCAGACGATGGCGACCCGGAAGGGGTGCGCCTCTTCCTTGAATGCCTCATCGACATCCATGCGCTGCATGTTCTTGAACTGCGGCTTCGTCCGCATCGCCTCCGGCAGGTCCATGCCGTCCTTGATCAGGCGACGGTGCGGTGTAATGTCCAGATCCCATTCACGAAACTTGGCGACTTCGCCCTGTTCTTCACTGACCACCACGGCGATGCGGGTTTCGCGCATCCACAGAATCTGCCGCCGCCGGTACACTTCTTCCTGGTCATCCGTCGTCGTCTTTAATTCGCTTTCCAGTTCGGCGATCCGCTTGTCCCAGAACTCAGTGATCAGATTGTACATCCGGACGCAGGTGATTTTATCGATGCAGACCAGCATCGCCTTGCCGGTTTCCCAGGCCCTGGAATAATGCAGGACAAAATCCTGAGCTATTTGCCTTAACCGTTTCTTTGCCGTGATGATGTGATAATCCCGTTTCAGTTCTTTTTCCAGGCGCTGTGCCATATCGACGCCTTCAATTTCCAGCGTTTCGAGCTTCTCCGCGATGCGCTCGTTCAGGTCGGCCTTGGACACGCCGAGCTTGTCGCCCCGGGCGTCCATAGTAAAGCGGCACTGTGGCCTTGTCCTGGACCGCACGCTGGAAATCGTAGGTGGACACATATTCTCCGAATACCTTACGTGTGATCTCGTCGTCTTTGAAAAGGGGCGTCCCGGTAAAGCCGATATAACCCGCTTTCGGCAGGGCGTTGCGCATATTCAGGGCGAGGGTGCCGTACTGGGTGCGGTGCGCTTCATCGGTGATGACGATGATATCATCCCGCTGCGTGTAGCCCTCTTCCGGATCGACCACCTGGTTGAATTTCTGGATGAGCGAAAAGACGTACGCCTTGTGTTCCGTCAGCAGTTGACTGAGATGATTGCCGTTGACCGCCCGGCAGGGGTCCCGGTCGTTATCCACCACGCCGCATCCGGCAAAGGTTTTGTAAATCTGGGTGTCCAGATCGTCCCGGTCCGTGAGGATCAGGAAGGTGAAGTTACCCCCCAGCTTGCGGTGGATTTTCCGGGTGAACATGACCATCGAGTAGCTCTTGCCCGCCCCCTGGGTATGCCAGAAAACGCCGAGCTTACCCTGGCGGTTCCGGCGGTCCTTGACCGCCTCGATGGCCCGGTTGACGCCGAGAAACTGGTGATTGCGCGCCAGAATTTTCTTCCCCTCGCCGGACGAGTCGTCAAAAACAATAAAATTCTCCAGGAGGTCAAGGAAATTGGTCTTGTCACAAACCCCCTTGAGCAGGGTTTCCATATCGACCGCCCCCGGCTGGTCCTCGGCCAGGCGCTTCCATTCGTGAAAATGCTCGAACCGGCTCGTCAAAGTCCCCAGCTTCGCCTCGGAGCCGTTGGCCAGAACGACCACGGCATTGTGATGAAACAGGTGCGGCACCGTGTCCAGATAATCCTTGAGGTTCTTCTCATAAGCCGCCCGGATATCCTTGTGAATATTCTTGAGTTCCATGAAAAGGAAGGGAAGACCGTTGACAAAACCAACGATGTCCGCCCGCCGCCGGTAGAGGTCGCCCCGAACCCAGAACTCACGAACACAGAGGAAGTGGTTATTTTGTGGATGGTCGAAATCGATGATGCGAAGGCGCCGTTTTTCCAGCTCGTCTTTCCCATTCCGGAAGGTCACCGGGACGCCGGTTTTGATCAACTCATGCTTCTCCCGGTTGGTGGCCTGCATGGTCTGGGTGGCGGAGGTGGACACGATCTGACGCACGGCGTCGTCGTAGGCGGCATCAGGCAGTCCCGGATTGAACTCCATGATCTTGGCCCGCAGATAGCGCGTGAGGACCACTTCCCGGTCAGAAGCCCGGCCCAGCATGCCCTTCGGACCAAAGGTTTCATTGTTGTAGGCGTAAACCGACTCCCAACCCAGCTTCTGCGCCAGGTACTCGGCGGTGATCTGCTGGACGAGCGTGTCTTCGGTATAGGGAGCAGGTGTCATTTCAGCTAAGGCTCCTAATTATTGCCATCTTCTTTTATCGTGATTCGTCATGCGTCAATATTCCAACCAACTATATTTGCTTAGCTTTATGCGAATTATCGACGTAAGTTATCGACACATATCGCCGATTAGGAAAGATCACGTCGACAATCCTGATCACCTCAACAAATACCGTGAGCGGAGCATATTCAGGTTTATGCATAATCTTTCTCATGGTCCCGGCAGTGCTTTCGCACCTCATCCATCCAGCGCTCATACCAATGCCATGCCTTTCCCGCTACCATCGTTCCGTAACCTTTGGCGGGATTTTTAGCATCAAGCGCTTGCCAGAGTTGCGTATGGTCTTGAATTGAGAAGCCGGGGTATCCTTCCGCTTTCATTAAATCCACGATCTGCATGGGCAAGTATTTCTTTTTTTCCGTCTCTTTGATGACGGCGTAGTCCTTGTTGACGGCCTCAGCCAGCGGCGAATCACTCCTGACGAATTCGATTACACGATCGGCCTGCCCCTTGCGGTTGGCGGTCTTTGGAACAAAAAGTATCCGGTAGGCGTAATGAGAGTTCTCAAATTCCTCATCGGTCAATCCGGCGTCAAACTCTTGAATATAGCCCTGAATGTTGGCGGGCAGCCCCGGATGTTCTTCAAGCAATTCCTTCTGCTCAGTGGAGATGGTAGAAAACTGGAGGCTGAAGGAAAGGTGCTTTTCAATTCCGTTTTCTTCCCCGAATAGCTTTTTAATGTATGCGTTGTAGTTTAAACAACACGCCTGGAATCGGGCACTCAGGATATCGTCGATCCGGGTTGTCATCTGGTGCTCGATTTCGTGGCGTAGGCCGATCAGAAAATGCAGGTTGTTGGCCGTGTCTTTATCGATCGGAGACTTGGCATCCTTCAGACAGCGTTCTAATTCCCAATGCTTGTATGCGCCATGCCTGGTCTTATCGAACTCACGCCGCTTGCCGTTTTGCTGACAATATCGGTATTCTATCTTTTGATCACGGAAATAGGCATGGAGCAGATATGTCCAGGCGATGATCATCAGCACCACATAGGATTCCGACTTGAAGCTGATGTTCGGATTGTTGAAGATTTGCACGGCAGCCAGGGCCGCTTCCCGCGATTTTTTTAGCAGTTCGCTCTTGATGGATCCGACACGCCGAATTCGCTTGCTCATGGTGCTGCCTCCCGAATTTTCTGTTGCCACGCCAGCACCACGGCTTTGTTCCCCTTCGCCACCTCTTGAATAATTGTTGCCAATGCCGTTGTTTCGGCCTTGTGCGTTCCGATATAACCGGAACGGATTAAACCCAGCATGTCGGCCTCTCGGAGATAGGTACCATCCAAGGCTTCGTAACTGAGACGAACTCCACCCTTCGAGCCTTTAGCCTCAGGGGCGGCAAGGACCTGGGTTAGATGATCGAGAGAGACAAGAAACGACTGATGCGTGTCTTCTACGACCTTGCGCTTCACAA
>CAYOYJ010000151.1:0-5289 GCA_964408155.1 uncultured Syntrophales bacterium
ATGATAAATAAACAAATAATATCAATAAGATCAAATGTTTTTCAGGGACGACTAAGTAAGCGTCGCAAACATGCCCCCTTTACCTTCACTTTGTTGAGCGGTATTACTGTAGCAGCCAAACGACCGTTAAATCATCAGCCAGGGTTTCCCCTGTTGTTCAGGCGGCTGATTATTTTTCATCCTGGCTAAAAATTGGACGGCCTCTGGTGAAGACATTGTATTGATACAATCCTGCTTTTCAATCCAACCCTTACGGGCGATTTTAATACCCAGGGACAGGTAGTCGAAGGCTTCCCGGTGGTGAATATCGCTGCCCAAAGCGATTTTCAACCCTTTGCGCTTGGCAATGACACAGTTGCGCCAGTCCAGATCGAGACGCTGCGGATTGATATTCAGCTCCAGGACCTTCCCGCCCTCCGCCGCCGCGTCGATTACCTCGGGCATGTTCACGTGATAAGCCTCCCTGGCCAATAGAAGCCGTCCCGTCGGGTGGGCCAGAATGGTCGTAAACGGATTGGCCAGCGCTTTGACGATCCGACGCGTCATTTCGACTTCGGACATGCCGAAATGGGAGTGTACGGCAGCAATAACAAAATCAAAGGTGGATAGCACCTCATCCACATAGTCCAACCGTCCGTCAGGCAGAATATCAGACTCGATGCCCTTGAAAATATGAAAAGGTGCGTATTTGACGTTCAACTCGTCAATTTGCCGGTGCTGTTCCAGGATCGCCTCCGTGGAAAGCCCGCCGGCGTAAAATGCGGACCGGCTGTGATCGCTGACTCCGATATACGAAAATCCCCTCTCTTTCGCCAGCTTTGCCAGCGTCTCCAAAGCATCGGCCCCGTCACTGGCCTGGGTGTGAATGTGGAAAAGGCCCCTTATATCGTTTTCCTCAAGCAAATCGGGCAATTCTCCTTGCTCCGCCGCCTCGATCTCCCCCATGTTCTCCCGCAGTTCCGGGGGAATATAGGCCAGCCCCAGGGTTTGAAAAATTTCTTCTTCATTTTTGCAGGGAATGTTGACCTCATCCCGGAAGAGGCCGTATTCGTTCATCTTGAGGCCCATCTGTTTGGCCCGGCTTCGCATCGCCGTGTTATGCTCCCGGCTGCCTGTAAAGTGATGCATGGCATAAGGAAACTCGACGGGAGAAACGATGCGGAGATCGCAGTTGATACCGGAGTTCAGCACCACGCCGACCTTGGTTTCACCCTTGGCAATAATGGACTCAACGCCGGGCAGAGAAGCGAAATAATCCGCCAGGGCATCCGGTGACTTTGACGCAGCCAAAAGATCGATATCCTTGACCGTTTCATAACCGCGGCGTAGAGAACCGCCCAGACGAACTTCTTCCACATCCTCCCTGCCTGCCAACAGTTTGAGCAGCGCTTCGGCCTCGCCGATCACCTCCGCGTAGAGCCGTCGTTCCCGGTACCGGCGCATATGCCGGATACCCTCTAAAATCTTGTCCTGGGTTTTCTGTCCAAAGCCGGGCAGTTCAATCAACCGGTTTTCACTGCAGGCGTACTCCAGTTCTCCCACGGTCTCGATATTCAACTGGTCGTAGAGGGCTTTGATTTTCTTCGGTCCCAGACCGGGAATTTTAAGCATTTCGAAATGCCCCGGCGGGATGGAGGCCTTCAGGTGTTCATAATATTCGAGGCGGTCCGTCAGAACCAGTTCCGTAATTTTTTTGCAGAGCGTCTCTCCGATACCCCTGACTGATCCCAATCGACCCTCCCGGACCAGATCCGGGAGATCCTCCTCCAGCCCTTCCAAGTTTCGCGCCGCGGTCTGATAGGAACGGGCCTTGAAAGGATTCTCCCCCTTCAGCTCCAGCATCAGGGCAATTTCTTCGAGGATTTTGATGATATCGTTTGTCGTCATTCCAAACACCTTTGCCTGGCGGCCATATCTTTACTCTGAGGCTCTCTAGGTCACCTCCAAAATCGGATGATTTTAACTGATTGAATTAATAAGAACTTATTTCTCGACAGCTGGAGTATAAGACCAGCCAATCTGCCATGTCAAAGGGTATTTATCGACAAGCGGGGGAAGACAAAACGCATTAACAAGAGAAACCGGCCTGTCAGGCGATATACACCAGAACCGTCACATAATGACAGACGCTGCCGCCCAGAACAAACAGGTGCCAGATGCCATGGGCGGGCCACAGCTTTTTGTCCAGGGCGTAGAAAATAATCCCGCTTGTATAGAGAATTCCCCCGAAAAGCAGCCAGAAGAACCCGGTCATCGGAAGCGCTCGCAACAAAGGAGCACAGGCAAAAATGATCAACCAACCCATGAGTACGTAAACCAAAATCGGCAACAGTCTTTTTTTATGATGATAAAAAAAATCCACCACAAGGCCGATCACGGCAAGGCCCCAGACCGTGCCGAAGATGGACCAGCCCCAGGTCCCCCGGAGGGTGACCAGGGTAAAAGGCGTGTAAGTTCCCGCAATCAGAAGAAAAATGGCTGTGTGATCGAAATAGCGGAACACCTTTTTGGCCCGGCCGCTCAGTCCGTGGTAAAGCGAAGAAAAAATGTAGAGCAGAACCAGCGTCGCCCCGTAGATGCTGAAACTGACGATTTTCCAGGGGTCGCCCTGCAGCGATGCGACAACGACCAGCACGACCAGCCCTGCTACGGCCACGACAGAGCCGACGGCATGCGTCACGGTGTTAAAAAGTTCACTTTTTCGCGCGGCCTTAACATCCAACATGGCTTTCAAACCTTTGCACACACCACAGATCGCTGTGGATTGATCCTCTACGGCATAAAATGTATTTTGTTTCGATTCCATCCGTACTCAAACATGGATTATATCGCCGGTTTTACGACTTTTTTCAAGAAAAAAACAGGAATTCCCAGAGGTTTCTTTCGTGAGGAAGGAACGGACTGAGCAGGGCTATGGATGTAATAGTCAAATTTTTAATTCCGACCCAGCCGTTCCCGACCGATCAGGGCGGCTCCCAGGGCACCGGTCAAATGGCAGAGTTCCGGCGCCAGCACCTCCGCCTGAAGCGCTTTTTCCAAGGCCTTACGCAAGCCTTCGTTTTTCGCCACACCGCCGGTGAAGGTGACCCGATCGCCGACGTTCCCGGAACCAGATACACACCCCCCCCCGGGCGTGGCAGGAAATTTCCGCTACCGTTTTGCTCACAAAGGGGAGGGATATCCGATCATACCCCGTCCCAACGGAATAAAGGATATCTTCTTCCCGGCAACGCACTGCCGCCATCAAGTCATCGAGGGACCGGCGAGCCGTCTCCCGGGGACTCCAGCCGGTCGGGCGGACATCGTGAAAAATCTTTTCTCCTTAGCTGTTTTCTGATCGATCATGGCTTTGACCTGATCGGTCGTGACCACCGCGTACTCTGTTTCGCTGAAAGTGGGCGCAGCAAGCAGACCAAGCAAAGAAAAAACGAGAAGGAAAACAACTGGGATGGAAACGGTCCTGGGTTTCATGACAACCTCCTTGATGATCAAAATTTTCCGGACAGATCCGACGCCTGTCCCGGCGAAATACAACACGGAGGTTTATACGTAACATGAGGCGCTCTTATCCAATTCATAATAACTATGAAATGGTGGAGATGATAACTCCCGGCAATGGAAGAAACATCCGATCCGGACAGAAGGGGGGAAGGCGACGGAACAAAAGGGGGGTTAATCTTGTAACATAATGAATTAAAAAAGATATCCCCCGGTCTTGCCGACGTTTTTGTGCATGGCCGTATGGAGAAGATGGTCGTACTCGTAGAGATCATCCCGGAAATAAGTCAAACCATCCGGTCCGGTCCAGACGGTGAGATAAACAATGTGAACGGGTATTGGATTGCGCAGGGTAATCACCTGGCGTTCCCCCGCCTCGATCTTTTTCAGGATCTGCTTTTTGCTCCATCCCGGTTCGTCTTTCAGAAGATACTCCGCCAGTTCGATCGGTTTTTCCAGCCGGATACAGCCATGGCTGAATGTTCTCCCCTGACGGTCGAACAGATGACGCTTCGGCGTATCGTGCATGTAAACATTAAAATTGTTGGGAAACAGAAATTTAATCCGCCCCAGAGGGTTCATGGGTCCCGGATCCTGAACGAGACGATAGGGAAATTTTTTCGGTGTTACCTCCTTCCAGTCGATTGCCTTGGGTGAAATTTCCGGGGCGTTGGGCCGCCAGTCGCGGTAAATACGGATCCCCTGTCGAGTCAGATAAGAGGGATCCCGCTTGACCTTCGGAACAATTTCCTTTTCGACGATGCTCTGGGGGATATTCCAGAACGGATTGATTTCAATCTGATTCAGTCGATCGGCAAAGCTGGGGGTCGGGTTATCCTCCATGCCGACAATGGTGCGCATCTTGAGTACCACAAACCCTTTTTCCGCCACCTTCATTTCAAAAGCAGGTATATTCACAAAGATATAGCGATCCATATTGCGCGGCATCCAGCGCCAGCGTTCCATGTTCAGACGGATCTGATCCATCCGCTCTCCGACGGGCATGTTCAGAAGACGCAGTGTGGCCGGACCCGCCACCCCGTCCTCTTTCTGATTGTGAGCCCGCTGGAACAGCCGCACCGCTTTTTCCAGGGACGCATCATAAAAGTCCCGGTTCTTCGCAGGCATGACGGGCAGCTCTCCGGAGAGGAAAAGCCGCTGCTTCAAGACAGCGACACGGGCATTGTGCTGCCCCGGGACAAGTTTTCCCCCGGTAACGACCGGCCAGCCCCCGTCTGCCTCAATCCGGCGGTACTTCGCCAGCAGGTCCCGCAGCTGCCGATAACCCAGATAAGAGGGCGGCAGGCTGAGCAGCGTTTTTTCCAGCCGGTCGGCCGGCGGGATCTCCCTGAGTTCCGGAATTTTCGGATCGTATTTTTTCTGCACAGGCCACTGATTGGAAATCCTTCCCGGTTCGATCTTCCCTGCATACAGGTGAGCGGCGTAGGCACGATAGGCGTCGGTCAGCAGAATGTCCAAGTCCGCCAGAACCGCGGCTCTTTCATCCGTACCTGCAGCGAGGGTGTCGAGGAGGGTTTTGATTTCTTCATAGTGGTAATCCCTCGAAGACAGGCCATCCTCTTCCGCTTTCCCCAAAACTTTCAAAAAAGCAACAGCGGCCGCCGTGGGAGTCTCTCCGTCAAACCAGGCAGGCTGCCATGCGCGCCCCCCATAGAACGACTTCAGTTCGGAGACATCCCGCAGCAGGACCTCCCCCCGGACAACGGGCAGCATCGCCATGATTCCGTTAAGTTTTTGTTCAATGTGTGTTTGACGAACCGGAAGGGGTGC
>CAYOYJ010000152.1:0-5135 GCA_964408155.1 uncultured Syntrophales bacterium
GGTGGTGCTGGTTGAAGCTGATCCGGAAAATGCCCATTTTATCCAGAAAGGGCCTCAGGAAGCCCGGTTTGGCCTTGCCCCAGCCCCGGACGGGTAAGGGGGCTTTGAATATGCCCTCCATGAACCCTAAGACCGCGCCAATGTGGATTGCATGTTGCCGAAATTGGATGGGATGACACTAATTCATAAGTTGCGCCAGCATAATATCAATACGCCAGTCATTATTTTAAGCGCGAGAAAATCAGTGGAAGACCGGGTCAGGGGACTTGAATGTGGCAGCGACGACTACCTGACCAAGCCTTTTGCTTTTTCCGAACTTTTGGCCCGGGTGTATGCGTTGATCCGGCGTGCGACAGGGACGAAGGAAGCCACCAGAATCGAGATCGGCGATTTATCGCTGGATTTAATTAGAAAAGAGGTTGTCCGGGGGGGAAAAAAGATCGAACTCCAGCCTCGGGAGTTTTCACTCCTAGAATATCTTATGCGAAACGCCGGACGGGTGGTCTCGAAAACCATGATCATGGAACATGTATGGAATTATGATTTCCTTCCCATGACCAACGTGGTCGAAGCGCGTATATGCATTCTGCGGGAAAAGATCGATAAGGGTTTCGACCATAAACTCATCCACACGATTCGCGGCGCCGGCTATGTTCTGGAAA
This sequence comes from uncultured Syntrophales bacterium, assembly GCA_964408155.1. Classification (GTDB taxonomy): domain Bacteria; phylum Desulfobacterota; class Syntrophia; order Syntrophales; family JAAYKM01; genus JAAYKM01. The sequence goes on from CAYOYJ010000152.1 coordinate 663, forward strand.
ATCCTGCTCCGAATTTATCATAAACTGTCCTTCCGGTTGACCCTCTGGTACACGGTCATCTTCACCGCGTCCCTCCTTGGGGCCTTGTTTATCATTTACTTCATGATCGCCGATGTCATGCAAAAACATGTCGACCAGGGGCTTCTGGATGATCTGTATGAGGTGTCCGCCACTCTGGCTTTGGCTGGAGACGGTTCGTTCAGGGAAGCATTGCAGATTGAAGCGGAATCCGAAGGGATTGATAAAATATTTTTGCGCCTCCTGACACCGGAGGGCAAGATCATTGCCGAGTCCGATATGAAATATTGGCAGACGGCTACCATCAATCATGAAATTTTGAATCAAGTCAGAGCCGGTGAAGCTTATATGTTTGAAACCCAAACGCTTTTGTCTGTTCGAAGCCCAAGCAGGGTGGTTTACGGCAGGGCAGGCGCCGGTAAAATTCTGCAGATCGGTGTCCCCATCGAAAAGGAAAATCGGATCATCGCTGCGTTTAACACGATTGTTGTTCCTCTGTTTGTTTTTATCATTCTTTTTTCGGCGATGGCGGGATGGTTCATGGCCAATCGTGCCCTCGCCGGACTGGGGGAAGTGACAAAAGCGGCATCAGATATCGCAAAGGGTGATTTTGATCGAAGGGTTCAAATAAAATCAAAGAGTGAAGAAATAGAGCTGCTGGCGTCAAGTTTTAACCGCATGCTGGATCATGTCTGCGCCCTGATGAAAGAATTGAAAGAAGTGACGGACAACATTGCCCATGATCTCAAAACTCCGATTACCCGGATGAGGGTGGCGGCGGAGACGGCAATCGTTCAGGCAGACCCTGACGGAGACAAGCGGGAGCTGGCCGCCGGCATTGTGGAGGAGTGCGACAACCTTCTTCAAATGATTGATACCATGCTCATGATTTCAAAGGAAGAATCCGGTCTTCTGGGAAAGGGGAAAACCCATGTCGATATCTCACGGATTGTCAGGGAGGCTTTTGAGCTTTTTTCCCCTATTGCCGAGGAAAAGAAACTTCAGTTCGAACATTACACCCCCGATGATGTAACAGTGACAGGAGATCTGCAGGGGTTGCAAAGAATGATCATCAACCTGTTGGACAACGCGGTCAAATACACGCCCCCGGAAGGGACAGTGACCGTTTCTCTTAGCAGGGAACCTGGCCGGCTTTGTCTGTCTTTGCGTGATTCCGGCATTGGTATCGCCGGGGAAGATTTACCGCACATATTCAAGAGGCTGTACCGTTGCGATGAAAGCCGTTCCCTGCAGGGTTTCGGCTTGGGCTTGAGTCTGGCCCTTGCCGTAGCCCGTGCCCATGGCGGCGATATTGATGTCGTAAGCGAGCCGGGGAAGGGTAGTACCTTTACGGTGATTCTTCCCACTCCCCCTTCTGCCTGATCCACCAGTATCGTATTACGTCGGGTCCTTTGCGATTTAAGCATGCCGATGCGGCTTTGATCCAACTTCATTTCGTAAACCCCTCACCCTCCCGTAAATTATTCAGAGAAAAACAGCAAACATTACCAAATCATAATCCTCATATAATCTTCTCGTAAGATTCACATGCTACACAATCACTGAATCAGTACGGCCAAAAAAAACCATGCATGAAACGGAGGGTCCCACAAATATGCGAAGAAAGGTTCTGCATTCAGAAATCCTCTGCCCTTATCTGGCGCTTTCGTATCTTTTTCTGCTGTTGAATACGTCGATTTATCTGAGGTTTCACCATTATAACGACGCTCTGCCGACGTTGTTTTCCATAGCCGTTTACCTGAGCTACAGTTTCCTGTACCTCCTGCCCGTTATTCTGGTTTTATTCGTGATTAACATCCTCATCTCCCTTTCCTCTGTTTCCGGTTTCTTGTCCAGAATAAATATTGATCCCTCGTGGGTCTTATACATTCCCGCTGTTCTTTTGACATGGATTCTCCAGATCATGATTTACGCCGATGGTTATATTTTCCGGTTTTACAGTTTTCATATCAACGGTTTTGTCTGGAATCTGGTTTTCACACCGGGCGGGATTGAGTCCATGGGTGGTGATATGGCTACCTTTGCCTCCTTTGGTGCCATCGCCTTCGGATTTTTCATCCTGCAGCTTGCTTTGCTTGTACTGTTATGGTTTTTCGAACCGATCCGGAGATTCTGTCTGGGCTTGTTCAACCGACGCTTTTTGGCACTGTCCTCCTCCGCCCTGTTGCTTTTAGTGGCCTTGCAAAGCGTTGCCTACGGGGTGGCCAATCTTTATGCCCACACCCCGGTCATGAACGTCACCGACGATTTCCCCCTCTATGTTCCGCTTACATTCAATCGATTGGCAAGATCAGTCGGAATGGAGCCTGAGAAAAAAGCGGGCTTTCGGTTTAACCAGAAGACGACCCGTATTTGTTACCCCCTGGCTCCAATCCAGGAAAATGCACGGCATCATAAGTACAATATCGTTTGGCTGGTCGGGGAATCTCTGAGAGCGGATATGATGAACCAGGAGGTGATGCCGGAAACCTGGGCTTTTTCCCGGAAGGCGGTGTGTTTTGCCAATCATCACGGGAGCAGCAATGGCACCCGCCAGAGCCTGTTTTCGATGTTCTATGGCCTTTATGGGAATTACTGGTTCAGTTTTCTGAAAGAACGGAGGGGGCCCGTTATTATGGATGTTCTTCTCCGTCAGGGATACCAGATAAACCTGTTCAGCAGTGCCCGTTTCAGTTACCCGGAATTCAATAAAACCGTTTTTGCCCAGGTTCCGGAAACACTGTACCATGACGTCAGCGAACTGCCGCCCGGGCTTGGGTGGCAGCATGACCGGGAAAATGTGAAGCGGATGCTTGATTTTATTGAAAAACGCCAGAAAGGCCGGCCGTTCATGACCTTCATGTTTTTTGAATCGCCTCATGCGCGTTATTATTTCCCTCCGGAAAGCGCAATCCGTAAGCCGTATCTTGACGTTTTTAATTACGCGACTGTGGACTTGCAACGGGACATCAGCCTGATCAAGAACCGCTACATCAATTCCTGCCATCATCTGGACAGCCAGTACGGACGGGTACTGCGGTATCTGAAAGAGCACGATCTCCTCGATTCCACAATTGTGATCCTCACGGGGGATCATGGCGAGGAATTTCTGGAAAAAGGTCACTGGGGGCACAATTCAAGCTTTGTGGAAGAACAGACCCGAACACCGTTGGTACTCTGGGTGCCCGGCATGCCCCCGCGGCAAGTCGATCGGATGACATCCCATGTGGATATCCCAGCAACATTATTACCTTTACTTGGAGTAACAACACCTGCGGAGTATTACAGTCAGGGACTTGATCTTCTGGGGCCTCAGGGGAAACCATACACGATCATGGCCGACTGGCACGCCTTGGCCTACTTGGATGGAGAGTATAAAGCGGTTTTCGGATATAACGGCATGGCTATGAACCAGAAGGTAACGGCGAAAAATGACGGGACTATTGAGGACCAGGCGGATTTTTACGCGACCCATAGACCTGTTTTTCTTCAAATCATGAAAGAACTGGTCCGTTTCAGTAAATAACAGGTACGGACCGGATGAAATATTGCCTACGGCCATTGTCTCTCAACCCTGTATATAGGAGGTTACCCCTGATGAAATATCGTAGAAAGATCCTTTGCCTGCTGCTCTGTTTTTTTGCTCTTTCCTGTGTCAAGGCCTCTCCAGGCGTCACTTCCAGACCGTACCTTTCACAGGTAACGAATGACTCTATTGTGGTCACATGGCGGACGGCCATTCCCACCTCCTCCGTCGTCGAATATGGGGAAACGACAGCCTACGGATTCACAGTCAAGAGTGATATGACTACGCGGTTTCATTGTCTTTGTCTGACCGGACTCAAGCCGTCTATGGAATATCACTACCGCGTCCGTTCTGAAAACGGTGGAAAGGATTATACATTCCATACGGCGGTCAAGCCGGGTGAAGCTTTTACTTTTGCTGTTTATGGTGATTCTCAACCGAATGATGAAAATCATGTCAATGTTTTACGGCAAATCCTGAAAGTTCGGCCCCTTTTTATCCTCCATACGGGGGATCTGGTTCACCATGACGAAGAAAATGACTGGCATGATTATTTTCGGGCAATTTGCGACGAAACCGATGTCGGGGAAACCATTCCGGTTTATGCAGTAATGGGCAATCATGACGGCGTAGAGCACGGCGAAGATGCGCTCTTCTTTAGCTATCTGGTGCTGCCGCTGAATCATTTCCTCCGCAGCGAAGGCTACTACTCATTTAATATCGGAGCCGCCCATTTCATAGCTCTTAACAGTTATCTGCCCTATGAACCCGGCTCGCCTCAATATGAGTGGCTGGCCAATGATCTCAGGAAATCTTCCGCCTACAAGTGGAAATTCGTTTTTCTCCACGAGCCGCCGTACAGCACAGGAAAGCATGGCAGCAATATCAGCGAACGAAGAGTTTTATGCCCTCTTTTTGAAAAAGCAGCT
>CAYOYJ010000153.1:0-5092 GCA_964408155.1 uncultured Syntrophales bacterium
ACGAGAGACCAGATCTTGGTCTGTGCGGAAACCTATCGTCAGATCCGCCATCTTGTTTCCGCCCGGAAGATCGAACTGACCCTGTTGAAAGGTGTGGAGCGCCGGATTGACGTTTATGAAGTGATTGATACTCTACCGGGATAACGGGGATTGGTTGGATTAAAACCATCGGCAGGCTTCCTGCGGATCACGGCTTCTGCATTCAAACAGTATACCCGGTTGATATAATTCTACATCCTGTTTGAATTTCAGAAAGCTTTGCGTACATCAATAAAAGGCGAATAGAAGGTATACCTCGCAAAAATGCCTTGCAGCCGTGTCGCCCCGTGTTATAGATGAACCCGTGTTGAACGTCATGGCCGGTACGAGAGACCAGATTATCCCCGGAGCATGCGTTCATATGTTTTCCGGCTGATTGTCAAAGTGACAATTTTCTATGGTTCTTTCCTGCGCCCGGATGGAAAACCGAAGACTACAAAGCAGTCAAGGAGCAGTCAATCAAACGCGATCTGGAAATATTTCCTGGTTCTGAGCGGCACTCTTGTGCGGTAAGGTGGGGGAGATGGCAAGGCCTGGCCGATCAGGGACTCGTCGATCGAGCGGGCATCGAAGGTCTCACGATTCATCTCGAGGAGGCCATGAACCGGGGCGAAGTGCTGAAAAACGGGAGTAAATCCTTTGTATCACGCGCTACCCTCGGGGATGGCGATAGCGTGATCAAGGGATATCGGCACTTGGGGCTGCTGCATTCCTTGCGCCATGCGGCGCAAGGTTCGCGGGCAAAACGGGCCTGGGTCATGGCCGATCGTCTTTATCGCCTGGGCATCCCAACCCCCAAACCTCTCGCGTACCTGGACGAATACCGGGGAATCTTGCTGTGGCGTTCCTATTTTATTTATGAATATGTCCCCGGACCGGGGTTGTCTGCCGTTCTCAGCGATTCGGCCATAAAGGGAGAACGGAAAAGGCGGCTGATTGATCAGGTCGTGGAGATGTTGAGACGACTATCCGAAGGGGGAATCAGTCACGGCGATCTGAAGCACAGCAACATGATCTGCAGGGGGGAAGATATCTTTTTTATCGATCTTGATGCCCTGCGTCTGAATTTCGGCCCGGCTTTTCTGAAGCGACGCCGGTTTGAAAAGGACAAGGCCCGTTTCTTCAGAGATATCAGGGATATTTGATGGAAGGACATGTCCGACGATGGTTTTAATAGTCCGGTTGAATAGACGATAGGAAGAAAATCTTGGATTTCATGCAACAGCGTTTGGGTTCCTTTACCGCCTACATTTCCCCTCAGGCCTCTTCGGTTCCGGGGATCATGCAAATCCTGTTGCCTGATCCCGACGTGGTCTTTCTGCGGGGTGATCCCATACCTTCCCCCTGGTCGGCAAGAGACACGGATAAAAGACGGGTCAGGATCATCGATCAGGAGTATTTCATCAAGCGTTATAACTGTACCGGTTGGCTGTATCGGCTGAAAAACATGGTACGGCCTTCCCGCGCTCTGCGTTCGTGGCATGCGGCCCTTCGCTTCCGTGATTGTGGGGTCCCGACGCCGGAGCCCCTGTTTTGCCTGGAGGAGAGGCATTGGGGTTTTTTGGGTCGCGCTTACATCATTTTTCCCTTTTTTGCCGACGGCATCGATCTGTTGCGTTTGTGGCCGCAGCTTGATCCGGTGGCGCAGGAAACGTGTCTGGACCGGTTGGCTGTCATTTTGGGGCATATGCACGTTCAAGGGGTTTATCATGGCGACACCAACTGGCGTAATATTTTAGTCCGGCGGCATGAAAATGAATGGCGATTTGACTTAATCGATCTCGACGGTTGCCGGTTTAAAAAAAAACCAAGTAAAAAAATGGCGTTACGTGATCTGAGCCATTTTAACCGTGATATGGACCGTCATCAGATAACCACCCCCGTGCAAAAGCTTTTTCATAAAAAATGGGAGCAGGCTTTCAATGGGTGAAGCCATGCCGACGCGTGAAGAGGAGGGAAGATGAAAATCGGTATCATAGGAGCGACCAGGGGGATCGGGCATGCACTTCTGTCTCTGATTCTTGAGACAGATCATGAAGTGACCGTTCTGGCAAGGAATCCGGCGCGACTCAAGCTGATCGGTCCACGCCTAAAGGTTATCCGTGGGGACATTGTGGACCTGGAGGCGGTCAAGCAACTTGTTGCCGGTCAGAATGCTGTCTGTTCCTGCATTGGCATGATGCCGACCTGGAAGCATGTTGACGTATTTTCCCGAGGCGCGACAAACATTCTGGAGGCCATGGGAAAGGACTCCTCACAAAAGTTCGTGGCGGTGACGGGTATCGGAGCCGGGGACAGCAAGGGTCATGGCGGCTTCCTGTACGACCGGATATTCAATCCTCTGCTGCTGAAAACCATCTATGAAGATAAGGACCGTGAAGAGGCGATCATTCGAGCCAGCCGCGTCCAGTGGATGATCGTTCGGCCGGGATTTCTAACCAACGGTCCCCGAACGGGAAAATATCGGGCTCTCGTTAAAATGGCCGGTGTCAAGGCGGGTAAAATTTCCCGGATGGATGTAGCCGATTTCATTCTCAAGGAGTTGGAAAAACCGCGTCACTTTCGAAAAACGCTCCTCCTTACCTATTAGGGCGGTAACAACAAAGACGGACACAGGTTGGCGTTTCTGTCCTGTCTTGCCTCAGTCGGAAAAGGACTTTCGTACCGTTTGTTTTAACATACCAAGGCTTTTCCAAAGCGTAAGGTTTCCGAACAAAGGTTCCCGCTCCCAGCGCCTGAACTTTTTTGCCGTCTCGGTCTCCGCGTATCCGCTGATGATGACGGCTTTCTGAAGCGGATTGATATTTGAGAGGTGCCGATTTGACATACCGATCATTATTTTTATGATGATGCTTATTACTCCAATTGGTTCGTTATTCAGGTCAATCCAATCTCGGTACCAGATTTGTATTTGACATGTCCGTGGAATGTCCATATTCTTTTGACCATATTTCCTTTTTAAAGGAATAATTCGGTTAGCATATCTTTAAAAGAAGATCAGGTATTGTTATGCAGATTGCGCAAGGCGCATTCAGAGTGATCCGCTATCTATGGGCTTCTCCATGTTCTCTTTTGGGGCTCATATTTGCATTGGTTGCTCTTCTGGGTGGCGCTTCCATCCGCCGCTATGGAGGAACGCTGGAGGTGGCAGGCGGCCGTTTCGGTTCTTGGATAAATGCTCTCCCTTCATCGATGCGTGTGTACGCCATAACCCTGGGTCATATCATCATTGGCCCCAGCCATGATTTGTTGCGATGCCATCGGCGACATGAACATGTTCACGTGGAGCAGTACGAGCGCTGGGGCATCTTGCTTATTCCTCTTTATTTTGCTTCGAGTCTGTCGCAGTATTGCCATGGCCGAGATCCTTACAATGAAAACCGCTTTGAGCGGGAAGCGTGTACAAGAAACTCATCAATGAAACAGGAGGGTTTATTATGAGCCAAATCCTTATCGGTAAGGGAGATCAGCCTGTCCATCTGCTGGCTAAGTATGGTAACCGTCATGGTCTCGTCGCCGGTGCGACGGGTACGGGGAAAACCGTATCCCTGATGGTGCTGGCCGAGGGCTTTTCGCGTCTGGGCGTGCCGGTTTTCATGGCGGACGTGAAAGGTGATGTGTCCGGTTTAGCCATGGCGGGGACGCCCAATGAGAAAATCCTGAAACGGGCGGCTGAAATCGGCGTTGACGGTTATATACAGGAAGCGAATCCTGTTTTATTCTGGGATTTTTTTGGCGCATCCGGACATCCCGTGCGCACAACGGTCAGTGAAATGGGTCCGACGCTTCTGGGGCGGATTCTCGATCTGAACGACACGCAGACGGGGATGCTCGAAATAGCCTTCAAATTGGCAGACGATCAGGGACTCCTGCTCCTCGATCTGGACGATCTGCGGGCGCTCCTGGGGTTTGTAGGGGAAAACCGGGAAGAAATCTCCAGGCAGTACGGCTTGGTGAGCACGCAGTCCATTGCCGCTGTTCAGCGCGCCCTGCTGACCTTGGAGCGGGAAGGGGGAGAATCCCTGTTCGGCGAACCAGCCTTGGAATTGTCCGACCTGATGCGGACCGATTTAAGCGGGCGTGGCATTATCAGCATCCTCAAGGCGGACCAGTTGATCCTGAGGCCGAAACTCTATTCGAGTTTTCTCCTGTGGCTTCTGTCTGAACTGTTTGAGAACCTGCCCGAAGTGGGAGATCTCGACCGGCCGAAGCTCGTTTTCTTCTTCGATGAAGCCCATCTGCTGTTCGATGATGCACCATCTATGCTGCGCCAGCGGGTGGAGCAGGTGGTCCGGCTCATTCGCTCCAAAGGCGTCGGGGTTTACTTTTGTTCTCAATTCCCCGATGACATCCCCGATGAAATTCTGGGCCAGCTTGGGAACCGTATTCAGCATGCCCTGCGGGCCTATACGCCCCGGGACCAGAAAGCGGTCCGTACCGCCGCGGAAACGTTTGTGCCCAATCCGAAATTTAACGTGGCTGAAGTCATCTCCCAACTCGCCGTCGGCGAAGCCCTGGTTTCCACGCTTCAGGACAAGGGCGTGCCGATGCCGGTGGAACGCACTCTGATCTGTCCGCCCCGCTGTCGAATGGGGGCCGTTACTTCCGAAGAGATCGGAATAATCCGGTCCCGCAGTCCTATCGGCGGCAAGTACGACAATCGGATCAATCGGGAGTCGGCCTATGAAATTATCAGCAGGCAGGCGAAGGCAAAGAAGGCAGAGCCTGCCCAACCGGCCAGAGTTGAACCTGAAAAAACGGTGGAGCGGGGCGGTGGAGGTATGCTGAACGATCTCCTCTTTGGTACCAAAGGCCGCGAGGGGATGGTGCAGGCCCTGGCTAAACAGGCCGCCCGGACGGTCGGCAGCCAGATCGGGCGCCAGATTCTGCGTGGTGTTCTGGGCGGGATTTTGGGAGGATCGCGGCGTCGGTAACATGAATTCGATGCCCCATGCGAACAGAATGCTCGTTGGGAGAGGCCACGTGGCAAGATGCGCTTCTGTCAAGTCACCGCATCAAGGCGATCATTAATTTATTAGGATGAGTTATAGGG
>CAYOYJ010000154.1:0-5018 GCA_964408155.1 uncultured Syntrophales bacterium
CGCATCTGTTACGGCCATCCGCTGGATAAGCATTTATGTGTCAAGGTTCTGCTGCCCCTGCAATCCAAGACGCCTTTGATCGAGGCGGAACGGGAAGTTAAGTATTACCGATTCCTTGAAAAAAAGAATGTTCCCTGGACCATGTTGCCGAAATTTCATGGAGAAATATTGACGAGTCGAGGCCGGGGATACATTTTTGATCTGATCCGGGATTATGACGGCGAGATTTCAAAAACACTGAAATATTACCTGGCTTCTCCTGTCGAAACGGATCATCGTGATGAGGGCTTATCGGCGGCTTTTGATCTCCTGAGGAGGTATTTGCTGGAATGGAAAATTGTGACCATGACCATTAAGGATAAAAATATCCTTTATCAAAAACTCAATTTAAAAGAGGGACGCTTGGTCATTATTGACAATATCGGTCATTCCGATTTCATTCCCGTCTGTGATTATGTTGATTTTATGGCGGAAAGAAAAATTCGCCGTAAATGGCGCCGTTTTGAGGCGGTGTTACGTAAAGAATATCCGCATAACGTCCTTATACAGGGAAAATTTCAACACGCAATTCCTTTGTAACCGTCCGTATATTCTTCTTTTTTCCCTTAATATGTTGCTTCGGAATCCCGGATGAAACATCGGGGATCTTCGGCAAGATAATCACCACTGTACGCCAGGGCTCTACCCCGGCAGCCGCCACAGATTTTGCGATACTGACAGTCGCCGCAAAGTCCTTTCAGCGTGTTTTCCCGGTTCCTCAGGTTGCGAAACACGCCGGACGTTTCATAAATGGACTTAAAGGACTGCGTCCTCACGTTGCCGCCGCTGATCTCAACAAAGGGGCAGGGCCAGACATCGCCGTTGGCCTTGATGTATGCAAAACCACGCCCGGCGGCGCAGCCGTGGAAGACCTGTTCCGCCGCCCGTCGCCACAGACCGTTGGTGCACTGATTTTTTTCCAGGAGATACGGCCAGTACTGGGGCCCTGCAACGGGTTCGACGATGGTTTTGCAGCTTTTCTGTTTCCGCGAAATCAGCTCGCTTAATTGCCTGTTTGCCGTTTTCTTCAGGGTGGCGTTTTTGATTCTTTCCCCCCGGCCAACGGCTACAAGCTGGTACATGAGCATGATTCCCCCGTCGATCTTGTCGACGAAATCGATCAGATCTTCCAAGTCGGGCATGTTGTACTCCATTGCCGTGGTGTTGATCTGCAGAAGAATGCCCGCCTTTTGGGTGGCTTCTATCGCCCGCTGCGCCAGGTCAAAGCCTTCGACTGAATTCCGGATAAAGTTATGTCGTTCGGGGTTGGGCGAATCGAGACTGATGGCGTTGCACACCACACCGTGATCCTTCAGTTTCCAGGCCATTTCCTCGTCGATGAGTGTGCCGTTGGTGGCGATGATGTTGGCAAACCCGACATCCTGTGAATGGCGGAGGAGTTCGAAAATATCGGGGCGAACGAGAGGTTCCCCTCCCGTATAGACGAGGGTACGGAAGGCGCTTACCTCGGCAATCTGATCGATGAGCTTTTTCCCCTCATCGGTGGTCAACTCGTTCGGGCCGGGTTTGCCGCTTACGGCATGGCAGTGGATGCAGGTCAGGTTGCATGCGGAGGTTACTTCCCATACGGGATGACCGGGATAGCCGATGCAACCCATACCGGTGGCGCCGTTGGAAACGGGGATGGAAGAAAAAGCATGGCGGTACAGCCACAAGGGGAATTTTTTCCAGCCGTTTAAGTAGGTCATGAGCAGGACGCTTCCCAGCTGACGGAGCAGCAGTGAGGGGGGATAAAAAAAGGGTTTGATTAGCGTGCGATGGTCAAAGATGGTCATTTGTTCTCATTTCCGCAAGGTTTATTCAAAGATTATTCTTTCAGGTCAGGGCATAAATAAAGGCGCCCGTGGTACCCAGATTGACGGCAATGTTCATCCCGCAAAGAATTTCCAGGGTTTCGGCTTTTTGGTGCCAGTTTCTGAAGATAAGGAAAAGGCTTAGCAGGGAAATAAAAAATACCGGCACATAAACATGCAGTACCTTTAAGGGAACGCCGCCGTAGACGGACGCAAAGACGGTGACCCAAACGGCAACGGACACCATGACGAACAGACGCATTCCCCTTTCCCATCCCAGACGCACCAGAAGGTTCCTTTTTCCGACAGCATTGTCGGCTTCGTAATCGGGAAATTCATTCAGCAGAATCACGTTGAAGATGGTCAGGGCAATCGGAAGACTGATCCGGTGAACCAAGGGATGAAAATATCCGGTCTGCAGGTAAAACGCCGCGGCAACGGGAAGCCAACCATAGCAAAAGGCGATGAACAGCTCGCCGCAACCCCTTTCGACGAGCCGCACCGGCTTGGTGGAGTAGAAAAAACCCGACAATGCTCCCAGACAACCAAGCAGCAGGGTGTAAGGGCCGGTACGATATACGAACTGAAGAACCAACCCAACCCCTCCTGCCAAAAGGATCGCAACAATGCTGGTCACCAGAGGTATCCGCCTGGCCAAAATTTGGGCCGGCATAATACCGGACCCACCGGAAAAACGACTGTTGAATTTTGCTTTTGAAAGAGAATCTTCTTTGTAATCGAAGTATTCGCCGGCGTGGTAGGTCGAAAGCAGAATCAGAAGAACGGCCAGGACCCCCAAGAAAAAAACAGTTTCAAGAAAAATGTTGTCTGTTTTCCATGCCAGATAGGTTCCCAGGCAGAAGGGAAGAATGCCCACCGTATGAAAAGGCGGCCTCGACAGACTGATCCATGCACGGGATTTTCTGGCGATGCGCCCAAGAGGGGTTGTTGTAAAATCGTTAATTATTCCCATGCCATAAAAGAGAAAACCTGAGCCGCGTTGTTGTTTTCTGTAAGCAATCAGTGAAAGTTTACATGAATGAATTTATTGATTTCCCTCTAACACAAAGGTCGGTAGGTGTCAATTTTGTGAATTTTTAATTTTTTTCGGTGAGAATGTTTAAATTTGCTTGATTGTTGAATCCCTTTGTGGTAGCGATACTGCAACGTATGTTACTTTAAGATATGTTCCTATCGCCGGTTCACAGTGATCATCTTGCTTAGTTGTAAGTATTGTCAGTTCAGTTTCAAGGTCAGGTTTTACAGATTTTGTCATAGCGCATCAAGCAGGGCTGGAGGCAATTAGCGGGAAGGAAGCGTCGTTTCAGGGGTATTGCTGGACAACATTAAAACCATTGAAAGGGGGACATGTAAGGATGACAAAGGCAGATCTGGTTTCAGTTATGGCGGAGGAGACAGGGATCACCAAGGCTGCGGCGGCGGACGCACTGGAAGTATTCATGGCGACTGTGGCACAGGAGCTGAAGAAGAACGGGAAATTCGGCTTGGTCGGATTCGGTTCATTCAGCGTGGTCAAGAGGAAGGCAAGAACGGGCATCAATCCTCAGACAAAAAAGCCGATTAAGATTCCTGCGAAGAAGGTCGTAAAATTCAGACCCGGCAAGCAATTATCCGATAAAGTAAAATGAAAACACTGGGATGAAAAAAGCCTCCGGCGATTAATCGCCGGAGGCTTTTTTTATGGCGACGATAGGAGAAAGAAGCGTAAAGGTTCGACACGCCTCAGACGGCACCAAGCCACCTATTTGATGGCAAGGATTGTTCATGGAAGCAATTGTGCTGGGTAATGTGACCCTCGATGTCCTTTGTTGCCACGTGGAAGCGGTGCCCCGTCATGATTCGCTGCCCTTCGACAAGGCGATGATCGCTCCCGGGGGATGTGGTTCCAATGTGGCCGTCGGCCTTTGTGCCTTGGGTATCGCCACCGCCTTGGCGGCAAGCGTGGCGGCGGGAGAAGCGTACACCGTGATGGACTCTGTCTGGCGAAAAGTGGGACTGGATACCCGATTCATCAAGATCGAAGAAAACGGGGAACCGGCCGTCAGCGTCGGTCTGATCGACCGGCGGGCTCAGCCACGATTCATTCATACACCGGGAGCCAATCGCGAACTTACCGTGGAAACGCTTGATCGGCTGTTGCGGGCGACAAAGGGCGCTCGTTTTCTTCATGTTGCGGGTTTTTTTGCTCTGCCGGGTCTTTTGGACGGACGCCTGCCGGAAATGCTGGAAACGGCGAGAACATCGGGGCTTGCGACATCACTGGATGTGATCAATTCCCCCTACCTGGAAACCCCGGATTTGCTCTGGTCCTGCCTTCCTCATCTGGATTATTTTTTCTGCAACCTCAGAGAAGGTCAACGCCTGACGCGCTGTGAAGAAGCGTCCGTTGTTGCGAGGGAAATACGCCTTCGGCAAGCCGGGGCGGTTATCATTAAACTGGGCGAAAAGGGTTGCTGGCTCGATTGTAACGACTTTCAGGGGCTGATCCCCACGAAGCCCCTGAAGGTTGTTGATACGACCGGCGCGGGGGATGCCTTTGCTGCAGGATTCATTGCCGCCTTGCTTGAAGGTTCCACCACCGAGGATGCCTGCAGGGCGGGGCATCGTGCCGCCGCCAGGATTGTGGTCGCTTTGGGCGCTGTTGCAGGCTGGTTTGAGACAACCTGATATTACAATGAGCAATCTGGTTGCGTGGTGGCGCGTCTCCCTGGAAGGTCGTGTGTTGAAGGGTGTCCCTGCCGGTTGCCTGATTGACATCACCTGTCGATTTTGTTATAGCTGCGCAAACCTTGCGATAGGTTTCAATTTTTCCGGTTTTAAAAATCCGGATATCGATATGGATGAAGGAGTGTTTTTCAGGTGAAAAAAAGAATATTGAGCGGAATGAGACCCACGGGAAAGTTGCACTTGGGTAATTTGCAGGGCGCTCTGAAAAACTGGGTGGACCTTCAGAACGACGGCCGCCACGACTGTTTTTATTTTGTCGCCGACTGGCATGCCTTGACCAGTGATTACAACACACCCGACCGGATCAGGGAAAATTCCCTCGACATGGTCATCGACTGGCTGAGCGCCGGACTCGACCCTGAAAAAAGTACCCTGTTCGTTCAATCGGCCATCAAGGAACACGCGGAGCTTTACCTG
>CAYOYJ010000155.1:0-4743 GCA_964408155.1 uncultured Syntrophales bacterium
GCTTTACTCTGAACGCCATGCCGGGCAAGCAGATGAGCATCGACGCCGACCTGAACGCCGGCATGATTACGGATGTCGAAGCCAGGAGAAGACGAGGCGAAGTCGAGAAAGAGGCGAACTTTTACGGCGCCATGGACGGTGCGAGCAAATTCGTCCGGGGCGATGCCGTGGCGGGGATTATTATTGTTTTGGTGAATATCATCGGCGGTCTCATCGTCGGGGTTCTGCAAAACGACATGTCCGTCGTAGATGCGGCGAAAAACTACACCCTGCTGACCGTCGGCGACGGCCTGGTGACCCAGGTGCCGGCCCTGATCGTTTCCACTGCGGCCGGTATGCTGGTCACCCGCAATACAGCCTCAAGCGATCTGGGCGGTGAACTCCAGGCCCAGTTGTTCATGCATCCCCGGGCCATCGCCACGGCGGCGGGCATGCTCTTCGTCTTCGGCCTGATTCCGGGCATGCCGAAACTGGCCTTCTTTACCATTGCCCTGGTCATGGGTGGCCTGGCGATGAAACTTTACAAGACCAAAGCTGCCACGGCGGAAATCGAGGAAGAGGACGTTCCGGCGGCGCCGCCGTCGGATGCGCAGGATCTGTTCGTGCCGATCGATCCCCTGGGATTGGAAGTGGGGTATGGCCTGATTTCCCTGGTGGATACCTCTCAGGGCGGGGAACTGCTGCAGCGGATCAAGATGCTGCGGAAACAGCTTGCCCTGGAGATGGGTTTTGTCATGCCGGCCATTCACATCCGGGATAATCTGCAGTTGAAACCGAATGAATACTCCTTTCTGATGAAAGGGGTTGAGATTGCCCGTGGGGAGTTGATGCCGGGTCATCATCTGGTGATCATGTCCGAAGACAAGGGGCCGAAGATCCGCGGTATCGAGACCAAGGAGCCTGCTTTCGGCCTCCCAGCCGTCTGGATTCCCGAACGGGAAAAGGAATCCATTCAGGCCAAGGGGATGATCGTCGTCGATCCGGCGACGGTTGTGACCACCCACGTCACGGAACTCGTCAAATCCCATGCAGATGAACTGCTGGGCAGACAGGAAGTGCAGACCATGCTCGATCAGTTGGCTCAGGCTTACCCCAAGGTGGTGGAAGAACTCGTTCCGAAGGTGGTGCCTCTGGGGGTGCTGCAGAAAGTGCTCCAGCGGCTCCTGCGGGAACGGATTTCCGTTCGTAACCTGATGACGATCATCGAAATGCTGGCAGACTATATTTCCATCACCAAGAACGTCGATATTCTGACGGGCTATGTCCGCCAAGCTCTTTCACGTGTCATTACCAAACAGTACGAGGATGCCGAGGGCAACATCAATGTCATGATGGTTTCGCCTGAAATTGAGGACATCATCAATCGTTCGATTCAACACACGGAGCACGAGTCCTTTGTTTCCCCCGACCCGAATGTCATACGCCAGATGGTCGGCAATCTGCAGAATTCGGTGAGCACGTTCACGGCTCAGGGATTGCAGCCGATCGTGCTCTGTTCGCCGGCGGTGCGGATCCATCTGCGGAATATCCTGGAGCGGTTTTTCCCCAACATGGTGGTGCTTTCCCACAACGAGATATCCCGGGAGGCGAGTATCCGGTCATTAGGAATGGTGGAGTTGTAAGATGCAGATCAAACGTTACGAAGCGAAAAACACACAGGAAGCCCTGGAAAAAATCAAAAAGGACCTGGGGCCGGATGCGATTATTCTTTCGAGCAAGCAGATTTCCGGCGGTAGAACGCCGTTGGTGGAAGTGGTTGCGGGAAAAGACCCGGGAGAAACCGTACAGCCCCGCCTTCCTCACGGCAACCCTTACGGTGGGGTTACCCACCCCCCCGTCATTCCTGCTGTGAAAGACAAGAAACCGGAATGGGCGGGGCTTCGGGAAGACCTCGACGAACTGAAGGGCTTGTTGCGGGAACTTAAAAAACGCGATGAAATATTCGATGATTTCGGAGAAGTCAAGGATCGCCTGAACGTGCTCTTCGATCTTCTGGGGTTGAAAGACAAAGGAGAGAAAAGTCAGCTTGCCCAGGTCTACTCCCGTCTGGTTGCCCAGGGCGTTTCGAAAAAGAGTGCCTGTGTGCTCCTTGAGATGCTCAACCGAGGGGCGACGGCGGAGCGCATCGGTAAACCGGAAGAGGGATTGATGATGGTGGAGGAGTTAATCCGGCGCCGATTCAGACGGAAGCAGGCGATGCAAGCGGAAGGGCGGATCAAGGTTTTTGTAGGTCCGACCGGTGTGGGAAAAACAACAACGATCGCCAAACTGGCCGCCCATTATGCCTTGGGCGGAAAGCGCCGGGTGGGACTGGCCACAACCGATACATACCGCATTGCCGCCCCCGAACAGTTGAGAACCTATGCGCGGATCATGGATATTCCCATGCAGATTGCTGCGGATGAGAACGGTTTGCAAAAAGTGATCGAGGGATATGCAGACCGGGATATTATTCTGATCGACACCCCCGGTACGGGGTTGACTGATGTGCCCCATCTGGATCGAATGAAGAGCCTGTTCAATCACCGGGAAGGGGTTGAAATGAGTTTGCTGCTCAGCATGGCATCCAGCCAGGAGAATCTCTTTGACACCTTAGCGCGCTATGAAGATCTGCGGATCGATCAGGTCATTTTGACGAAAGTGGACGAGTGCCGGCGGTTTGGTTTTCTTTTTGATTTGATGGAAAAGGCAAAAAAACCCGTGCCGTATGTCACAACGGGGCAAAATGTACCCAAGGATATTCATGCAGTGAACTCGGGGGATCTGGCAAAATTGATTGTAGGTGGAACGCTTCACTAAAAATGGAAGCCGGTCGGATCAAATGGAATGCGTCATGACCGGAGAGAATGAGAGGTTGGAACATTGGATCAGGCTTCTGCACTCAGAGCAATTAGAAACAAGAGGGCTATCCCCCCCGGCGAATTGGTTGTCCCTTTGGAGATGGAAAAACCCGTGCGGCATAAAGTGAAGACCAGGGTCCGGGTCATTGCCGTAACCAGCGGTAAGGGCGGCGTCGGAAAGACGAATATTTCCGCCAATCTGGCTCATCTTCTGACGAAAATGAAAAAGAAAGTCCTGGTGCTGGATGCTGATGTCGGTCTGGCCAACATTGATGTCATCCTGGGGTTGACGCCACAATTCAATCTGTACCATGTCCTGACGGGGGAGAAGACCCTGAATGAAGTGATCGTGCAGGGACCGGGTGGATTTATGATCCTGCCTTCCGCTTCCGGCATTCAGGAAATGTCCGATCTGTCGAAGGGTCACAAATTGACCCTGATCGACGAGATCAAGTCTCTGCAGGAGAAACTGGATTTCATGCTCATCGATACGGGGGCCGGTATTGCAGGAAACGTCATGTATTTCAATATGGCGGCCCAGGAGATCATTGTGGTGACCTCTCCAGAGCCGACCGCCATCACCGATGCCTATGCCATGATCAAGGTATTGAACCAGCGTCATGCCAAGGAGCGATTTCGGGTGCTGGTGAATATGGTGAAAAGCGAAGAGGAGGCCAGGGAGGTTTTTGCCCGTCTGAACCAGGCGACCAGTCATTTCTTAAATGTGACAGTGGAATATCTGGGCCATGTCCTCCAGGACGATCATATTACGAACGCTGTACGGAAACAGAAGCCATTCGTGAGCCTCTTCCCCAATTCCCCGGCCAGCAGGTGTCTGCAAACCCTGGCGGAAAAAATCAGCCGTGAAGAGCCCGACCACGATACGACGGGAACTCTTGGATTTTTCTGGGATGCGATTTAGTAAAAGACCGTGACGAAAAAAGAACGCGATCAACTCATCATGAAGTACGTGCCCCTCGTCAAGAGCGTCGTGGGGAGAATCACGGCCAGGTTGCCCAGCCATGTCGTCGATCGTGAGGACTTGATTCATGTCGGGGTGATCGGGTTGATGTCGGCTCTGGAGAAATATGACGCGAACCGGAATGTGCAGTTCGAAACCTACGCCCGTTTTCGCATTCGAGGCGCCGTGCTTGACGAAATGCGTTCCCGGGACTGGGTACCGCGTTCCACACGAAGCAAGGACAATAAACTCGAAGCGGCGTTTGAAAAGCTACAGAAGAAATTGGGCCGTTCCCCTGATGAGGAGGAAGTTGCGGAATTCCTGAAGATGACGATGGAGGAATATTTCCAGCTTCTGGACGAATCCCGCTGTATTTCGATGATCAGCAGCGAAGATCTGCCCGGGGATTACCTTGACCGTTTGAGCCGGGATAAAATGTTGGAAACCGTTGATCACGGAAATCCGCTGGAGCTGTTGAAAAGCAGTGAACTGAGGGAAGGGATGAAAAAGGCGGTCAATCAATTGCCCGAGAAAGAAAGGCTGGTTCTTGCTTTGTATTATTATGAAGAACTGACCATGAAGGAAATCGGAAAAGTGCTGAACCTCACCGAATCACGGGTTTGTCAGCTTCACACGCAGGCGATTTTACGGCTTCGGGGTGTTACGAGGCATCTGCATTGAAAAAAAGAGTTTTTTCATCGGAAAGTAAAAAAAGATGGTGAGAAAAGCAGAACTTGATAAAATGGACTTTCCTCTCGAAAAGGAGGAGGTCCTCATTCCGGAGGCACCGGAAGATCTTCCCGCAGCGGAGGTGGAGAAGAAAAACTGGCTTTTCGTGCGCAGCAGACGTTTTAAACTGGGGCTTTTCGGCGCGATCAGCTGCCTGCTTGTTTCCGGCACAGCCTTTGGGATTTGGAGTGGCGTCGGGATTTATAAGGAGAA
>CAYOYJ010000156.1:0-4709 GCA_964408155.1 uncultured Syntrophales bacterium
TTTACTGCGGCGGGAGATAGAAGGATATTTCCCTGAGGCCTTTGCTTTACATGCCTTCGACGGGTTTTCGGAGGCTGAAATCAAGAAAATCAAAACGAAAGGTGTGTGCAATACGACTGCATTGTATGAAGCGACCCGAAACGAACAAAACAGCATGGACTTGGTCCATTCAACCGGCGTGCGTAGATCTTGTCATTTTGAAAAAGCTCATTCATCTTGTGGACTTAACGAGAATTCAATGGGGCAGACCGAAAAGGGCCTTGATGCTTGCCGCCGCCGATGCGGAAAAACTCAACCAGGTACTGCTGCGGGTCAACGCAGGGGATGAGTATTCCAAGGGGAAGATCGGTCTGCGTGATCTCAAAAGGCTTGTCTTTGCCGCGGGCTATATTGTGTAAAATACATGGTGTCAGCGGATATTGCCGGACGACAGGTGGACGACATAAAAAAAGGGGCCTACATGATGTAAACCCCTCTTTTTATTTATAAAAATGGTAGGCGGTACTGGGATTGAACCAGTGACTTCTACCGTGTGAAGGTAGCACTCTCCCGCTGAGTTAACCGCCCAAGGAGGTTTCTCTATATATTAAAGGTCAGGCATTTTCAAGAAAAAACATGGTGGGGAGAAAATCGTCTATACCTGAATTGATTCCGATATTTGTCTGGTTTCTTCTATAAATATTTCAATATCTTACGGTCAACGCCGTTTAGTCGGTCTTGTCCTCCTGAGAGCAATTCCGCACCAGGTCATCATACATGTCCACCCGTCGATTGTTCAAAAGATGGTTATACACGTTCAGACGCTTGTTCCGGGCGAGTTTGACGTCGATATCGACGACACCGATCTCGTCCTGATCGACGGATCCCCGATAGAAAATGTTTCCGTGGGGACCCGTGATCTGACTTCTTCCCGTGTAGGCCAGGACCTTATCGCCCCGACGCTCGTCGCCCGTGCGGTTGGCCGTGACGGCGAAGACCCGGTTTTCGAGACAGCGGGTAATCATCCCGTCTTGGCAGAAAGGAAGGACCAGGTTGGCGCAGTGGCAGATCACATCCGCGCCTTTTAAGGCAAGAATGCGTGCCGATTCAGGGAAAAACCAGTCAAAACAGATCATGACACCGATTTTACCCATGCCGATGTCGAAGACGGGGAAGGGCAGGTCGCCGGGGGTAAACCAGAGTTTTTCCTCGCTGAAGAGATGGATTTTTCGATAGACACCAAGAAAACCTTTGGGCGAGACGATCACGGCGGCATTGAACAGCCTGTCGTTCGCACGTTCCACCAGACCGGCCACGATGTACTGCTTCTTTTGCCTGGCCAGGTTTATCAACAGTTGCGATGTTTTCCCACCCGGCACTTCTTCGGATAGTTCCCAGACTTCCTCTTTCGAGAGAAACAGATACCCTGTATTAAAACATTCGGGGAGGACCAGCACCTCGGCGTCGGACTGCCGAATCAGCGCTTCCGCCCTTTCCAGATTGCGGTCCACTCTGCCGAAATAGGGTTCAAACTGAATAAAACCGACTTTCATCCCTACGAAACTCCTTGTGTTTTTAATTATTGGTCGTTCAACCGAAACCGTCGGAATACCGCAGGAGAATCAGCGGATAATGCCCATGACCCGCTCCAGACGGGCCTGGCTGATATGATAAATACCCAGGGCGTTTGCATAATCGGATTTAGACCGAGTCAGAATGGTCTGGGCGTCGAGGACTTCCGTGGAGGTCGCCACCTGTTCCTGGTAACGCTCCCTGTTGATGCGGTAATTTTCTTCCGCCTGTTCGATTGCCTTTTTGGTGACGGGAATCTGCTTTTCCGCTTCCTTGACGATCAAATAAGCGTTTTTGACTTCCAGCGTCACCTGATCCCTAGCATTGGCGAGCATATCTTTACTCTGGTTTTCCCCGGCCAGGCTGCCGTCGACCTGGAATTTGGTCTTTCCCCATTCCCAGAAATCCCATCTGGCAACGGCCATGACATACCAGCTTTCCTGGTCCTGAAATTCACTGCCCGATACATCGGGATCATCTCCAACCTTCGAGTAGTTTCCGACGACCGAAATGTTGGGAAAGTAGCCGCTTCGGGCGATTTTCACGAGCGATTGCGCCTGATCGACTTTCAATTGATAAGCCTTTAGTTCCGGGCGGTTTTCCAGAGCTGTTTTTAGGCATTCATCAAACGAAAGGCCAAACGGTGTTTCGGTCAGAATGTCCTCCAATTGCACGGCTGAGGAAATATTCCGGCGGAGGGCTGTGTTGAAAGAAGCTTTAGCCAACTCCAGGCTGTTTTCCGTCCGCACCAGGTCATGTTCACTGTTGGCCAGTTCCACCTCGGCGTAAAGGAGGTCGTTTTTGGGAATCAGGCCGACGTCATAGAATTGCTGGGCTGTGTTGCGGTGTGCTTTGAGCAATTCCACGGACTGTTTTGCCGCTTCCAGAATTTTCTCGGCCCTGAGGACATTAAAATAGGTTACCTTGACTTCCTGAACCGTGTCCTGAACCGTTCTTTCCTCTTCTTTCTGAGACAGAGCCAATCCCTGCTTGTTAAAGATGTAATTGTTCCAGATCGCCCCTCCGGCAAAGACGGGCTGCATGGCTTCCACAGTCCAATTATAGTTGCTCCGGGTTCCCGCCGGTACGGTAAGGGCCGGATTGGGGGGAATGGCCGGTATGGTCATGGATGGCTGTTCATGGAGACGGGTGTAGCTATAAGTTGTGCTGAACTTTGGAAGAAAGGCCGTGATGGCTTCATTCTTTTTTGCCTCAGCACCTTTAACACCTTCCTGTGCACCGTGGATGAGGACGCTGTTTTTCAGGGCTGTATCGATGCTTTCCCTCAGGGTCATCTTCGGCCCTGCTGCAAGAACGGCGCCGTTAGTAAAAATAACCAGGAGCGCGATGACAATGGGGACCAGTTTTATCCCCCGACTCAGAATCCGATTCATTGTGCCAACTCCCCGAAGAAAAATGCAATTCAGATTCTTATCGAATGACATTTTTGTCAAGGATATTTTCAAGAAAGAGTTCCTGAAACGGATTGACTGATGTATAATTGATTGCATTTCCCATCCAGGAGACGGACATGCCTCAACACAAAAAAAGGTCTCACAAAACCGGCCTGCCCCCGGGAGCGCTGGTGCACATCGGGGAAAAATGGTCGGAACAGGCCCGCATTTCCGTCATGCAGTACAACGAAGAAACACTGCGGGAAAAAGAGTTGACGGATGTTCGGGAACTGCCCGTGCCATACGATATGTCCCTGACGACTTGGATTCATGTGGACGGCCTGCACGATACGGCGATCCTGGAGCAGTTCGGGGAAACATTCAATCTCCATCCGCTGGTGCTGGAAGATATCCTGAACACGGATCATCGTCCCAAGATGGAGGACCTGGGACCGTATATCTTTTTGATCCTGAAATGTTTTACGGTGAAAGCCAAATCGATGGCAGAAGTAAAATCAGAACAGATCAGTCTGATTCTCGGCCCCAATTTTGTCCTGTCGCTGCAGGAAAAAGAGAGCGATCTCCTGGCTCCTATCCGGGAGCGTATCCGACAGAATAAAGGGAGAATCCGTAAATCGGGCGCGGATTATCTCGCCCATGCGATCCTCGATGCCGTTGTCGATTCCTACTTCTCACTTCTGGAAGACATCGGCGAGGAGATTGAAGACTGCGAGGAAAGCCTGGTCAACCACCCCGGCTCGGTCATTTTGAGACGGATTCACTACCTGAAACGGAATATGACCCTTCTGCGGAAAGCCGTGTGGCCGCTCCGGGAAGCGGTGGCCGCATTGGAGCGAAGTGAGTCACCCCTGATCGCGGAATCGACGAACATCTATTTCCGTGATGTCTATGACCATACGATACAGGTGATGGATACAATCGAAACGTACCGGGACACCCTTTCTGGCATGCTCGACATTTACCTTTCGAGCCTGAGCAACCGCATGAACGAAATCATGAAGGTGCTCACGATCATCGCGACGATCTTTATCCCCCTGACGTTTCTTGCGGGCGTTTACGGGATGAACTTCGAGTATATGCCGGAGCTGAAATGGCGGTGGGGGTATATCGCCCTCTGGGGTGTCATGATTGCCATCGTTCTTGTCATGCTGAAGCTGTTCCGGAAACATAAGTGGCTGTAGATATATCCTTTTATTCTTTCATCCCCAGTTTTTTCAACTTGTAGCGAAGCATTCGCTCGCTGATTCCTAAAAGGTCGGCGGCCCGGCTCTGGTTCCGGCCCGCTTCATCCATGGCGCTCTGGATCAGCTTCCGCTCCATATCCTCCACCGATTTTTTCAGCAAACCCGCTTCCGGTTCCTCCTCTTCTCGGGGCGTTTCCAGATGGAAGGGAAGATCTCTGATGGAAATTGTTTCATTTCGAGCGATGACGACGGCGCGTTCAATGATATTTTCCAGTTCGCGGACGTTGCCGGGATAGTCATATTTCAGAAGCATATCACGGGCTTCGCTGCTCACGGCGTCGATCTTTTTGCCGTTATCGGCGGCGAAACGCTTCAGAAAATGATCGATCAGCGGCGCAATGTCGTCTTTTCGTTCCCGCAGCGGAGGAATATTCATCACCACGACGTTCAGCCGGTAAAAGAGGTCTTCCCGGAAAAAACCTTCACGAACCCGGGCTTCGAGGTCGCGGTTGGTGGCGCTGATGACCCGGACGTCGGAATGAATCGTCTGATTGCCGCC
>CAYOYJ010000157.1:0-4708 GCA_964408155.1 uncultured Syntrophales bacterium
GAGTGTTACCCAGCCGGAAAGGCCCCCCACCTGGTCTTTTTCATCCAGCACCAGGACATAATCGGCCCGCCAGCCGATGCCGCCGGTCAGGTAGGCCACTTCAATGTCCTGGGTTTTCGGCGCCTCGTTTCTCAGAAGCCACACCAGGGTCGGCTGGGCAATGAGGTTGTCCGGCACCTGGGGAAAGATGATCCGGCCGGGATAGCCGAAGGTCACTTCATTGCCGATCTGGAAAACGGGATTGTTATCGTTGTTGGACAGCACTTTCGCCGTGACGATCTCCTCCCGCTCCGTGTAGGGATTCTTCGAATAGAGCTTGACCTCTTTACCCACATACTTGTCCAGCAGTCGCGTGGGACTTAAGAGATCGAACTCGTAATTCTGCTCCAGAACCGACAGGGCCTGCTGGTTCGTCAGGGACTGCATGTGGACCGTCGCGGGATTGATTTTCCCGGCCACGTCCATGAACCGCAATTCCGTCAACCCCTTTGGCAACTGAATCCGCCGCTGGTCCTTGATCAGGCCCAGGTCTTCGTTATAGGCCGTCACCTCGACGGCCATCTGCTGGTTCATTCCGGACACGCTGATCTCCGCCGACACCGCCGCCGGGAAAAACAAAACAAAACCAGCTAATAAAACCGCCCAAATCCACCCCCGCCGATTTCCTGTTCGCTTCATTCTTATCTCCTTATTCTTTCATCAGAAAAGTCAAAATCCATGTCATCGGCATGACCTTTTCCATGCCAAACACCATCTTGATTATTTTGACCAAAGATCCCCAGCTTTGCTCCCGCTTTTTCAGCCCATTAAAAAATATCGCAGATATCCAGAATCCGGTCCACGTTGAACACCCGGCGCTCACCCCGCATCCGGCAGTAGGCCTCCAGGCCCAGAAAGGGGTGGCCGCTGTACTCCATGTCACCGACCTGAAGCGGCAGGATCGTTCGCTTCGTTTTCTCGTCCTTGGCTTTGAGATAGATGATATCGATATCCCGTTCCTCACGGATGGCCCGGCCGAGCATCTGCAGCTTCTCCCGGCGGGAAAGCTTTTTCTCTGCAATGCGGTACTGACAACCGGTCAGGAACTTCATCACCTGCCAGTCCACCATGATGTGCCTTTTCTGAATAGGTTTGCGCAGGACGATCCCGTCCAGGGTCGTGCAGCGCGAGAGGGCGACGTACATCTGCCCCGGCGCGAAGGTCCCCCGGCCGACGTCGATAATGACCCGGTCGAAGGTTTTCCCCTGGCTCTTGTGGATCGTCACGGCGAAGGCCAGCCGGAAGGGGTACTGGGTAAAGGAGCCGATGGTCTCCGAGGCAAGCTGGTCGTCTTTGACGACAAACCGGAAAATCTGCCAGGTATTGGGGGCAATCTCCACATCCTCGCCGTCTTCCAGCTCGGCGCAGATGAGTTCCTCTCCCTCCTCGTCCTTCGTCATCCCCGTGATCCGACCGATGGTCCCGTTAATCCATCGCCCGGACGCATCGTTGTTCAAAAGCATGATCTGGGCACCGATCTTGAAGCGCAGTTCCTCCGCCGTCGGCAGGTACTCCTTGCCGAAGTTCCCGTCGATATACCCTTGAACGGTCCGGAGTTTCCCCGGCAACTGCGTCAGGTGCTCCTGGTTGATCCGGTCCGCCAGGTCGTTCGTGCTGGTGAGGCAAAGGTAGAAATCGTCGGGTGAGGAGGCAAAGTTCGGATCAATCCGGCTGTTCAGAATTTTCAGGTCGTCGTCGGTGACACTGCGGTTGCGGATGGCGTTGAGGAGGCGGACGAATTCACCGTCCTGCTGGCGGTAAACCTTTTCCAGTTCCACAAAGGTCAGCTCCAGTTCGCCGAAAACGGCGGCACTGAAGAAGTAAGGCGTCCGGTAGCAGAGGCGGAAAAGGTCCTTTTCCTGGCTGTTCAAAACCGGCGGCAACTGGTAGAGGTCACCGATGAAGACCATCTGGATGCCCCCGAAGGGTTCCCGGTCGGTCGGACCGTTCAGGCGGAGAAAGCGGTCCACGCAGTCCAGCAGATCCGCCCGGACCATGGACACCTCGTCGATGACGATTGTGTCGAATTTCTTGTAGATGTTGTTACTGTCTTTCTTGCGTTTCCTCCGGATGGACGGGAGGGTCACGTCGGGTTTGAACCCGCAGAAGGAGTGGATGGTCTGACCGCCGACGTTGACCGCCGCCACCCCCGTCGGGGCGAGGATCGCCACGTTTTTTGCTGTATGGCGCTGGAAGTAATTGAGGAGGGTCGATTTTCCCGTTCCCGCCCGGCCGGTGATGAACAGATGCACCCGTGTGGTTTCCATCAGGTCCAAGGCCCGCTGGAACTCGGCATTGAATTCGATCTTGGTGGTCGTCCGAGTCTGCATGAAAATCCCCCTGGAGTGTTTATCCTTATATCTAAGTTATGTTGAAATGTTATGTTTATATTCTGCGAACAGATTGAAGTCAACAAAAGTCCTCTTTGCACAACACACGCTCCGGCATCCGGCCCACATTTATTGCGGCGATGAGTTGTTAATTTTGAATTTGAGCTGTTGACATGGCGTCCATCGTCATTAAATTCTTTTTTGTGTGGATTGTCAAAACGGTAAGCAAATCAAAACACAAACAAATTTTCTCCGGAAAGGAGGTATCGGCATGTCAATCAACTGGATTACGTCATTCAAAGAAGGGCTGGAAAAGTCGAAAAAGGAAGACAAGCTGGTCTTTGTCGATTTCTTCAACCCCAACTGAATCGGATGCAAAAGGATGGACGCGGTCGCGTACCCGGAACCTGCAGTCATTGAATTTGTTAACCATAATCTTATTCCCCTTCGTCTTTCCGCCGTCGATCACGAACTGGCCGTCGAGTACCGCATCCAATGGACCCCGTCCCTGCTTATTCTCGACGAAAAAGGCGTGGAGCACGATCGGACCCTTGGCTTTTTCTGGCCTCAGGAATTGATCCCCTCCCTGCTCCTTGGCATGGGGAAGGCTTATTTTGACAAGCCGGAAAGGATAAAAGCGGCTTCATATTTTGGTCGCATCATCGAGGAATACCCGAAGAGTTTCCAGACACCGGAGGCCATCTACATGAAAGGCGTTACGGATTACATGATAACGAAAAACGCGGCCAATTTGATCGGCATATACGACCGGCTGTCCGCCGAATTCCCCGACAGTCGGTGGGCCATGCGGGCAAACCCATACGGTTTCTTGAAATGAGGTTGTATCATCATGTCATCATGAAGCGTCAACCGAAGAATCTATTCCTTGCAACATATCGTGATCATTAGATTCTTCGCGTGGTTTCTCCCTGAGTGACGCGAAAGGCTCAGCATGACCTCGACCGTCAATCGGGTATTACGACACAGTCTCCGGAGCCCGGGATGATAAAAAGGTGAGCTCAATAGAGATCGTATTTGACGAGACGGCCGTCGAGACCGCCGTTGCTGAGTTCCTTTTTCCAGGATGGTTTCAGGCCCACTTTTTTGATGTATTCCCGTTCACCGAAATAGACGTAGGCCGTGGACCCGGTGCAGCGCTGCTTGAAAAAGTCCCCCAGTTTTTGGTAAAACTCATTCAAATCAATGGTTTTTCCCATGCGGATGCCGTAGGGAGGATTGCAGACGATGGTTTTACCCCGCAAGTCCACGATACTGAAGATATCCCGCTGTTCGATCCGGATGCGGTGCCCCGGATCGATGACGTCGCAGTTGCGGCGGGCAAATTCGACAGCGTCGAAGGCGATGTCACTTCCGGCGACGATCCCCGGTGCGACAGGAATAATCTCTTTCTTTCCCTCCCGGACGACTTCTTTCCACAGGTTTGTATCGAAATCGGGAAGCTTCTCGAAGCCAAAGGTCCGGCGGAGCATCCCCGCCGGGGTGCGCGATGCGTACAGATAAGCTTCGCACAGGAGCGTTCCGGAACCGCAGCAGGGATCGTAAAGGGGCCTGTCGCCCTGCCAGCCGGAAAGACGTATGACGGCCGCCGCCAGGGTTTCGATCATGGGAGCGGAGACGGAATCCAGCCGGTATCCTCGCCGGTGGAGCGATCCGCCGGAGGTGTCCAAGCTGATCGTGGCCCGGTTGTGATCGATATGCAGGTTGAACCAGACATCGGGGTTCCGGGTGTCGACTGATGGACGTTTCCCCTGCTTCACGCGGAAGTAATCGACGACGGCGTCTTTCAGGCGCAGGGCGGCGAACTGGGAGTGGGTGATCGTGCTGTTGGCAACGGTGGCGAAGACGGCAAAAGTACCGGCCGTTGTCAGAAAATCCTCCCAGGGAATCTGCTGGGCCTGTTTGTAAAGGTAACGGTCGGAATGGCAATCGAAGGTTAAAAGGGGCGCGAGAATTCGCGTTGTCAATCGGGTGTGATAGTTAATCCGGTACAGGGTTTTCCGATCTGCCGAGAAATGAATGCCCCGGTAGGCCGGCCGGACATCCTTCGCTCCCATTTCCTGCAGCTCGCTGGCGGCCTGTTCCTTGACGTCGTCGGGCATCTGGGCGAAATAACCATGGTTTTTTTGATAAAGGTACATTCCGGTTTTTACCGGGAAATCTCCCTTGGCGCCGGGATAGTCGGAACGGACAGGTTTCATTTGTTTTCTTCCTGAACGATGCGCAGGACACCGGTGATGTCCGGTTCGATCCAGTCGGCGTGCCGGCACATGTCCATGTCCGTGAGCGGGGTGGGGATGAGCAGACACCGGATTCCGGCG
>CAYOYJ010000158.1:0-4696 GCA_964408155.1 uncultured Syntrophales bacterium
GTATTTATGCTGAGCGGACGAAGGAGGCGTTGAAGACAAATGCTTCGGTGATCGGTGTAGCATGTCCGTACTGCATGACGATGTTCGAGGACGGCCTGAAGGACGAGAAGTCGGCGGATAAGGTGATGGTGAAAGATATTGCAGAGATTGTGGCGGAGTGTTTAGGCTAAGCCTGAGAAAGCCGTTTGAATCAAGTGAGTTACGGCCCGGCGAGATAAGGTTGCTTATCCACCGGGCCGGGCTTTTTCCCCTTGACCTCCATCTCCCTTTTTAGTATATGTCGCCGCGGTTGTAAGGAATTCGCCTCATTGAAAAAACAGGTAACTGTCCGTCATAATAGGTGAATAGTCTTTTTTAGCATAAGAATGCCGGGTGGTTTTGAATTCAGATATCCTTTCCGGCAATGATGGTCATGTGACATGCCACTAAATCGTTCAATAAACGTTTACGTGAAAACACCCTGATAGGGGAAACAACAGTACATTCATCGGTGGGTGCAAAATCAGGGGTGATTCTTCCCCCCTGTTCTATGGAGCGGAAACGTCAAGTATGGTTCTTGCGAGGAGTTAAAAATGGAACAACCGGATTTAAGCTATGTTGATGAAGTGCTGAATCGCTATAAGGGTCACAAGGGGACTCTGATTACAGTGCTCCAGCAGGTACAGGCCCATAAAGGGTACCTGGAAAAAGAGGCCTTGGAACGGGTGGCCCGCAGCATGGGTGTTCCCACGGCGCGGATATACGGTGTGGTCACCTTTTATGCCCAGTTTCGTCTGACGCCTGTGGGGAAACATCTGATACGTGTCTGTCACGGCACCGCTTGCCATGTCCAAAATGCCGATGGCCTGACCGAAGCCGTTGAAGGTGAACTGGGGATCAAAACAGGAGAGACAACGCCGGATATGCTTTTCACCGTCGAGTCGGTGGCTTGCCTTGGCTGTTGCAGCCTTGCCCCGGTGATTATGGTCGGGGAAAAAGTCTATGGCAAGCTTTCCACGGATAAGGTTCGAAAAGTGACCAGAGAGTACAAGAAGATGGAAAAGGAGGCCGTATAATGAAAACCCTCCGTGTCGGATACAACTCCTGCGGTATTGCCGCGGGGGCAGAGGAAACACTGAACAAACTGCATGCCCTCCTGGACGGCCACAGCAACTTTGAGATCAAAAAAACGGGTTGCAATGGCATGTGCTATCTGGAACCCATTGTTGAAGTTATCGAAAAAGGTAAAATTTATACCTACGGCGGTCTGACGTCGGACAAGGTCGAAAAATTCATCGAAACCCTGGAGAAGGGCGAGCATATTGACGACTGGATCATTCTTCATCCCGATCACCCTACTGCACAGTCATCCTATCAGGAAAAGCAGGTCAAACTGGCTACCAAGAATATCGGTGTTATCGATCCCGAGAATATCGATGATTATATCGCGGCAGATGGCTATCAGGCTCTGGAAAAGGTACTGAAAACCATGAACCGCCAGCAGGTGATCGATCAGGTTCGGGTGTCCGGTTTACGCGGCCGCGGCGGTGCAGGTTTTTCCTGCGGCATGAAGTGGCAGTTTGCGAAGGATGCACCGGGCGAGGAAAAATACATGATCTGCAACGGCGATGAGGGTGATCCCGGTGCTTTCATGGACCGATCCACCCTGGAAGGCGATCCCCACGGCGTCATCGAGGGTATGACGATCGGCGCTTTTGCGGTCGGTGCCCAGGTCGGCTTCTTCTATGTCCGGGCGGAATACCCCTTGGCGGTCAAGCGGCTGCGTTTGGCCATCAAGCAGGCGGAAGCCAAAGGCTACTCTGGGAATAACATTTTGGGCACCGGGTTCAATTTTACCCTTCATGTCATTGAAGGCGCAGGCGCCTTTGTCTGTGGTGAAGAGACGGCTTTGATCGCCTCCATCGAAGGTAAACGCGGTATGCCTCGTACCCGCCCGCCTTTCCCGGCAACGCATGGTATCTGGGGAAAGCCTACCAACAACAACAATGTCGAGACCTATGCCAACATTCCCTACATCATCAGGGAGGGTGGTGCGGCCTTTTCGAAATACGGCACAGACATGTCCAAGGGAACCAAGGTGTTCGCCCTGGCCGGTAAAATCAAGCGGGGCGGCATGATTGAGGTGCCCATGGGTACTACGATCAATGAAATCGTCAATGATATCGGTGGTGGGATCATCAGCGACGGCAAATGTAAAGCTGTGCAGATGGGCGGTCCCTCTGGCGGCTGTATCCCGGCGCATCTGCATGACACACCGATCGACTACGAGAAGATCATGGCCACCGGGGCCATCGTGGGTTCGGGCGGCATGGTTTTTATGGATCAGGATACCTGTATGGTCGATATTGCCCGCTATTTCCTCTCATTTACTGTTGAGGAATCCTGCGGCAAATGCACGTTCTGTCGCGTCGGTACGAAGCGAATGCTCGAAATTCTGGAGCGGATTACTGCAGGGGAGGGGACCGAAGAGGACATCCCACTTCTCCAAAAGCTCTGTGATTCCATCATTAAAGGTTCTCTTTGCGGCCTGGGTCAGACGGCGCCCAATCCGGTCCTGACGACCCTGCGTTACTTCCGCGATGAATACGAAGCCCATATCCGGGATAAGAAATGTCCGGCTAAAAAATGCAAGGCAATGATTACCTACCGGGTGGTGGCTGATAAATGTACGGGCTGTACGCTCTGTTCAAAGACGTGCCCCGTCGGCGCCGCGTCCGGTGAGCGGAAGCAGATTCACCAGATCGACGATCAAAAATGCACCCGCTGCGGCTTCTGTAAGGATGCATGTAAGTTCGACGCAATCGTGGTCGAATAGGAGGAATTATGGCTATCAAAGTAATGATAAACGGTAAAGAATACGAAGGAAAACATGGTGAAACCATTCGTGACGTCGCCAAGCGTAACGGAATCGGTATTCCCGTTCTCTGTGAACGCGCGCAGATAGATCCTTTCGGCAGCTGCCGGGTCTGCCTTGTTGAGCAGGACAAGGCGAGATATCCCGTGGTGGCCTGTGCGGCCCCCGTTTTCGACGGGATCGTGGTCAATACGGAGACCGAACTGATCAAGGGCCTCCGGAAACTCGATATAGAACTGCTCTTTTCCAACCATTTTGCCGATTGCGTGGCCCCCTGTAACATGACCTGCCCGGCGGGCATCGATATTCAGGGTTATGTGGGGCTGGCGGCCAACGGCGAATACACCGATGCGGAAAGGCTCATCAAGCAGAAGGTGCCGTTTCCCGGCATTCTGGGTCGGGTTTGCCCCGCGCCTTGTCAGAAGGAGTGCCGGCGCAATCTGGTGGATGAAACGGTTTCGATCAAGTTCATCAAACGATTTATTTCGGACATTAACTTTGAAAAGGGTACCCGTTACGCACCCCCTGTGGCCCTTTCGAGCGGTAAGACCGTGGCCATCGTAGGCGCCGGACCGGCCGGCATGTCCTGTGCCTATTATTTGGCCCAGCAGGGACATCAGTGTACGATCATCGAGAAGCTGCCGAAAGCGGGCGGTATGACCCGGTACGGCATTCCCGATTATCGTCTGCCCCAGAAAGAGCTGGATGCGGAAATCGCGGAAATCGAGTCCCTTGGGGTGGAGTTCCTCTACAATACGGAGTTGGGGAAGGATGTGACGATAGACGGCCTGCGACGTTCGTTTGACGCGGTTTTTCTGGCCATCGGCGCCCATGTGAGCAAGTCCATGGGAATTCCCGGCGAGGAACTGGCTGGGGTTTATCAGGGCATCGACTTCCTGCGGGAGGTGAAACTCGGCAAGAAGTTTGACTTGGGCGAGACCGTGGTCGTCGTCGGCGGGGGGAATACAGCCATAGACGCCGTCCGGACGTCACTGCGCCTGGGGGCGAAAAACTGCTATATTGTTTACCGGAGAAGCCGTTTGGAAATGCCTGCCGATCCCATCGAAGTTCATGATGCAGAAGAGGAAGGGGTGCAATTCCATTTCCTGACCAACCCCGT
The DNA here is from genome assembly GCA_964408155.1 of uncultured Syntrophales bacterium. Taxonomy (GTDB): domain Bacteria; phylum Desulfobacterota; class Syntrophia; order Syntrophales; family JAAYKM01; genus JAAYKM01. The sequence goes on from CAYOYJ010000158.1 coordinate 3,975, forward strand.
AAAGATTCACGGGAAAAAGAGGATGGAATCCATTGAGTCGGTCCGTATGGAATTGGGAGAGCCCGATGCGTCGGGCCGCCGCAGTCCCGTCGTGGTGGAGGGCTCTGAGTTCATGATCAAGGCCGATACCATCATCATGGCCATCGGTCAGGAACCGGATGTCTCCTGCATCGGTCATGACTGCAAGATTCGCACGACCAAGTGGTCAACCTTCATGATCAACGAGGCAACATTCCAGACGGATATTCCTGAAGTGTTTGCCGGCGGCGATGCTATGCGGGGACCCTGCACAGTGGTCGAATGTATAGCAGACGGGCGCAATGCAGCTACCCAGATCGACCGTTTCTTAAGAGGTCGGGAACTGACGCCAATCCCTGGCATCTATTCGGTCCGGCGTGGCACATCCTTGAAGGCGCTGAAAGCCCTGGAAGAAGAATGGAAGAATCGCTTCCCTGCCGAACCACGTGCTGAGATGCCCATGGTCGATTCAAAGAAGCGTATCAAGAGTTTCGTCGAATGCGAACTGGGGTTCACGGAGCGGGAATTACGCCGGGAAGCCGGGCGATGCCTTGAGTGCGGCTGTTTCTCCCAGTATGACTGCGAATTGCGACAGATCGGCAAAGCGGTCGGTGCGGAACCGACAGCCCTCAAAACGAAAGGAGAGATCCGATTCGAATCGGATTTGAGGCATCCTTTCATTATGAAAGACCAGAACAAGTGCA
>CAYOYJ010000159.1:0-4674 GCA_964408155.1 uncultured Syntrophales bacterium
TGGCCGTCACTTCGGTGCCGGTTCCGGCAGTCGTCGGGATCGCGAAGAAGGGTAGAGGCGGGTTAAGGAGAGGTTGACCGCGACCGATGACCTCCAGGTGGTCCAGCAGGTCCCCTTCGTTGGTCACCAACGCGGCGACGGCTTTGCCCAAATCAATGATACTCCCGCCACCGAATCCGACAATGGTATCACAACGGGCATCGCGGGCGGTCTTTACCGCGTCCTGTACCCGAAACAGAGTGGGTTCACCGCAGACGGAAAAGGACATGACCGCGCATCCCCGAGTTTCCAGGTCTGCCTTCAGTGAAGCGGCACGCCGGCCGTCACGTCCGGTCAAAAACAGGACCCGCGGACCGTGGTCGGCAATAAGCGGCACCACTTCCGCCAGGGAATACCTGCCGCAAATGATACGGCCGGCCGTTGCAAATTCAAAACGCATGCAATCCGCCTTTCAATAATCACATTATCAGGCCCAATTCTTGTCATCCGGATAAATAGTGGTGAAAAACGTGCTTTTCCGTGGTTGGGCCATCATCGGCAGAACTTTGTCCCGCCAGTCCCGATAATGCAGCGTTTCCTTGTGTTTCGATGTGGCCTCCCGGTTCCGGTAAATTTCAATCAGGAGAAACCGCGTCGGATCTTCCTGCTCCTGAACAATGTCGAATCGGACAATCCCCTCTTCCTTCAGACTATCTTTCGCGTTTTCAATGCAGGCCTTCTTGAACGCATCGATAAACGGGGGTTTGACATGGACCTGGACATGAATGACAAACATTAAAAATAACCTCCTGATTCTTAAATTTCCGCGGGAAACAACAAACAGGCACACCGCATCCGATTGGCGTATACGAAATGCCCTTGCCGGAAAAAGGGTTGACGGTTTACCGATGTTACCATCTTTTAAATCGACGGCGGAAGAAAAAACTTGAAGGGCTTCTTGCGGTGCTGCTCAGAAAAAATGTGTGAAAATCTTAAAATAACGCAAGTAATCTTATTTCACGGCCGGATTGAGCATCCGGAAAATGAAAATGACAGGATGATGAGCAACATTCGGCAAAACATCTGAACGCCCCCTAAATTGCGAATTGGGGGAAAACAGTCTTTTGGCCGGGCCAATGGTCGGATAGGCGGCGTTGCTGGTAATCGAAATCGGACAGCTTTCCAGACAGAGGATGCATCCTGTTTTTTCCTTAACGGCCCGCTCCCGATTTCCACCGAAGCGGATATCGAAACCCCTACCTGTGGCATCGGAAACAATAGCGCTCAAAGGAAGTTCTTTTCCCGGCTCCGGCCAGGTAGCGCTGACAACCAGACGATCCCCCGCAACCTTGTCGCCGCGGCTTTTCAGATTCAGATTGTTCCCGGGGCGGGCGCCGATACCGACAAGGGCATCGTAAAAATCCGACGGCGAGGCATAGGCCTTAAAAATGGTCTTGTCCGCCAGTTTACCCGACGCAGAAACGATCCCCCAATGAGGATTTGTTTCCGAAAGATTTTTCAGACTTATTTCGGTATACAGAAGAACCTGCCTTTCCTTCGTATCAATCAAGAGCGGTTTCTGCGGGGTGGGGAAAAGGGCTCGGGTATTCCCCGATGCCCACACCATGACGCCGGTGCAAAAGATAAACAACAGAACCAGGGGTACGCATACCCAATCCATTTTTCGGTAAATGGCGATTTTTTTAAACGTATCAAGCATTTCTCTGCTTCAACGGCAAATGAATGCGGCGTACCGTAGGGGGAAGGGTACGCCGCATGCTAAGGAGGGAGGTGAACGGCTTCACCTTCCATGGTCTTCATGGTTTCTTGACTCTTTCTACCGGATAGTCTGCTTTAGTCCATCCTTTGATACCGCCGGGATACCGAAAGACATTTTTATATCCCAGTTTAACCGCCCACATGGCGCCGTTATGACTGCGGGTACATTTTGTGAAGCCGCAGTAAAAGACAATCAGGCGGCCTTTATCCGGCCCCAGCATTCTCAGGAAATCCGTCTTGGTTTTATCGTCCATCGCTGTCAACTCAGGAATGGGCAATTCAAAAGGAACCGCGCCGGGCACGTGCTCCTTCTTATAACTCGCCTCAAAGGGCATGGTGTCGACAATCAGCATGGGCTTTTTGGCGTCAAGCCAACTCTTTAATTCCGAAGTGGTTACAATACCGTAGCCGCCTCTGGCCACTTCCTTGGCAAAGGTGACGGCGATCTTTTCCGTCTCCAGTTCGCTGGTCCCCCAGGCGCCGAAACTGCTTCCGGCAAACCCCAGAACAAATGCCGCCGTGACCAACCAGACCAACATTGACTTTCTTTTAAGCATCCTTAACGTCTCCTTTCAAGATTGATATCCGCCATATTTTCCCGCGTGACAACACGCTTAAGCATCCAACGCGAAACATAAAGGAACGGCACGACCAAACCCACCAGAATAAGGTCGCGATAAAAAGCATTCCAGAGTTTACCCTGACCGGCCAGTTCCTCCGGCCCGAAACAGCCGCAATCCACATCGAGATTTTTGAGAATGCCATACCAGAGGACGAAAACAAACATGGCCAGCAAACCAAAAATTGTGGCCAGGCTGCCGCGAATATCAAAGAGCAGACCGATGCCGGCCAGCACTTCAATCATGGGCAGACCAACAGCGACAACCGGCAGAAGCATCTCCGCCGGCACCAGGTTGTAAACGGAAATCGTCGCGGCAAACGCCTTGGGATCGAGCAGCTTCACGCCGCCGCCATAGATAAAAAGAGCCGCCAGAACAAAACGCACCAGACGATAGGTCCAGGAAGAAACCATCATGTTTTTTAATCGAATCGTCATCCCCTTCACTTATGCTTTACCTCTCCAGTTTTTCCTCGGTTTTTCTATAGAAATTTAAATATGATTAGGCAAATTCATAATTTTTATTATGCGGGGCTGATCATTCCTTACGGCTATGATTAGGCTGATCCGGTGACACAGTCCGTGCTCTATCAATGGGGGCGCCTCAAACTACGATCATTGCCATTGCCCTTGATGTTCTCAAGAGCATGGGATATGATCAGGCAAAAACTTGGAGATATCCGGAACTAAGAAATACTGCATGGCAGATAACCGCTGACCGGAAAGCCTAAACAGACATGACACGGGGGTAGAAAACATGAAACTGACCGACCGATGGCAGGCAGGAGCAAAACCGTCCCTCTCCTTTGAGGTTTTTCCCGCGAAGACGCCCAAGGCCGAAGAAAACCTTAGCCGAGTCATCGCTGAACTGAAAACACTCGCGCCGGATTTCTTTTCCGTCACTTTCGGCGCCGGGGGATCGACCCGGGCGGGTTCTCTGGATTTGTTAAAAAAATTGAAGGCCGATCAGGGCCTGGAAGCCCTCGCCTATTTCGCCGGTTACGGTCTGGGGCCGGACGACATCACCGCCGTTTTGGAGGGCGACCGGAAAGCGGGGGTGAAAAACGTCCTCATCGTCCGTGGAGATCCGCCCCAGGAGGAGGGATTCCAACCTCATCCGGAGCATTTTCTCCACGCCTCTGATCTTCTGTCTTTCATCCGGACGCGTTATGATTTCTGCCTCGGCGTCGCAGGTTATCCGGAAGGGCACCGGGAAGCGCCCACCCGTGAGCAGGACCTGGCCTACCTGAAATTGAAGGTGGACCTGGGAGCCGAATACATCATCACCAATTACTGTTACGACAACCGGTTCTTCTTCGATTTCGTCGAACGGTGCCGAGCCCTGGGCATTGAAGTTCCCATCCTGCCGGGCGTCATGCCCATTTACAGTATCAAGATGATGGATATGCTTGCGGAGATCTGCGGGGCAACCATCCCGGAGACCCTGCGCCATGACTTGGAAGCCATCCCGGAAGGCGATCGGGCGGCCATGGTCCGTTACGGCATCGGCTTTGCCGTCGATCAATGCCGGGAACTGCTCCGGGCGGGGGCGCCGGGCATTCACCTGTACACCATGGACCGGAGCGAGTCGGTTCTGGGGATCGTGCAAAAACTCAGACAGGAGGGATGGTTATGAAAAGCCGTTTTACGGAAAAACCGGGAACATGGCTGGCTTTTTTCTTTTTCGCGCTGATCAGCCTGATGCATATTTTAAGACTGACCTTCCAGATACCCGTTCATGCCGGGAATGTCACCATTCCCGCCTGGGTCAGCGGGCCGGGATGCCTGTTTACAGTAGCTTTAGCTTGGCTCATCTGGCGTGAAAACTGAATTTTAGGCAAAGACATAAGCTTTTTTTATGATCAAAGCGGTACTATTTGACAACGACGGTGTCCTCATCGACAGCGAATCGGTTTTTTTCACCCTGACCCGGGAGGCTCTGGCTACGGCGGGAGCGGAACTGCACCCGTCCTACTGGGCGCGTCAATATCTGGGAAACGGCCTGAAGAGTATGAAAGTGGCCGAATCCCTTGGCCTTGTCCGGTCGATCGCCGGTGGGGTCATCGAAGCGCGAAACCGGCGTTTTATGGCACGTCTACAGGAAGGCTTCATCCCTTTGGCCGGTGTAGCGGAAACCTTGTCTGCCCTGCGGCCTCTGGTGCGTATGGCCCTGGTCACCGGCAGTCCCCGGGATAAGCTCCTGCTGGCTCATCAGGAAACGGATATTCTGGCCCTGTTCGACTGCATCATCACCAGCGACGATTGTTCCCAGTCCAAACCCCATCCGGCGCCATATC
>CAYOYJ010000160.1:0-4547 GCA_964408155.1 uncultured Syntrophales bacterium
ATAACGCCATTGCAAAGAGATTGAATACTTCTCGATCAACGGTTCTTTTGTGAACGGAGCGCATCCGTAAAACAGGCCCTCCGGCATTGTCCGAGGATGCACCGCGCGGTCCCAGTTCGCGGAGGCACAATGGTGAGAAAGTTCGTGAGATTGTGGATGCGACGCTTTACCCTGCTCCGAAAGATGCGCTGCATGGATCTATACGAGCAATGGCCAAGGCTCAGGGGGACAGCCATGCTACGGTGCACCGGATTTGGAGTGATCATGGCTTGCAGACGCATCGCGTGGAGACTTTCAAGCAGCGCTTTTCGAAAGGATATAAAAATAAGCTTACAGCCCTGCTTTTTTCATGGCGCAGGTTATCGCTTATCTGATATACAGAATCTCTCTCTTTTGCCGCCGATGGTACTTAAGAAAGGCAAGTATCCATAAACAATAAATAATACGGAGATTAAGATGGTAAATGACAACGTATCCGTCGTCAGAACCACCACCTGGTCGCCCGGACCGGGCTGTCACGGCGGCTGTGGTGTTCTGGCCCATGTGCGGGACGGCAAGGTGATCAAGATCGAGGGGGATCCCGACCATCCCTGGAACCAGGGACGTCTGTGCTCGCGGTGCCTGGCCATGACCCAGTATCTTTATCATCCGGACCGGATCACCCAGCCGATGAAACGGGTGGGGAAACGGGGCGAAAATAAGTGGCAGGCGATTTCCTGGGATGAGGCCTTTGCCCTCATCGAAAAGGAAATGAAGAAAATCCGCAAGGATTTCGGACCGGAGAGCATGGTTTTCATTCAGGGAACGGGCCGGGATATCGGCGGCTGGATATCGCTTCTGGCTTACGCCTACGGAAGCCCGAACTGGGTTTTCGGCCTGAGTGGTCTGGCCTGTTACAGCCCGCGGCTCATGACCATGTGGCTCACCTACGGCGATTACTCGGTTGCCGACGCCGCCCAGTGGCTGCCGGAGCGCTATGACAGTCCCAAATACAAAGTGCCTTCATGCATCATGGTCTGGGGGCAGAGCCTCCCGGCAAGCTGCCCCGACGGTTTTTTCGGTCACTGGCTTGTGGACCTCATGAAAAAGGGGTCGGAGCTGATCGTTATCGATCCGCGCTGCACCTGGCTGGCCTCGCGGGCGAAATACTGGCTTCAGGTCCGGCCGGGAACCGACGGCGCCCTGGTGCTGGGATTTCTCCATGTATTGATCAAAGAGAAACGCTATGACGAGGCGTTTGTCACCAACTGGACGAACGGGCCGTTTCTGGTGCGGTCGGAAAAGGACCGATCTGTTCTGCTGCGGGAGTCCGATCTTCAACAAAAGGGGTCGGCGGAAAATTTTGTCGCCTGGGATAAGAAAGCGAAGCAGCCGGCGGTCTGGAACAGCGCCAACGCCCGGTTTGCATCGGATGATGTTACGCCCGCCCTTGAAGGATCGTACACGGTTACGCTGGCAGATGGGAAAAAGGTACGCTGCCGGACCGTCTGGAGTCTGCTCACCGAACGGGTGAAGGATTATACGCCCGAAAAGGTTGAAGAAATCACCTGGGTGCCGGCGGATAAGCTGGCGGCCGCCGCCCGCTTCTACGCCGAACAGAAACCGGCGGCGCTCCACTGGGGTTTTGCCCTGGACACGATGACCACCACCACCCCCACAACTCAGGCGATTTCCTGGCTCTGGGCCATCACCGGCAACTTCGATGTGCCGGGCGGAAACGTCGTGGCTCGATACGCCTTCGATGTCGTGACGTATCCGTACCATGCTTCCGGGACAATGCTCAGCCTGCCTCCGGAAGCGCATGCCAAACGCATCGGCACCTGGAAGTATCCCGCCGTCCGGGATTTTCGCGCCTGGGCGCATCCGGACATGGTCCAGGAGCAGATCTTCACGGAAGATCCCTATCCGATCAAGGGCATGTGGATTCAGGGTTCCAATCCCGTTACCTGTACCGGAACCGATATCCGCAAATGGTATAACGCCATGAAACGCCTCGATTTTATCGTGGCCGTCGATCTCTTTATGACGCCCAGCGCCATGCTGGCTGACGTTGTGCACCCTGCTGCGTCGTTTCTGGAGAAGGAAAGCATCAAATCCTGGTGGATACCCCTGCAGGCGATCAAGAAGGTGGTGGAGGTCGGAGATTGTAAATCCGATGTGGAGATCAACTTTGAACTGGCCAGGCGTTTTAAACGCGATTTCCCCTGGCGCAACGTTGAAGAGATGTTCGACCAGATCATGAAGCCCTCGGGCATGACCTATCAGGAGCTGCGGGACCGCGGCTGGGTCCTGCCGCCGCCGGGGCACGCCACCACCCCTTACCGCCGCCATGAAAAGGGAATCCTCCGTCCTGACGGCAGACCGGGTTTTCGAACCCCATCCGGGAAGATCGAACTCTACTCGTCGTGGCTCGAACGCTGGGGCCTCGATCCGCTGCCCTATTACGAGGAACCGCCCTACAGCCCGGTGAGCACGCCGGATCTCTATAAGAGTTATCCCCTGATCATGGGCACGGGTCGGAGATCCCCCGTTTTTTTCCATTCCGAGCACAAGCAGATCCCCTGGCTCCGGGAAATCGAGCCCGAACCGATTGTGGAAATTCATCCCAAAACGGCCAAACAGCAAGGCATTCAACAGGGGGACTGGGTCTTTGTGGAAAACTGGCTGGGCAAAGTAAAAGTCAAGGCGCACCTGACGCCGATCGTCCATCCCAAGATGGTCATGGTGGATCACGCCTGGTGGTACCCGGAACGGAATGGAGCGGAACCCGAATTCTACGGTCTCTGGGAAGTCAACGTCAACCAGCTCATCCCGTCGGATCATGTGGGCAAATCCGGCCATGGAAGCCCTCTCAAGAACATGCTCTGTAAAATTTACAAGGCAGGAGAAGAATAATGTCGCAATACGCCCTCCTCATCGACTACGATTACTGCACCGGCTGCCATGCCTGTGAAATCGCCTGCAAACAGGAGTACAAAAGACCGGCCGGTAAGCCCGGCGGGATCCGAATTCTCGATTTGACCCAGGAACTTCCGGGAGGCAAGGTGGATGTGACCTATTTCCCCCTGCTGACCCGCATGTGCTCCTTCTGTAAACCCCGGGTTAAAAAGGGTCGGCTTCCCGCCTGTGTCCAGCACTGCATGGCCCGCTGCCTGACCTTCGGCCCCCTGGAGGAGGTTTCCACCCAGGTTCCCCAAGACCGGAAGGCGGTCCTGTGGACGTGGTGAAAAGCTAAAACGCCTGCGCCACACCAGGCAATGAATCGGTCTTTATTGACAGAGGGTTAAATTATCTGGCGCAGCAATGACTCAAGAACTGCCGGTTGCGATCACATCGATGTCTTTACTGCCGCAGGAAAATCAAGCATATCCTCAACCATTGCCTGCCTGGTTGACATGGTGGCGGAGCCGCTGCCATCCCCACAGACAAAAACACGCTAACTCTTCAAGAAATCTAAAAAAACAGTTTGACATCCCCCTGCCTCCGTTTTACTCTGCCTGCGCCTACACGGGGGCTCGTCTTATTTTCAAAAGATCTGCTTTCTTTTAATAGAGATACATCACTATATCTATCGACGCGATGGATGATGAAATCAATCTCAATATATAGAATCTCTTAAGATGTTCAATGAATGATCCTTTACAGAGGAGAGAATAAAAAATGACAGACGACATGAATTGCCAGTCCGTAATGTCCGAACAAAGCCCCGGGGAAAATGGACCCGGTGTGTCACAGCCCCTCAAATCAGCGGCCGGATTCATAACCCGTTTCCTGGTGTGGCTGCTGGTTGCCACGTGCGTCTTGACGATATTCTTTTGTCCGATCAGGAAGCCGCAGGTCGTCTTCAATATGACCCAGGGTACGGTTCTGGGCTCGATCCCTTCCGTTTCAATATGACCCAGGGTACGGTTCTGGGCTCGATCCCTTCCGTAATGGTTGTTCCATCATTCGGTTTACCCAACCAGACTTTCCTTTACTCAATCGTTATCGATCCATGGAGCGACGCGCAGTTCTTCGAATATGTCAGCCGGCGCCTGTCTGAGGATCTTACAAATGTGAATGAATGGTCGTTCGCGTGGGTGTACTGGTTGCTTGTTGATTTGCTCCCCGGTTTATTGCTTGTTTCCGGCCTTTTATGGTTTCAGTCGAAAAGAACAGCCGCGCGAAAAAATGCCGCCGTTTGATGAAAACATGTAAAATAACTTGGAGATTCACTTATTCAAGTTTATTTTGATAAATTTCCGAGTACGTCCATTGCAAAATCAGGGGAGGAATAACATGATGAAAAGAAGGTGGGTCTGTACAGCAGCGTTGTTGTTTATTCTCATTCTGCCGGTGTATCTGTGGGCGGAAGACTACAAGGCGTTATTCGAAAAAACGCAGGCAAAAGCCATAGCGGGCGATGCAGTAGCCCAGCAGGAACTGGGACGAATGTACCTCAAGGGTGTGGGCGTGCCAAAGGACTACCAGGAAGCCGTCGGCTGGTACATCAGGGCCGCCGGGCAGGGGTTGGCCGGTGCCCAGTTCAATCTGGGCGTGATGTATTT
>CAYOYJ010000161.1:0-4487 GCA_964408155.1 uncultured Syntrophales bacterium
CAGCAAAGCGTTAATCAAAAGAGGTGGCGGGAAATGCGGCGGCGGATTTCATCCAGCATCTCCGGTGTACCACATGCCTGATAAATCTTGCGGGTCTCCTTTTCCATCGGGGAAATGAGATCCGCTTCAGTTAGGAACCTAAGCGCACCCCGAAAATTGAGGTGTGACAGGGATTCATAGCGGCGAATCTCTCCGTCTTTATAAAACTTCAGCCCCAGGCGGCGGATTTCCCGCAGCCAGTCCTTTTCCTCCTGCCCTCGGCGCTCGATCATGGAAATACTTCGCGTCACGAGCCAGTAGGATTCCAGGTGGGTCTGCAACAAACCGGCAAACACCTTCAACACGTCCCTGCCGCCGTTTATAAGGCGAACCGAAACCGGCGTCGTGCCCTCTTCATACTCCACGTAGCCGCGGGCTTGAAGATAGGCAAGGTTTTCCCGTATTTCATCAGCATCCGACCGTTCATCGTCAAAAACGAACTCATGACGGAAGAGTTTCTTCAGAAACGCGAAATCATCGGACAGGGTCGCAAAAGTGATGTCGTTATCGCTGGTGGTGAGGGCGGACAAACCGACAAAGGCAACGGGGAGGAAATAATGGACGATCATATTCTTGTAATAATCCATGCTCAGACGCTTTTCCGCTTGGATGGTGTAGATCGCCTCGCACTTTTCCGCCGCGCCCTGACCTGCACCGTCCACTGCGATCGTCTCTTCCCGGACGAAAAGCGCCACGGCCTTGTCCATGACCTGATCTTCCCGTTCAAACGTCACGGAAAAGGGCGCCTGACAAAAGGTCAGATAATCCTGAAAGACATCCAGGGTGAATTGCCAGCGATCATGGCGGATACTCCTCAGGTCATGGGCTAAGAACGCGGCGGCGGCCAACGCACCGGGAGTCACCACGGAAACGCGGTTGATCGCCAGGGCGATCTCGTAACTGATCTTACGATACAGGGCCTGACGCTCACGGCCATCCAGCGCATCCAGAGCAATACCCTGTTTTTCCATGTATTCTTTCAAGAGAATCGGTTCACCCACGTTCACATAGACATGGCCGTAGCGCTTTTTCACAATCTTACGGCTCCGGATCACATCCGAGGCCTTTTCATTGATTTTACTCGCGCCTTCCAGTTCCTTGATGTAGGATTCTTCCTCAATCACACGGTCATAGCCGATATAGACGGGGATAATCCCCAGGTTGCCTTCGCTCCTTTGCTGATAAGCCTTTAGAATTATCGAGAGCAATCCGAACTTGGGCATAACCATCTTCCCTGTACGGCTCCGTCCGCCCTCGATGAAAAATTCGATGGGCATCTTTTCTTTCAGCATGGCTTTCACGTAGCGGGCAAATACTTCATTGTAGAGATCAAGCCCCTTGAAGGACCGGCGAATAAAAAACGCCCCGGATTTCCTGAAGATATGGCCGATGGGCCAGAACGAGAGGTTGTTCCCGGCGGCGACGAAGGGTAATTGAATGTTCTCCTTGTAAAAAACATAGGATAAAAGCAGATAGTCGATGTGGCTGCGATGGCATGGGACGACCACCAGGGGCATTTTCTTGGAAATGTTCCGAAGCCGGGCCATGCCTTTACGGTCGATGATCACCCCGTCGTAGATGTTCTTCCACAGCCAGGTCAGGAGCTTGTCCCAGAACTCAACAATGACTTCGCTGTAATCGGCGGCAATTTCGTTAAGGTAACGCCGTGATTCCTTTAAGAGAACAGGAAGCGGCTTCTTTTCTTTCTTCTCCACCTGACGCAGATAATCGTTGAAATCCTTATCCTGAAGAATCATTTCGATGAATTCCGGGCGAGACTTGAGCACGGGGCCGACCGTCGTTTCCCGTTCTTCATCGATCCGGTCAATCAGGTCCTCCCGGAGACGGACCACGCGTTCTTCCCGGGTCATCCCTCTGCGCTCCGACAGAAAGGTCTGCAGATTCACGGATTCGGCGGGAATGACCGAAACCTTATCGGCATAGCGCAACAGCGTAATCAAACGACGAATGGGACCGACATCGTCGTATTGACCAAAAAGGATGTTGTAGAGGCTTTCATCCTGGATGTCCCGACGCCGGCCGTAAGAAATCAGCAGCGGAACAAGAAAAACGGGACGCGAGGACCTTTCCTGTAGTTGGATCAGTGCCTGGAGCGCCGCTTCTACCGCCGCGTCATTGACCAGGCGGGAACTGCCAAGATGGACCACGGCGTTTTCGTGGGCCAGGATGTCTATGTCAACAGTCGTTTCCGGCTTAATTGTCACGTTGCGTATGGCGTCGGGAAAATCGGCCAAGGCTGGGTCTTCACCCAGGGACCACAGGGGCACAGGAAGCCCCAGAAGACTGGTAATTTCCTTAAGCAGGAGGCTGTTCAGCCGGCTCTTGTTTTTCAGGGCATAGACGACAATCCCCCGGGGAGCAAGATGCCGGATTGCCTGCACCTGCTCTTCCATAATCCGGACCCGACGGGAGATGTTTTTTACAAATCCGTCTCCGAAAACGCCTATGTTCGGCTTGATGATCTTTTCCCGATGATTTCCGTTTTCGGTGTGCTGGAACGGCTGAACGGACAGGCGCATCATTCCTCTCGACAACCCACATCACGCATGGAGCGGACGTTTCACACTCAATTAATCCGATGCAGATCACGCAGCGGAAAATTCCCCGGGAAATCTCTCCCTCATGGTCTTTTCGACATATTCCCGGACTTCAACGGCTGACGAAAAACTCATAACCCGCTGCAACAAATCCTTGGACTCCTGAACGGTCGTCTCACGGATAATTTTTTTTACCCGGGGAATGAGTGTGGGATTCATACTCAGTTCATCCAACTCCAAACCCAGCAGGATCATACCGTAGAGAGGTTCACCGGCCATTTCACCACACATGGCGACATGAATACCGGCGTTGTGGCCCACATCGACGGTTTGCCGAATCATGCGCAGCACCGCAGGATGCAGGGGTTCGTAAAGATAGGTTACGCGCTCGTTGATCCGGTCGATAGCCAGCACATACTGGATCAGGTCGTTGGTCCCGATGCTGAAAAAATCGACTTCTTTGGCCAGGGTGTCGGCAATGATCACCGCCGAGGGAACCTCGATCATGACTCCGATCTGAATTTCCTCACCAAAGGGAATGCCTTGCGCCTGAAGATCGGCCATGACATCGTAAAATATTCGTTTTGCCTGATGAATTTCTTCAAGACCCGAGATCATGGGGAAAAGAATCTTCACCTTGCCGTAGGCGCTCGCCCTGATGATGGCGCGGATTTGTGTTTTGAACATCTCGATCTCTTTAAGGCAGAAACGGATCGCCCGCAGCCCCATCTGAGGGTTCATTTCCTTGGCCAGCTTAGGACGTGAGAAAAATTTGTCGCCACCCAGATCGAAGGTGCGGATTGTTGACCAGCCAATCCCCTGGGATTCAACCACTTGACGGTAGATCTGAAAGTGGTCCTCTTCCGTAGGCAACTGTTCCCTGTTGAGATAAATGAATTCCGTCCGGTAAAGACCGATCCCTTCCGCCCCGTGCGATACCGCCGAAGGGATTTCTTCGACAAACTCAATATTTCCGCCAATTTTGATCCGCTTGTTGTCTTTCGTTATGGCGGGCAATTGCGCAAACTGGAGGAAATCCTCTCGCAGGTCAAGAAAATGCCGGCGTTTTTCCTCATAACGGTTCAGGATTTCCGGATCGGGATGGACGATCACAAGTCCCGTAGCGCCGTCGATAATCACATCATCGTTGGTTCGAACTACTTTCGTGATGTACTCAAGACCGACAACGGCCGGAATCTCTATCGACTGCGCGACAATCGCCGTGTGAGATGTTCGACCGCCGATATCTGTGGCAAATCCCAGCACTTTGTGAAACATCATCTGAGCTGTATCCGCCGGGGAAAGATCGGAAGCAATCACGATGACGCCTTCACCGATATCGGTCATCACCTCTTTTTTGCCGCCCGATAGATTGCGGATTACCCGACGGCCCACATACTGAATGTCGTAGTAACGCCCCCGGAGATATTCGTCTTCGACCTTATCAAAGAGTTTCTTGTAGTGATCGATCGTCATGCTGAGTGCCCATTCGGCATTGACCTTTTTGTCGTGGATGTTATCGATCGTATGTTTCACAAACATTCTATCCCGCAGGATCATGATGTGAACATCGATAATGATCGACGGTTCCTCGCCTCCGGTCTCTCTCAGTTTATTCTTGATGACTTCCAGCTGTTTTTCCGATTCCTCCAAGGCGATCATCAGGCGATCGATTTCTTTCTGAATGAGCGATTCATCCTCGAGCTTGTAGAATTTGATCCGGGCATCGAATTGATTGAAGATAAAAGCTTTCCCGATGACGATGCCGGGGGATACCCCCAACCCCTTCAAGACAAGCGTACGTTTTATAGAATCATCTTCGAGAATCATTAATCGAGACCTTTGAACATTGACGAATTTTCGTGATAATCAGTTTCAAGACAGAATTTT
>CAYOYJ010000162.1:0-4469 GCA_964408155.1 uncultured Syntrophales bacterium
TGTCCTGCGAGCCATGGGCGTCCCCTTCACAATGGCCCACGGTTCCATCCGGTTTAGTCTGTCGGTCTTTACAACGCCTGCGGAAATTGACTTTGTGATTGAAAAACTTCCGCCGATCATCGAACGCCTGCGCGGCATGTCTCCCTACTGGGGCCCCGGGAAAGAAGTCTGCCATGTCACCTGACAACCCGGATACGCACGAAACAACCGCCGATGGCGCGACCCTGCTGAACCAGTGCAAGGAAACCATTTCCGTCGCGAAGCATTTCCGGGAGGAAATCCCCGACATCGTTTCCGCCCTGGTGGACAGTTGCAGCGTCGAAGGCTGTTTCGATCATGTGGGCCCCGAGCCGATTCCTTCCCGGGATGCCGTGGTCGATATTATCAACCGCATCTGCCGGATTCTTTACCCCGGCTATTTCATCCGCCGGCGGGTAGATCGGATTAATGTGGGTTATTATTTCGGCCAGGAACTGACCACCCTGTACGAAGATCTCTCGGAGCAGATCACCTTGGCAGTGCGTCATGACTGTATCCGGAACAACCTTTCCTGTTCCCATTGTGAGGACAGAGGCCACGGGAGCGCCATTGACTTCATGAAGAAACTCCCGGATCTGAGAAAACTGCTTGCGACGGACATCCGGCACGCCTACGAGGGCGATCCTGCGGCGGTCAGCTTTGATGAAATCATCTTCAGCTACCCGGGTCTTTTCGCGATCACGATTTATCGGATCGCCCACCGGCTTTTCCATCTGGATGTGCCCATGCTACCTCGCATCATGACCGAATACGGCCATAGTAAAACAGGAATCGATATCCACCCCAAGGCCCATATCGGGGAGAGTTTCTTTATTGATCATGGTACGGGCGTCGTCATCGGGGAAACGACCACGATCGGAGACCGGGTCCGCCTTTACCAGGGCGTCACGCTGGGGGCATTATCCTTAAGTCGGAGCGAATGCGACAGCCTGCGCAATCAGAAACGCCATCCGACCATCGAAGACGATGTCATCGTTTATGCCAACGCAACGGTACTCGGTGGAAGTACGGTCATCGGCGCCCGGTCTGTCATCGGGGGCAACGTCTGGATCACCCACTCCGTCCCGCCGGACACGGAGGTCTTTATCAAAAAACAGGATCTCATCTTCGGGAGCAAACAATTTAAGGAACGGGCGGCAAAAGAATGTATTGCAAATCCGCTAAAAGAAGCATAGAAGTTTTTTGCCCACAGGCTGCAAGTTCAATATCGTAGTTTAATGACTTCATATTCAGGGCTCAAGGATACGGGGAACTCGTATAGTCGGAGGATTTCATGAAGATCAAACTTGGTATACAATGTGCTGTTATCCGGAAAGAAATGGGCTGGGAGGGGAAAAGCGAGGACGTCGTTGAGTTCGAAGGAGGGACAATCGGCGATTTCCTCAAAACCATCAAAACAGGCAACGGCCAGACCTTTTATGAGCGCTTCACCCAAGGCGACTCCGGCATCATCTCCAACGCCGTGGTCTGGTATAACCTCATGCTTTTCGTCAAGAAGGACAACCTGCATTTCCAGATGAAAGACGGCGACAAGATCGTTTTTCTCAGAAGTATTCCCGGTGGGGGATGAAAAAGGCCCATGGGTCTTTGACGGCCGACAATGCTCTCCGGAGCAAAAAGGTCCCGGTTAAACATCCGGGACCTTTTTTACTCATGAAACGTTAGCTAAACATTTAAATAAATATGGAATTCTGCCGATAAAGAATGATATCATTAAACAAATTAAGTAAACGCAGAAACCACCATCGGAGGTCTTCATGAAACGATTTTTTCGGAACAAAACCATCTTTTTAACGCTTTTCCTCCTGCTGGTCCTTTCCTTAGTTTTATACGGCACTCAAAAGGTTTCCGCAGTCGATCGCAATACCTATAAAAGCCTGAAGACCTTCAATGAAGTTCTTGATATGGTGGAAAAGAACTATGTCGAGGAGGTCAAGCTGCAGGATCTGATCAACGGCGCCATCAACGGCATGATGAAATCCCTTGATCCTCACAGTACCTTCATGACCGCTGATGAATACAAGGAACTGGAAGTCGAAACAAAGGGCAGTTTCGGCGGCATCGGCATTGAGATCACCATCGTGAAAGACGTGTTAACCGTTGTCTCCCCGATTGAAGACACACCTGCTTTTCAGGCGGGCATCAAGCCGGGCGATCAGATCATCAAAATCGACGGCAAATCGACCAAGGATATCACCATCCAGGAAGCGGTAAAAAAACTCCGGGGACCGAAAGACACCAAAGTCACCGTGACCATCATGCGGGAGAGTTTGCCCAAGCCGAAAGATTATGTTTTAACGCGCACCATCATTAAAATTACGAGCGTCAAGTCGCGTCTGTTGGATGGCGGTATCGGCTATTGCCGTATCGCCTCGTTTCAGGAAAGAACGGGCGATGACCTGAAAAAGGCGCTGCTGGAGATGGAGGCAAAGGCCAATCCCCTGAAAGGGATCATCCTTGATCTACGCAACGACCCCGGCGGTCTGCTGAATCAGTCCATTGAAGTATCCGATATCTTCCTCAAAACCGGTACCATCGTCTCAACCCGGGGCAGAATCAAGGCCATGGAAACAAGCGCCACGGCGAAAAACGACGGCACCGAACCCACCTGCCCGATGGTGGTTCTGGTCAACGAAGGTTCCGCCAGCGCCTCGGAAATCGTGGCGGGCGCCCTGCAAGACAACAATCGCGCCCTGATCCTTGGCACCCAGACTTTCGGAAAAGGCTCCGTCCAGACCCTGATTCCTCTGGAAGACGGCGCGGCCCTCAAACTGACGACGGCAAAGTACTATACGCCGAGCGGCCGCTCGATCCAGGCCGAAGGCATCACCCCCGACATCATCCTCAAATACGCGAAAACGGCAGAGGAAACGGAAGAGGATGGGGATGCGATGCGGGAAAAAGATTTGAAGGGGCACATCAAATCCGCGAAAGAAAACGGTCAAAAGCCGGAAGAAATCATCACGCCGGCAGCGAAAAAAGAAGCGGAAGACGCCGCTTTTGCCCAGGACAACCAGATCAAAGCGGCTGCCGACATGCTGAGAAGCTGGCATATTTTCATGAAAGGAAAGAAAAACTGATCTGAAACGACGAAACCGTAAATCACGCATCTTATTATTCTTTCTGATCTTTTCGATCCTGACCGTCGTGGCGCTTTTCTGTTTGAGTTTGTTCGAAGAAAAAACGAAGCCGCCCTCGAAGGAAGCCCGCCACCGGGAACAGGTAAAAAAAACGCTTAAGAAAAAGGACTCCGGCGTTCAGGTCGTAAAAAGGGATGAGCGTCGAGAACAAGAGCGAAAACGAGATCGGGACAAGCCCCGTGATGCCGTTATACCCGATACGGATAAGATCCTGCGGGTGGCCATCCTGATTGATGATATCGGTCAGGACCTGAATGCCCTGCGTGAATTGCTGGAAATCAACGCCCCTTTGAGTTTTGCCGTTTTGCCTCTCCAGCCCCATTCCGCGGAAGCAGCAAAAAGGATTCACCTGAAAAACCGGGATATTCTGCTCCATCTGCCCATGGAACCAAAGTCTTACCCGGAAGATCGGCCAGGAAACGGCGCGCTTTTTCTCAGTATGACGGATAAAGAGATCAGGACACAATTTCAGAGAAATCTGGAGACCGTTCCTCATGCGAAGGGCGTCAACAACCACATGGGCTCCCGTTTCACGGAAGACACGGAAAAGATGCTCGTCGTGATGACCGAGCTCAAAGAAAAGGGACTTTTCTTCGTGGACAGCCGGACAACCAAGGATTCAAAAGCCAAAGAAGCGGCTAATAAAATCGGTGTCCCCTTTCTGGCGAGGAAAATATTTATCGATAATGATCGGAATTACCAGGTTTCGCTGGAGAATCTGACGCGTTGGCTCGAAAATCCGGGCATGCAGGGAAACAGTCCGGTCCTGTTCATCGGTCACCCCTATCCGAGTACCATTTTGGCCATCCGCGATGCCATATCTTCCATGCGGGCCAAAGGGATCGAAATTGTGCCGGTATCAAAAATCGTCCCCCAATGAGGAGCCGTTCCCTCGATTTTTTCAGGCGAAGACGAACCCTTTACCAAGTATAAAATATGTTTTCAGAACAGAACACGGGATATTAAAAAAACCATGCGAAACCATTATCGGCACACAGCCATCCTCCTGACTTCGCTGATCATTATCGGATGCGCCACCATTCCAGGCCGGCAGCCGTCCCCGCAGGCAGAAATGCAATCTTCTTTTGAATCGCTGTATCACTATTCGCTGGGTGTCCTGTTCAGCTTAAACGACGAGCCGGATGCGGCCATCGTCGAATATGAAGCGGCGCTTCAGCTGGACCCACACTCAGAAATCCTGACCAAGGAATTGGCTGAACTTTATTTTGAAAAAGGGGATTTTCAGAAGGCGATTCACATCTGCGAGACCTTTCTCGATGAAAATCCGAA
>CAYOYJ010000163.1:0-4421 GCA_964408155.1 uncultured Syntrophales bacterium
ATCTATGTTGAGCTTGCAGACGGTGGATTTTGACGCCTGTCGACGTTGAGCTTCCGGAATTACCGCCGTGTCTTCCAGTTTACCGCCATAACGGTTGATTTCCGCCACGATCTCCCGAGGTACCGATGACGCGCCATGCAGTACGATGGGGAAATACGGTAACCGCCGTTCAACCTCCTCCAGGATGTCGAACCGAAGCGGAGGAACCTCTTCTTCCGTCTTGACTTTGAATTTATAGGCCCCGTGGGAAGTGCCGATGGAAATGGCAAGAGAATCCACGCCGGTGCGCACGATAAAGTCCTCGACCTCTTCGGGGCGGGTGTAATGACTCTGTGCGGCGGCGACTTCGTCCTCGATCCCCGCCAGAACGCCCAGTTCGCCCTCCACCGTCACATCATGGTCGTGGGCGAACATCACCACCTGTTTCGTCAGGTTAATGTTGTCTTCGTAGGTCAAATGGGACCCGTCGATCATGACGGAAGAAAAACCTGTTTCGATACAGGAACGGGCCAAATCGAAGGAGTCGCCATGATCCAGGTGAAGGACGATGGGGATGGCGCATCCCATTTCCCGAGCCACTTCTACGGCGCCTTTCGCCAGGTATTGCAGCAGGGTCTGATTCGCGTATTGACGTGCACCTTTGGAGACCTGGAGGATAACGGGTGATCGGGTTTCTGCGGCAGCTATCACAATCGCCTGCAACTGTTCAAGATTATTGAAATTAAAAGCGGGGATGGCATATTGACCCGCCATAGCCTGACGGAAAAGTTGCCGCGTATTCACCAGACCCAGTTCCCGATAATGTACCATGAATCCCCTCCATCATCACAATTGCCCTTTGGACCGATTGACGGCGAGCGGTAGTAAGATAAAGACTTAAAAGAAATGCTGTCCTGTTTCTGTGGGTATAAAAACTACCGGGCCATAGGCTGAAAACGGAATCACTTTCTTATAATCTCTTATCTCCGTCAAGTAAAATGGTTTGATACCAGGGTTTGTCTTGACAGCAAATTCTGCGATAAAACCTGCAAAGAGATCAAAAAAGATCCCGTCGGACAAAAAAGCAGATGACAAAGTTGTGATTATCGTATATGGAACCCTAAGTTGAATTGCAAGCCCTGTCATTCTCGATCTGCGGGAGATCAAAGAGATAGTTGTGAACCATGCGAAAAATTTCCATCGATAAACTCGAAGCGGGGATGGTCTTGGCCAAACCCCTGTTACGAGGAACCATGGTAATCTTGGGAGAGGGAACGGCGCTGACGGCAGCCTGGATTTCCCGTATCGAAGATATGGAAATCGACAGTGTTTTTATCGAGGGCGCAGCCGAGCAGGCCATCCCGCAGGAAGAAGCCCTGTCGCAGCTTGACAGACGCTTCCAACACGTCTTGGATCAACCCCACATGATGACCCTGAAAAAGATCGTCAAGGAATACATTGAAGGTCTCTATGGCGGATAATCATGAACTGCAGCGCATGCGGGCCAAAGTTGAAGCGATCAATGCCCTGCCCACCGTTCCTTCCAACCTCAGAAAAATTTCCGTCATGCTGGAAAAGCCACGCCTGACGATGGATGAAATCGCCCGGTTTGTGGCCAATGATCCGGCCTTGACCACCAAGGTGCTCCGGATGGTCAATTCCGCCGCCTATGGATTCCCCGGGAGGATTTCCTCCGTCTCCCATGCGATCATGTTGCTGGGTTTGAACGTGATCCGGGGACTCTTGCTCGGCGTTTCCGTTTTCGATCTCATGCAGAAGAATATGGTCGGTCTCTGGGAACATTCCTGCGCCTGTGCCGTCGCGGCACGCTGCATCGCCCAGCAGAAAAAAATGAAAGAACCGGAAGAGGTTTCCATCTGCGGCCTCCTGCATGATATCGGCAAGGCCATCGTCATGCTCCAGTATCCCTCGGAATATGAACAGGCCCTCCGGGAAGCAAAAGAAAAAAATATCAGTCTCTATGACGCGGAAAAGAAGTATTTTGCGGCTACCCATGCCGATGCTGGCTTCTGGCTGGCCCAGAAATGGCGTTTCCCCGCCAATCTCGTCGAGGCAATCGGCTACCACCACCGACCGCAGTTGGCCGCGCAAGCCCCCCTCGAAACGGCCATCGTCCATGTTTCGGACAGTATCGTACGCGCCAAGGGTATCGGGTTTGCCGGCGATCCCTTCGTTTCAACCATTCATCCTGCGACATGGCAGATGCTACAGCTCTCCGACGACGATATCCGGGATATCCTCACCCGGATTGATGAATCGACCTCCGCCGCTGGGGAGGAAACTTGATGTCTTCCACCATCCTCGTCATCTCCGGTTCTCTGCCAACGACGAATGCGCTGACAAAAAGCCTGGACGAGATGGGATATGTGACGGTCTTCAATCACTTCAGTTCTACCTTTGACTTCGTGTATAATGAAATCCCCCTGTTGCTGATCGTGGATTTATTTGAAGAGCCGGAAACGATTCCTTTGTTGAATTCGTTTAAGGAGGATCCGCTGTTTGCAGGGGTACCCGTCCTGGGTATTCTGGACGAGGAACACACATCGGTGGATTGGGAAACGGTTCAGGCCGATGATTACATACGGCGCCGGTTTATCGAACATGATATTTTAATGAAGGTCCAACTTTGCATTCTCCGTTCCAAACGGGTTGTCGAGGTGAATCCACTGACACGCTTGCCTGGCAATATCGCCATCAACCGCCAGATTCAAAGCCGGATCGATAATCAAACCACCTTCGGTCTGGCCTATGTCGATCTGGATCATTTCAAGCCTTTCAACGACAAATACGGATTCAGCCGCGGCGATGATGTGCTTAAAATAACCGGTCGCCTTATTTTGAATATCGTCAAGGGCAATTATTCACACAGCAGTTTTGTCGGTCACATCGGCGGTGATGATTTCATTTTCATCACCGAGCCGGCCGTTATGGAG
Source organism: uncultured Syntrophales bacterium (assembly GCA_964408155.1). GTDB lineage: Bacteria > Desulfobacterota > Syntrophia > Syntrophales > JAAYKM01 > JAAYKM01. The sequence continues at coordinate 2,934 of CAYOYJ010000163.1, forward strand.
GATGTCTGCCGGGATCTGATCGGCGCCTTCGACCATATTATCCCCACCTTATATGATCAGGGAGACCGCCAGTCGGGCTTTATCCGGTCCAAGGACCGGGAAGGACAAGTGAAACTATTTCCCTTTTTGTCGATTACGATCGGCGTCGTCTATGTCAACGGCCTGCATTTTACCCACTACGGAGAAGTTACTGAAATCGCATCGGAAATGAAGAAATACGCCAAAAAGCATGCGGGAAGCTGTTATAAAATCAATCGCCGTTCCTATGATCCGGAAAAAAGGAGAAACCGGCAACCGCGGGATTAACGGCGCATATCCCTGCGCTTGAAACCCGCTGCCGGTGACGAAGGACACCTCTCACCCACAAATGGCTAAAATTCCATCAGATATCGACCTTCTTCGTTCAGCCATCTTTTATGCCGGTCATATTCGGGGCAATAGGTTCGCACGAACGACCAGAAGCGGGTTGAATGACTCATCTCTCTGAGGTGCGCCAGTTCATGAATGATCACGGAATCAATCACCGCCACGGGGGCCATCATCAAGCGCCAACTGAGGGAAATGCACTGCCGGGAAGAGCAGGATCCCCAACGGAAACGAGCCGATGAAACACGAAGATTTTTGGGGGAAACACCCATCCGTTCCGCATGCTGAGCCATCCGTCCCGGTAAAAAGGCTTCTGCCTGCCGGACATACCAGCGGATAAGCAGGTTTTTTCCCCCTATCGGTTCCCGGCAGACCACACGAAAGGCTTCTCCGTTCCAGTACAGGGCATCTTTTGCATCTCCATTCACGTTTCGATCCATGCTGAGCGGATACGCATCGCCAAGATAAAGCACCTGCTTTCCTGTGAGGAACAAGTCGGGAACAGGCGGGAACGACCCGGCTTGAAATGTCGTGATTTTCCGATTGAGCCAGGTACGCTTTTGCCGCACGAAGGCCTCGATCTCCGAGAGGGAAACCCCATAGGGAACACGAACGACAACCTGCCCTTCCCGGTTTATGATGATAGACATGGTTTTTCGTCGTTTTCTGCTGCGGATCAGCTTATAACCGGGTTCCATACCTTGCGCTTGTTTCCTCGATTGTCGCAGTTTTCCATGAAAAACACGGACCGGTCAAGAACGAACATGCATCGCTAGATTGAGGGATAAGGAGAAGAATAATCTGGAATGAGCAAAACCGGAAGAGAAACTCCTGACGGTATTCCGGCGATCCGGATTGCCATTGAACAGGCTTTTGGCCAGGCGGACGAAACGGATGTCATCGATTAGCTACGGTAAGGCTGTGCCGATTTTCTATCCTTGATCGCTGTGCTTGATAATCGGAACGTAGGACATCTCCTCTTCAGTCCTGCCGTCACTGCCAAAGGTGCCGTCGGATCGAGGGGGATGGGGCCGGCGTAGCGGCTTACCGGGAAGAGTTCGACGCCGCCACGCAGGTCATTACTGGCCGGATAAGATCGGTCATTCGTAGCGCAGGGCGTCG
>CAYOYJ010000164.1:0-4412 GCA_964408155.1 uncultured Syntrophales bacterium
AATGGGCAGCCTCTTCTGCGAAGTGGACGAGGGGTTCAAGGCCTATAAAATCGGCGGTCAGCATCGTCACATCCCAGAGATGGAACAGGCACTTACGAAACTCACGGGGGAGTCGTTGACGATTTCCTTTACCCCCCATCTGCTGCCGGTCAGCCGGGGTATTTTAAGCACGATATATGTGAACATGATCCGACCGATCAAGGTGGACGATCTCCTGGTGGCTTACGAGAAGTTTTATCAGCATGAAGCCTTTGTCCGGGTATACCCGAAGGGCCTGTCCCCGAACCTGCTCTGCATCAGGGGAACGAATTATTGCGACATCGGCCTTGCCGTTGATATACGTACGAACCGGGCCATCATCGTTTCGGCGATCGATAATCTGGTCAAAGGCGCAGCCGGTCAGGCGATCCAGAATATGAATCTCATTTGCGGTCTGCCGGAAGAGACAGGCCTGGAGCTGGTTCCCCTCTTTCCCTGAACCGGCCCGTTTTGACCCTTTCCCTCGTTTTTTATTTGCGACCTGATTATGTAGCGGGAAAGGACAGGAGGATGATATGGCATTGAGAGTTTACAATACCCAGACCCGGCGCAAGGAACTGTTTGAGCCTGTCAAGGCGGGTAAAGTGGGACTTTATGTCTGCGGCATCACCGCCTACGACACATGTCATGTCGGTCATGCCCGGTCTGCAGTGGTGTTTGATGTCATGGCCCGTTTTTTAAAACATCGGGGCTACGACGTGACCTTCGTTAAAAATTTTACCGATGTGGACGATAAAATCATCAATAAGGCAAACGGCCTGGGACGGACCACCGGTGACATTGCGGAACAATATATCCGTGAACATAATGAAGACATGGATGCCTTGGGCGTGAAGCGACCGACTGTGGCACCCCGGGCGACGGAGCATATTGACGGAATGATCCGGTTAATTGAGACGCTTCTGCAGAAAGATCTGGCCTATGTTGCCGATGGCGATGTCTATTTTTCAGTTGAGAGCTTTTCCGAATACGGGAAGCTTTCAGGTCGCAGTCTGGATGACATGATGGTCGGCGCCCGTGTCGATATCAATGAAAAGAAGCGCAATCCCCTGGATTTTGCCCTCTGGAAGGCAAGCAAGCAAAATGAGCCATGGTGGGAAAGTCCCTGGGGAAAAGGACGTCCGGGATGGCACATCGAGTGTTCCGTTATGAGCCAGAAATATTTGGGGGATACCTTCGATATTCACGGCGGCGGGGAAGATCTGATCTTTCCGCACCATGAAAACGAGATGGCCCAGTCAACCGGAGCGACGGGAAAACCCTTTGCCCGTTACTGGCTGCACAACGGATTTGTCCGGGTCGATCACGAGAAGATGTCAAAATCTTTGGGTAATTTTGCGACCATTCGGGATATGCTCAAGCTGTATCATCCGGAAGTGCTCAGACTTTTTATCCTGCAGAGCCACTACCGCAGCCCCCTGGATTTTGCGGAGACATCCATTCATGAGGCGAGACTTGGCCTGGAGCGGTTTTATGCTTTGCTGAAATCGGTGAAGGATGTCCTTTCCGCATCGCCGAACGTCGACACGCCTCCTGTTGGAGGGTTCTCCAAACCAGGTGCCGAGATGCTCAACCGTTTACAGCTTCTCAAAACGCGATTCTTGGAGGCGATGGAGGATGATTTCAACACGGCCCGCGCGATCGGCTACCTTTTTGATACGGTCAGGCAGGCAAACAATTACCTGGAGTTGACCAAAAAGAGGGCTCCTTCGTCGGAAAAGACCGCCATTGTTCGTGAGATCAAAGAAAGCATGACTGAAATAGGCGAGGTGCTGGGGCTCTTCCAGGAAGATCCGGACACATACTTTCGTCTCGATCAGGAACGGGAAGCCGTGAAGCGGGGGCTGGATATAACGGAAATTGAACGGTTCCTTGAGGAGCGAAACTTGGCGAGAGCAAATAAAGAGTGGGCGAAGGCCGATCAGATTCGTATTGATCTATCGGCCAGGGGCGTTATATTGAAAGACAGCGCCTCAGGCACGACTTGGATGATTGAATAAGTCCGCTTTGAATTAACAATATTGCCCCCCCGGAAGGACGTGATGAGTCCATTCTGTGGGGGCATTCCGTTTACGGACATCAACGGATAATTGTTACGGCACAATGGGCGTATTTGCTGACATCATCCGCGACGCTTCCGAGGAGCATCCGCTTTAATCCCCGGTGTCCCCGATGGCCCATGAAGATGTAATCCACTTGATTATCCTCGGCGATCCTCACAATTTCCGCGGCAACCGGGCCTGCAGCCAGGATCGTTTTGCAGGACACACCATGCTCTGCGAGGCTTTTCTTGGCCTGCTCAAGGATTTTTTCTCCCTCTTGTTTCCGCTCCCTGTAAAGGGGCGTGTCGGGCAGGGTTTTAAATGGAACGACGTCCTCCAGGACATGGATCAGGGTTAAATCGCACCCGGACAACTGGGCGTACCGGCCGCAGTGTTTCAGAACAATTTCGGAAGTAGGCGAGCCGTCGACAGCGGCCAGGACCTTGATGACTTTTTCTCCTGCCATGATAATAATCTCCTTTATCTGTGGTTTTTGGCATGCTATTTTCCGCTAAATTGCGTCCATAGTCAATATAAACTCTTAACGAGGCCGGTTGTGTTTGTGAAATAATGACAAAGTTCCATTGTAAATGGAGGGGGATCATGGTACTAAGAAACCCCCATACAGGTTAAAAAGCGAAAACGGATGGCCATAATCGGCGTGTAATTCCTGTGGAGACAATCAAGCCATGATCGAAGTGGAACATGTCACCAAATGCTACGGAGAGACGGTGGCGGTTGATGACCTTTGCTTCCGGGTGGAAAAGGGAGAAATCCTTGGCCTGCTCGGCCCGAACGGTGCCGGAAAAACAACGACGATGCGGATCCTCACGGGTTATCTGGCCGCCGACGGGGGAACCATGACCGTGGCCGGATGGCGTCATCCGGATCAATCCCTGGAAATCCGCCGTCACATTGGTTATCTGCCCGAAAACAATCCCCTTTACCCGGATATGACTGTCATGGAGCACCTGTCTTTCGTTGCGGCCATGAGACGTGTACCGAAAGTGATCCGTAAAAACCGGATCGATCTTGCGGTCGCCATGACGGGACTGGAGAAAATGGCATACAAGAATATCGGAGAATTGTCCAAAGGCTATTGCCAGCGGGTCGGACTGGCCCAGACCATTGTTCACGATCCGGAAATTCTGATTCTCGATGAGCCGACGGTCGGTCTCGATCCCAATCAGATCGTGGAAATCCGCTCTCTCATCCAACGCTTCGGGAAAGAGAAGACCATTATTCTGAGTTCCCATATCCTGCCGGAAGTCGCCGCCACCTGTAGCCGCGTGATCATTCTTAACCGGGGGAAACTGGCCGGAAGCGGCACGCCCGAAGAAATGTCCGCGCGTGCCCGGGGGGGCAATGCCGTTACGTTTGTCCTGAAGGCTCCAGCGGCAGAGGTCATGTTTAAATTCAGGGCAATGCCGGAGGTCAAGGAAATTGAATTAAAGGGTGAAGAAGGAGCCGGACAGATGAAATACCGTATTATCACCGATGATGCGATTGACATGAGAGAGACGATTTTCCGGGTGGCCGTTGACAATCAATGGGTGCTTATGGAGCTTTACCGGGAATCCCTCTCTCTGGAAGAGGTCTTTCAGCATCTGACTGTCACGGAGGCGGCGTCATGACAGGAGCCCTTGCTCTCTGCCGGAAAGAATTTAATGCCTATTTCGATTCACCGGTAGCCTATGTGTTTATCGTATCTTTCCTGGTGGTCACCTACTGGTTTTTCTTCCGCGGTTTTTTCCTGAATAACCAGATCCAGATGCGGGATTATTTCTTTTTCCTCCCCTGGGTTTTTCTGGTCTTTATCCCAGCGGTCACGATGCGTCTCTGGGCCGAAGAGAAGAAAATGGGGACGGTTGAAATCCTCCTGACCATGCCGGTTCGTGAATATGAACTGGTCCTGGGCAAGTTTATGGCCGGGTTTCTGTTCGTTTTCGTTTCTGTTTTCTTCAGCTTTTCTCTGCCTTTGACCCTGAGCTTCTTCGGGGAACTCGACTGGGGACCCGTGATCGGCGGTTACCTGGGAACCTGTCTTTTAGGAGGCGCCTATCTGTCCGTTGGACTTTTTTTATCCAATTTCACGAAAAATCAGATTGTCGCCTTCATCCTGACGATTTTGCTGTCCTTTACCCTTTTTATTCTGGGGGAAGACATCATTTTAGCCAATCTCCCGGATTTCTGGGTCCCTCTGTTCTCTTTTGTCGGTTTGGGGAAGCATTTTATCAGTCTCCAGCGTGGGATGATCGATTCCCGGGATATCATTTAGTGCTGGTCGGGCAAAACTGGACAGTGACATAAGTGAGCAAGCTGCTCTATAAT
>CAYOYJ010000165.1:0-4310 GCA_964408155.1 uncultured Syntrophales bacterium
CCGCCCGGGTTATTTTTGCCGGAGGCATTCCCTGCGCGACAACCAGATCGGGTTTATCCGCCCCGAAGACTCCGGTGATCAGGGGATGGATAATTGGCGGCACCGACAGGGCCGCCCCGACGATGACGGCGGATTTGATGAAATCGCGGCGGTTCATAGGTCATCCTTATTTTGTGTTTGAAGAGGATGAAATTTTCGCATAGTTTACCGGACTCTTGCCGAAGATGCATATACTTTCTTGGAATAAGGGATATTTTTTTGTATATCGCAGTCTATGAAACATGAAGTATTGAACGAAACGAAATTTAACCCGAAACCCTGGGTCAGAAATCCGCATTTGCAGACGATCATTGCGTCCCTGCGCTTTCGCAACATGAGGAAGCAATCGATCATTTATCATTCCAGGGAAATCATCGTAGAGGGGAACGACGGCGTCCGGCTTCTGGGATACCATGCCCGACAAACATTCCGAGCGTCAAAGGGACTGATTATTTTTATTCACGGCTGGGAGGGCAGTGCCGCATCGGCTTATGTGGTTTCCGCCGCCCATTATTTCTTCAGCCGCGGTTACGACGTGTTTCGGTTGAACCTGCGGGATCATGGGGCAAGTCATCACTTAAACGAGGGCCTATTTCACGGCGCCAGGCTGGAAGAAACGTTTGCGGCGGTAGAGAATATCGCAAAACTGCGGCCCGGTTTGCCTTGCTACCTGGTCGGTTATTCTCTGGGGGGGAACTTTGCCCTGCGGATTGCCGCGAAACATGGCGAGGCTGCAAAAGATTTTCTAAAACGGGTGTTTGCCGTGAGCCCCGTCGTCGATCCCTACAAATCGACGGCTGCCCTGGATCGGAATTTCTTTCTCTACCGCAGTTATTTTCTGCGCAAGTGGCAACGATCCCTGCGACGAAAACAGAGTTTTTTTGGGCGGTACGAGTTTTCCCGGCTGCTTGGTCTGCAATCATGCCTGGCCATGACGGAGGTCTTGGTTGACGCGTATACGGAATTCAAGGATCTAACGGATTATTTCGGCCGTTACACGTTAAACAGAAGCTGGTTTGCGAATCTTTCGCTGCCGGTAACGGTGATTGCCGCAGCGGATGATCCCCTGATCGACCCTGCGGATTTTGTCCAGTTTGAAGATTTGCCGCATTTGACCCTCGCAATCGAACGTTACGGCGGCCACTGCGGTTTTCTCTCCGATTTGACGTTCCGGTGCTGGGCGGAGGAGGAAATCGGAAGGATTCTTTTACAGGAAAACCCGGGATGATCTTCGCTAATCATGCCCGGGCGGTTTTTTGAATGATGCGGATGGTATGTCTGACTTAGAAGCCGTTGTAATGCGTAAAATCTTTCACATCGCGACGCGGTGCATTTCGGACCGGAGCGTCGGGAATCGGAAAGCCGACCGGAATCAGCGTCACCAGTTCACATTTGGGGGGCAGCGACAGAACACGGGCCGCCTTGGCCTGGTCAAAAAGACCGACCACCACCGTACCCAATCCCAGGTTATGGGCGGTTAAACAGATATTTTCCGTGATGATGCCCAAGTCGAACATGAACCAGTCGCCGAATTTGGTCGGCGCAACGCCCTGATAATAACCGGAGTATTCCAGTTTGGCACAGACCGCCAGAACAACCGGGGCTTTTTCGATGGCATTGAATGAAGGATTAGTGGCCGGGACGGCTTCTTGAACGGCTTTCTTAACCACCGGATCGGTCAGAATAATGATTTCCCAGCACTGGCTGTTGGCCCAGGATTGAGAATGCCGAGCAGCTTCCAGGATGGTCTGCAGTGAATCAGCCGGAATTTCCCTGGATTCGAAGTCACGAACGCTCCTTCTTGCCTTGATGTGATCCATCATGTTCATTTTCATCACCTCCTAATTGATGTGTGTATGTCGGTTAGCAATCTCACAAAGGGGTGCAAAAGGCAAAAGGATTTTGGCGCAAAACCGGGTCCGATAGTCCGATATGATCAGATTGACAGACGGATATGTGCTGTTATAAAAGTTCCGGTTGCGAGACAGTGCCATGAATGAAACCCTGCAGCAAAAAATCGATCATGCCCCTCGGTCGGCGGGGGTTTACCTCATGAAGGATAGTCGGGGGAGCGTGCTCTATGTCGGCAAGTCGAAGGATTTGAAAAGCCGTATTAGTGCCTATTTCAGCGGGACGGATTCTCGGTTCATGATACCTTTCCTGGTGTCTCACATCTGCGACATTGATTTTATCGTGACCGAAACGGAGAAGGAATCCCTGATCTTGGAAAACCAGTTGATCAAACGATATCGGCCCAAATATAATGTTGATTTCCGGGACGATAAAGCCTATTTCAACATCCGAATCGATGCCAAAGCGACTTTTCCTAAGTTTCAACTGGTCAGAAAACCCCATCGGGACGGCGCTTTTTATTTCGGGCCTTATCCATCCAGCGCCGCAGCAAAGGAAACGCTCCGCTTTCTTCAACCCATCTTTCCCCTCCGAACCTGCAGGGATACGGAACTGAAGAATCGGATAAGACCCTGCATGGAGTATCAGATTAAACGCTGTTGTGGCCCCTGTGTCGGGTTGATTGATGCGGAAGCTTACGGCAGGCTGGTTATCGAAGGCGTGAGTTTTCTTGAAGGGAAGGAAAAAAAGTTGCTGCGGCAACTGAAAAAACAGATGGACACCGCCGCCGCGGCATTGGATTTTGAAGCTGCCGTCGTCCTGAGGGACCGGATAGAAGCGGTCAAGAAAACCATTGAAAAACAAATTGTAGCCTCCCATATTGCCAAAGATCAGGACATCTGGGGCTTACACGATGCAGAGGGTCGTAACGCAGTCTGCGTTCTCCATGTTCGTGGAGGAAAAATTTTAGGAAAGCGGTCCTTTTGCCTGGAAACTGTTCCTCTGAACACGGAAGAAAAGATTTCTTCACTTATTAAGCAGTACTATGAAGAGAACTCCTATATTCCCAAATGGATCCTCATCCCGGTTGAGCCGGAGGATATGAAGATAATCGAAGAGTGGTTGCGCGAAAAACGAGGCGGGCCGGTGAAGCTACACGTACCAAAACGTGGAAGTCAGTGGGAACTGTTGAATATGGCCGCTAAGAATGCAGCTCAAGCTCTGAAAAGCGAGCTTGCGGTCCGGAACGATCCGGAGGAGCCCCTGAGGGTTATCAAAGAGGTGCTCCAACTGGAAAAAATTCCCCGCAGCATGGCATGTTTTGATATCTCGCATATCAGTGGCATGCATCCCGTGGCATCCATGGTGACCTTTGTCGACGGGAAACCCTGGCGGAAAGGATACCGGCATTTCAAGATTCGCACCGTGACGGGTATTGACGATTACGCCATGATGTATGAGGTGTTGAAACGCCGGTTGAAGGAAAAGGATAACCACTTTGATCTTTTGGTGGTCGATGGTGGCCGCGGCCAGTTGGGGATTGCCCTTTCCGTCTTGAAAGATCTTGGACTCATAGGCCGAGACGTGGTCGGCATGGCCAAGGAGCGTTATGAGTCCGTCCCCCGCGGCATGGCCAAGGAAGAAGACCGTTTTTACCTTCCCGGGCGGAAAGATGCTGTCCGTCTGACCGCTGAACCCCGAGCCTTGGGCATCATGCAGCACTTGCGGGATGAGGCCCACCGGTTTGCCGTGACCTTTTTCCGCAGCACCAAAACGAAAACGGACTTCCATTCCCTGCTCGACAACATACCCGGCGTGGGCAAAAAGAGAAAAATCACTCTGTTGCGAGCCTTTGGAGACATAGAAAAGATCCAAAACGCATCACTCGAATCCCTCTGCGAGGCGGAGGGGATCGGATATAAACAGGCTAAAATTATTCATGATTACTTTATGTCAAAAAAGGAGGAGGTTTAGAATGGATTTCAGGACATGTTTTTATCATATTATCGCGTCTCGCTACGGCGAGATCGGGCTGATGTGGAAAAGCTTTAATGGGAAAGCGATGGTGGAGGAGATCCTGCTGCCGAGGGAAGGTAAAGCAATGAGGATGGTGATTGAAGAAAGCCGACCGGCGTCTAAAGGCGTGACCGGGCAATCCGTTCCGGAAGTGGCTGCCAAGATCGCAGCCTATCTGCAGGGTAAGCCCGTTTTTTTCAGCTTGAACGATCTGGGAAGGGAGAATCTGACGCCGGGTTTCAGACAGGATGTGCTGCTCCGGACCCTGAGCATTCCTTTGGGTATGGTCGATCCTTATGGCGGTCTTGCGACGAAGACCGGTCATCCCAAAGCGGCCCGGGCCGTCGGCACGGTTATGGCGCAAAACCCTTTTCCTTTGGTAATCCCCTGTCATCGCGTTATAC
>CAYOYJ010000166.1:0-4304 GCA_964408155.1 uncultured Syntrophales bacterium
TGTGTGCGTGCGCTCTGGCCGAAACTGTTCAAGAGCATCCGGTCCTGGATCAAACGGTCGAGATCGATATCGGCGAAAATCACCTGCGGTTTGCGCGAAAAACGCTCCGATTCGGCCAGGAGGTTTCCGTTTTCGTGGATCATGGCCTGACCGTCCCAGGCGAGGTCCGTCGTTGATTCGCCGGGACCGGAAGCCGCGTACAGATACGCGGCGACGCAGCGGGCGGACTGGTTGGCCGCCAGGTCGTGCCGGTAATCCGCTTTCCCGATGGTCACGTTCGACGCTGAGAGGTTGGCCATAACAATCGCCCCCGCCAGAGCGGCGAAGCTCGACGGCGGCACCGGCACCCAGAGGTCTTCGCAGAGTTCGATATAGAAGCGAAAGTTTGGGATCGTCTCGACTTCAAAGATCAGATCGGCCCCGAAGGGAATATCCTTTTGACCGCAGAGATCGATGGTCGAAGACAGCGCCTCTTCGGCCGGGCTGAACTGCCGGCGCTCGTAGAATTCACGGTAGTTGGGGATATACGATTTGACGGCGACGCCCAGGGTTTTGCCCCGGTAAAGCACCAGTCCGCAGTTGAAAAGCCGGGCGCCGACCTGCAGGGGGGCGCCGACGACCAAGATGACCGGCAGGTCGGTCGTCGCGGTCAGGAGGCGTTTCAGGTTAGCGATTACAGCTTTAAGGAGCGCGTCCTGGTGAAAGAGGTCTTCATTGGAGTAGGCGGAAAGGCCCAACTCGGGGAACAGCGCAAAAACTGCCTTTCCCTGGGCCGCCCGCAGGGCCAGCTCTATGGTTTTGTCGGTGTTGAAATAAGGATCGCCGACTTTGACATCCGGCACACAGACCGCCGCCCGGACGAATCCGTGGTGATAGAGATTGAAAAAGGTTTTTTTGCCTTTCGTTTTCATATCACTCCTTTTCTACGTAAGCATAGGCGCTGTGGTTATGGATGCTTTCCATGTTTTCCGCTTCCACGCTGTACCACGTGAAATTGTCGATGCCGTTTAACCGCTGGGCCACGTTTCTGACCACATCTTCGACGAACAGCGGATTTTCGTAGGCTTTTTCCGTCACGTATTTTTCGTCGATCCGTTTCAGGAGGGAATAAACTTCCCCGCTGGCCGAGTCTTCCACCAGACGGATCACATCTTCGATCCAGAAGAACTTCTGAAAACGCAGCCTTACCGTGACCATGCTCCGCTGGTTATGCGCCCCGGCGACGCTGATTTCCTTAGAACAGGGGCAGACTGTCGTGACGGGGACAACGACGCCGACCAGGAAGTCCGTTTTCTCCCCCGTATTTTCCCCGGCAAAGGTACAGCGGTATTCCATGAGGCTCTTCGCGCCGGAAACCGGGGCGGATTTTTCGATGAAATAGGGGAATTCGATCTCCATATGGGCCGACTCGGCGTGGAGCTTTTCCCGGGCGCGCTCCAGAATCCGGTTGAAGGTCTTGATGTTGGTCTGGCCGCGGAACTCATTGAGGATTTCCACGAACCGGCTCATATGGGTACCCTTGAAGCGGTGGGGCAGATTGACATACATGTTGATCGTGGCGTTGACCGGTTGGGTGCCCCGGGCCCGGTCGAGCACCGTAATAGGGTATTTGATGCCCTTGACGCCCACTTTGCGGATGTTGATGCGCCGGTGATCTCTCTGGTTCTGGACGTCAAGCATGATCCGGCCCCGTGTAGGTGACTTTCGCGCTTTCCGATTCCCAGACGGTGACGCGGCTGATTCTGAGCCCCGGCGTGGTCGCCTTGCGGGCGATCTGGGTGTATATGTGGCGGGCGATGTTTTCCGATGATGGGTTGGCGCCATGGAAAACGCTGATTTCGTTCAAGTATTTATGGTCCAGTTCCCTGATCGTCTGGTCGGTCCAGTCCTTGATGACTCGAAAATCGACAACCAGACCTTCGCTGTTCAGCCCTTCCGCTGCCACGGAAACCTCGACGGTGAAGTTGTGGCCGTGGAGTTTTTCGCATTTCCCGCCGATTTCCTTCAAAGAATGGGCGGCGGAAAAGGTGCGTTTGATGGTGACTTCGTACATTCTGATGATCCTTTATATAATATACAGGCTCCGGGAAGATAAAAACATCCCGATAGACAACATTGTCCCCCCCAACGGTTCGCGCCGGCCATCCTAAAATGTTCCCTATGCAAAGCGACCGATCGAAAAGACGCTTCGCTTCCTCTGGGTGAAAACAAAACGCATGGCATTCTGAGGAGCGTAAGCGACGAAGAATCTTGATTCTTTCATAAGAGATCATTCGCTGCGATCAGGATGACCGGCCGAACTTTCACAGTGATCCTGTGGATTTACTTGTATAATACGAGAGGAAGCATTGTAAAGCAGAAAATCCCTTCTCAAAGCGCTATGATCGTCATGTGATTGACGACTCGCCGTCAAGTGTTCTGCCCCCCGAGTGAGTCCGAGCTCTTTGCCGGGAGGGCTATGGCCGGATCCCCAAGCGCTTTTAATATGATTTATTCTTTGATATCCAAATGATAGCAGAATACTGATTGGATGTTTCGGGGGGAGGGTGGGATAATACTCCGTATTCGGACTGCAGCAAAAGGTTTTTTAACGGGCAGGGGGAAAGCACAATTTCCGTGAAAATCACGGCCTTTCAGTGAATATGGCTGTAATTTGTGCCGCCGGCGTGGCCCCGCCGGGGATTATAAATTCCTTAGTGGCTGATATTAAAAGGTTTTATAAAATATTTCGCTGTTTTCTGATGTTGGCACCGGCATTGCTATAATAGAGACGACTGTACATCATCCATTGAAGATGATCCAAGATACGAAACGAAAAGAAAAAGGACGGGAGGTGAGCGGGGGAAAATAAAAGAAAAAGCAATCGACAAAGGGGAAACAGTAAAAATACAAAAAAAAATAAAAACACGAACACAATAAAGGAGGACAAAAATGATTCAGAAAATGCACAAAAAAGGACAGAAAGGTTTCACCCTGATCGAACTCATGATCGTCATCGCCATTATCGGAATTCTTGCGGCCATCGCCGTGCCCCAGTTCCTGCGTTACCGAGAGAGGGCATTCAATACTGCAGCCAGATCGGATGTACGTCAGGCCTTCACCGCATGTCAGGCTTTCTTTTCAGAGAATCCTGCTGGGGATTGCGATGCAGCGAACGCAGCTTTAAATGGTTTCCAGGGTAATCCGAACGTAACAACTACTTTTGTTAATACCACACTGGCCGGTTTAAGCATTACCTCGCTTCATACTAATGGGACAGTAACATATACAGTAAATGCCGGAGGTACGATTACGCCTTAAGGGAATCTAAGAGATAATTAAAAGGGCGAGGAGCAACACCTCGCCCTTTTTTTATGAAAATCATACCGATATTGCGTAGCTTACCACTGAGAACTTCATGACAATCATGATTCCTGATAAAAAAGTACATTCGCGGTGAAACCCTGGTAGGAAATTTCTGTTGACCACCATGACCGGCGGTCATATAATGACCGAAATTCATTTATTCTGACTGTTTGATTGTCAGTTGTGAGCAGGCCATGAGCATTGCCGAGCGAAAGCAACGGGAAAGGGAAACGCGCCGGAGCCTTATTCTGAGCACGGCAAAGCGGCTGTTCTTCAGTGAGGGATTTCTATCCGTGACGGTGGAAAAGATCGCCCGGGAAGCGGAGCTGGCCAAGGGATCGATCTATTTACATTTTCAGAGCAAGGAAGAAATCTACACCCAGATTCTTCTGGAGGAGATCAACTCCTTTTACCGGCAGATCGAGTTTCTCGAGACACCGGAAGCGCAGGCGTCAAAGCGCCTCCTGCAGTTCAGCGAAATCTATCTCGAACTCTTTCTTCATAACCGGGAACTGTTCCGGATCATGATGAATTTTCAGCTCTACCCTGACCGTCTGACCCTGCCGGAGGCCTTGAACGCGCAACTGCGGCAGTCCATGAAAAAAAATATCGACCTGATCGAGCGGATTTTCGAGCAGGGCATTCTTGCCGGGGAGTTTGCTGCGGGCGCACCTCCGTTTTTGTGCCGGAATATCTATTGGGGATTGCTCAACGGCATCATCAGCCATTACCTGTTCGCCCCTCCGGAGGAAAAAGGGGATGAGCGACTCCGCATCATTCTGGATGCGGGTCTGGCCGTTTTTATGAACGGGTTGCATCATTACGAAGGTGTCCCCGCCGTCGGCGTTTCAAAATGAATTTTGAAGCGATGCTTGGAAGGAGGAGGCCATGAGTGAGACACTTGTCAACAAGCGGGACCAGGCGTTCGTTCTTTTTGAACAGATCGGCATGGATCGCCT
>CAYOYJ010000167.1:0-4297 GCA_964408155.1 uncultured Syntrophales bacterium
CCCGTCAACCCGGAGAATGACACCAGAGAGATGGGTTTGTCTTTTTTAAGTGGCGGAGGCGAGGGGAGTCGAACCCCTGTCCGAAAATATTCCACTGCAGTTTCTACGTGCGTATCCTCTGGTTTGATCTCGACTCTCGAACCTCCCAGAGTCAGGATGTAAGAAAGGCCAGCCCGTAAGATTTCACCCCTTTACCCCCGGGCTTGGGTAAAGCGGCAATCCTGCCTGTTTGACGCCCTCATCCGATCCGGCAGGCGGAACCGGGAGAACGTTAGCCGACTTACGCGGCTAAGGCGTAATCGTAGTTGTCTGCGATTATATTTATCCTACCTGTTTAACGAGGCCTGTAGGAACCTCGGCACGCTTCTACAGCTTCAACTATCCCCGTCGAAACCGTGACGCCCCCAAGTTGAGAAAGAATCGAAATACGCCGGAAATATAGTGTCTTCCCGGACAAAAGTCAAGCCACCGATTGGCTTCATGGCTTCGCACATTATCCGAGGAGTGGTATGCGACAAGAAATCTTGCCTAACCTGAATAATACCAAGATTTTTCGTTACCTTCAGGCAATTACCCAAAAAACACGGATTTTTTGAGACAGGGTGTTAGCCGCGGCCGCGAAAATGCCGCTCGATCTCACGCTCGTCTTCCCGGCGTTTGAGATCCTCACGTTTATCATGGAGCTTCTTGCCCCGCCCGAGACCGATCTCCACCTTGATTTTCCCGTTTTTGAAGTAAAGCTTGATCGGAATTAGGGAAAAGCCCTTCTCCTGCGTCCGGCCGTAAAGGCGTTTGATCTCCCGCTTGTGGAGCAGCAGTTTACGCGTTCGGAGCGGTTCGTGGTTGTTGCGGTTCCCATGGGTGTAGGGGCTGATGTGGAGACCGTGGAGGAACACCTCCTCGTTATGAATTTGGGCGTAGCTGTCCTTCAGATTGGCCCTGCCATCGCGCAGAGACTTTACTTCCGTACCGACGAGGACGATGCCAGCCTCGAAGGTATCGGAGATATCATAGTTGATCCGCGCCATCTTGTTCTGGGCGATGATCTTGATGGGTGAATCCTTCTTGGTCACTTTTCCCCTGCCCCGTATTGTCTATCTTGCCGTCTTGACATATGTTTTCGGAAGATAATCCGTTTTGACGTGGGTCATTGCCCGGAGGATGTTGTCCCGAACCTTCCGGTTTTCCTTTTCCATCTCTTTCAGCAGGTTCTTTACATAAAGCCGCTTGGAATCGTCACTCGACGGGCAGGGATTTTTGAAGACAGGCAACCCCCTTTCCACAGCATATTTTGTGATCAGGTCCTCCCGGAGAAAACTCAGGGGCCGGATGATGTGCATCTTTCCCCCGAAGACGGATTGGACCGGCATCATCGTACTGATTTCACGACCATAAAACAGATTAATTAAAAGCGTCTCGATCATATCGTCCCGGTGGTGGGCCAAGGCAATTTTATTGCACCCCTTTTCTGCTGCGATTTCGAAGATGCGCTTCCGCCGCAGGCGTGAACAGAGAAAACATGGATTCTTTCGATTGTAATCACTGTGTGACAGGGGGCCGATATCGCTTTTCTCGATGGCATGAGCAAACCCTCCCGCTTCGAAATATTTTTTCAGGGTATCATGGCACCGATGGAATGGGTCGAAACCCATGTCGATGTGCACTGCCGCAAGCGAAAAAGAAGGCACGAAGAGCATCCGGGTATTCAACAGGTCCAGCAGGACCATGCTGTCCTTGCCACCGGAAACACCGACGAGGACGCGGTCTCCGTCTTCGATCATGCCGTATTCGATAATGGCTTTTTCCAGCCATTTTTTCAGGTGTAAATGTAGTTTCGTTCTTACAGGTTGTTCCATTTATTCGGCTCCCATTACAGGCCGCCCATCCTACTCGAGAACGCTCTTTATGGCAAGTCTCTTGACAGGGCGAATTCATGACCCTTTATGAGACCTGTCACGGCACTGTCCGACCCGGCCATCCATCGCAGGACGAAGGGCCTGAAAATGGAGTCCGGAACAGAATTGCAAAATGGTCACCACATGCTAATGCGATAAATCTTGACATACAGAGTTAACTTAAATTAAAGATTTCTCCCTGCGGTCAAAATAACAAAAATACCGGTTGCAGCACAGCTTTTATAGCACGGAAGACCGAAAACGGTTCCGTTCACACTTAAATCCGGATTGCACCCGTCATGACTCATGGGAATCATCATGATGAAGCACAGAGAGTCTTATATTATGTCCGATATGCAAAGGACCTGGATGAAAAAACAGACAATACTTGAATGAGATTGAGGTGTTTTCTTTGCCCATAATTTCCTCCATTGTGATATATTGAACTCTAAACATAACAGCTCCTGTTGAGAAATTAATGAACTGCCGAAAGGACGTGCCATGACTCAGAAAAAAATCTATATTACGACTCTCGATCTGGACCGGCTGACCGATTTAATCGAAGCATACCGTCATTCGGCACACCAGAAGAAAATACCCATCGATATTCTGGAAAAAGAGCTTGAGCGCGCGGAAATTGTCGATCCCAAAAAGGTACCCGCAGACGTCATCACGATGAACTCAACCGCTTATCTGAAGGATCTGAATACAGGAGAGGAAATCATTTGGACCCTTGTCTTCCCGAAGGATGCAAAAGCGGAAGATCATCGTATTTCCGTCATGGCGCCTATCGGTATGGCCCTGCTTGGCTATCGTGTCGGCGATGTCATCGAATGGGGCGTGCCCGGAGGAACAAGAAGGCTCAAGGTCATGCAGACGCTCTATCAGCCGGAAGCCTCCGGACACTATGATATCTGAACCTCTGCGGCATGTCGTGTACGATACGACCCGCTCATTGCTTGCCTGTTGCAGGTAATGCGCACCGTTGACCTGCAAAATCGGACTTTGTCATTCACGGGGCGCAAAGGATATGGGCTTGTTTTTTTCCTCTGTCTGTTATAGATGCTGCAAAATACACCAACGTGGAGGCGTCATGACCGAAATAACCCATGTACATGCAAGAGAAATCATCGATTCCCGGGGAAACCCCACCGTTGAGGCCGAAGTCACCCTGGCGTCCGGCATCACCGGCAGGGCGGCAGTCCCGTCGGGCGCATCCACGGGAGAACACGAAATGCTGGAACTGCGGGACGGAGACCCGAAGCGCTACCTCGGCAAGGGAGTTCAGAAAGCCGTCCACAATGTCACCCATGTGATCGGACCGAAGATCACGGGCATGTGCTGCATGCACCAACGGGCCATAGACTATACGATGATTGCCCTTGACGGAACGGAGAACAAGAGCTCCCTCGGCGCCAATGCGATTCTGGGCGTCTCCATGGCCTGCGCCTGCGCCGCCGCCGCCGTGCACGACATGCCCCTTTACCGTTACCTGGGCGGTGTCATAGCCAAGGACCTGCCCGTACCGATGGCGAATATCTTAAACGGCGGTCAGCACGCCGACAACAACGTCGACATTCAGGAATTCATGATCATGCCGGTTGGCGCCAAAAGCTTCCGGGAAGGTCTGCGGATGATCACCGAAACCTTTCACAATCTGAAGGCGGTTTTGAAAAGCAGGGGGTACAACACGGCCGTCGGCGATGAGGGTGGCTTCGCACCCAACCTGAAATCTAACGGCGAGGCCCTCGATCTGATCTGCACGGCCATCCAGAAAGCCGGCTACACACTGGGCGAAGATATCGGCATCGCTCTGGACGCCGCCGCCAGTTCCTTCCACCAAGACGGCAAGTATACCCTCGCTGCGGAAAAGAAACCCAAAAAGAGTGCCAGGGAACTCGTTTCTTTTTATGAAAATCTTGTTGCCAACTACCCTATCCTTTCCATTGAGGACGGTCTGGACGAAAACGACTGGGATGGCTGGAAACACATGACCGAAGTCCTGGGTTCCAGAATTCAAATTGTGGGAGACGATCTGTTCGTCACGAACAAGCTGCGGTTGGAACGGGGCATTTCCAACGGCGTGGCCAACTCGATTCTGATTAAACTGAACCAGATCGGCACACTGACGGAAACCCTGGAAACGATCCAGATTGCCAAAGAAGCAGGTTACACAACCGTAATTTCCCACCGGTCGGGCGAAACGGAAGACACCTTCATAGCCGATGTGTCCGTGGCGGCCAACTGCGGTCAGATCAAAACGGGATCTCTTTCTCGGAGCGAGCGTCTTGCAAAATACAACAGGCTGCTCCGAATTGAAGAAGAAATGGGTGTTTATGCCGCGTACCGGGGCCGTGGAGCCTTTTTGCTTCCCGATGAGGCCGTGAACCTGACAGCAAAGC
>CAYOYJ010000168.1:0-4175 GCA_964408155.1 uncultured Syntrophales bacterium
CCGATCTGGCGGATGCCGAGGTGGCGCAGTTGCTCGACCTTTACCACGATCTCCCCAGCCCCCACAAAGTAGACACCATCACAGGAAATACTGCGGTCTCAAACGGGAAATACAACTGGGACGTGGGAAAATATCTGGGCGGGGCTGTCATCGAGCATGGGAAAAACTACCGGATTGTCCTTACTGCAAGTAGTCCTTCTCTTACCAAATCGAGTCCACTGTTCAATCTTACGGTTCCCTCCGGTCAGATTAAGTCGGTTCCCCCCGCAGGCATGAAAGGACTTTCTTTGACCTATCCACGCCGGGGCGATGCTTTCCACAAGGGAATGCGCTACACCATTACCTGGCAATCGCTTAATCTGAATAATGCCAGGCTCAAACTTGAGCTTTTCGACAACGATGAAGTCACGCTCCGCCAGACGATTGCCAACAACTTTGAAAACAAGGGAAAGATGGACTGGGATGTACCCATGACGCTGCCCGATGAAGAGAAACGCTACAAGATCAAACTTCAGACGATGGATGGCGCGCAGAAAGACATCGTCGGTCCGATCAGGATTTCCAAAGGGACTACCCAGCCTGCCAGTCTTAAAGTCACCAACCCCATTACCGGTGATAAAAACTTCGGCGACACCATACGGGTAAAATGGACATCCACTGCCGCATGTTCTGGGAACGCTGGACCGCGCGATGCCGGTTTCCGCATCGAACTTGTCAAGTTGGATGATAAAGATCATACTAAAATCATTGCGCGGGAAACGTTGACGGATCAGGGGTTTGTTTTCGATAACGAGAAGCCGTCAGGGTACCTGAATTGGCACTGGGACTGGGTTGTGGAACCCGGCTCCTGTCAGTATGGGACATACGAAATCTATGTGACCAGATTGACCGCAAAGGAGGGATGCGACGGTTACAGCCAGATATTCAGAATTTATGATCCCAAAGCTCTCAAAGAAATCGGCCTGCCGGCAACAATCAAGAATCGTAAACCCCAATGTAATGCAGAAAGATATTCTTCCGACAACCAACAGCCAACCTGCCCCACATACACGGCGCCAACCGCTCCACGTGGTTGGGTGGGATCAGAGGCAACCTTTAAAGAGGTTGGCGGGTTTATTGCCGCATCTGAAAATGAAACGTCTTATACACAACTTCGCTCGGAAATGACGTTCCCCGGCCTTGGATGGACGCATATCAAGAATAAAACCGTTAAAAAGGCAACGCTCTTAATTAACATCAGCCAGACCTCAGGTAACTGGGGCGGATTTTGTGGAAAATATCTCAAGGCTATCGGGCATCATTTCATCGCAGATGTTCACAGCACTTCTCTGGAAGAGAAGAGAATCGACGTGACCTTCGTTGTCAAAGGCTGGATGTCCGGTTCTATTCCTAATAAGGGGTTCGAACTCACACCATTTTTAGTTCCACCAGGAGATAATAATAAATGTATTACCTTCTACACGGCTAAGCTGTATCTGGAATTCGAATGAAAGGTGATGCAGGGCTCATTTCCCGCAGTTCACCATAGATGAGCCTGCGGTGAATTTCCAAAGGGGGTGCAAGTTTACCCCCTGTTTATGCGAATGTGAGAATCCCCGCCCTGTCAGGCGGGGATTTGCTTTTGCAGAACTGGATCCTGGCATTCTCCGGAATGACAAAAGACTATCCTACCCCATCCCCTCCCCAACCCTCCCCTTGAAGGGGCGGGAGACAAGATTTCTCGCTGCGCTCGCAATGACATGAGGTAAGTGTTCGAAATGACCGAGGGGCTGCTCTAAATAAAATGACAAATTAAGAGGTGTAAAACGGCCCCATTGTCAGGACAACATGCGCTCGTCAACCAATCGTTACAAAAGCCACTGAAAAAAGTTTTGTCTTGTGTTAAGGACAGGAAACGGTGGGCGGAGCCCACCCTACGTCTGAAATAAGCAAAGAGGTTCTATTTTGAAAACCGTTGTGGCCATTGTCGGCCGGCCGAATGTCGGCAAGTCGACCCTGTTCAACCGCCTGTACGGAAGGAGCCGGGCCATCGTCATCGACGAGCCGGGTGCCACCCGTGACCGGAATTACGCCGTCTGTACCTGGCTGGACAAATCCTATACGCTTATCGACACCGGGGGCTTCGAACCGGCGACGACGGAGAAGATCCTCCGCCAGATGCGGGAGCAGACGCAGCTCGCCATCGAGGAGGCGGACATCATCCTGTTTTTGATGGACGTCAAGCAGGGACTGACCCCGTCGGATAAGGAAATCGCCCGCATCCTCCGGGAGACACAGAAACCGGTTTTTTACGTGATCAACAAGGTGGACGGACCGCGCCATGAAAACCTGGCCTATGAATTCCACGAACTCGGCATCGACCGGATCTACACCATCTCGGCCCAGCACGGCGTGGGCGTCGGCGATCTCATGGACGATCTGGCCGTGTGTCTTCTCGAAACCGCCGCACCCGCGGAGGAACAGGACGAGCGGATCAAGATCGCCGTCATCGGGAAACCCAACGTCGGGAAATCGTCCCTGGTGAACAAGATCCTGGGCTTCGAACGGACCATCGTCAACGACATTCCCGGGACAACGCGGGACGCCATCGACACACCCTTCACGGTCAACGAAAAACCTTACATCCTGATCGACACGGCGGGCATCCGGAGGAAAAGCCGGGTCAGTCTCGTCCTGGAGAAATACAGCGTCATCCAGGCCATGAAAACCCTGGACCGGTGCGACATCGCCCTCCACCTGATCGACGCCCAGGAGGGCATCACCGAACAGGACGCGAAAATCGCCGGTCTGGCCCTGGAGCGGGGGGTGGCGACAATCCTCCTCGTCAACAAATGGGACCTGCTGGAGAAGGACAACAGCACCGTCGGCCAGTACGTGAAGGACATCAAGGACCAGCTCAAGTTCCTTGATTTTGCTCCGATTCTGTTCGTTTCGGCCGTAACGGGGCAGCGGCTGCACCGGATTTTCGAGACCGTCGAGCAGGTTTACGCGGAAGCCACGAAGCGGGTCAACACAGGGGAATTAAACCGGGCCATGCGGAATTTCCTCGAGAAAAATCCGCCGCCCCAGGCCCATCTGAAGGCCAATCCGCTCCACTACGTCACCCAGGCGGCCGTAAAGCCCCCGACGTTTATCTTTTTCGTCAGCAACCCCTCGGATATTCATTTCTCCCACGAACGCTACCTGGTCAACCGCCTGCGGGAAAGTTTCGGTTTCGAGCACGTGCCGATCCGGGTTTTCTTCCGGCGGAAGAAAAAGGACAAGAAGGATAAGTGAGGACTCAATCTTAAAACGGGACAGTTCGCCTTGGCATGAAAGTTTTAAAAGGTTGTCTTACCGGACCCTGGAAACTATTTCACAAGGCCTCATTTACGTTTGTAGTCATCATGTCTGAGCGAAGCGAAGAATCTAATCATTTCATAGTGTCAAAATATAGAGATTCTTCGGCTTACGCCTCAGACATTGCGAAACGGCCTCCAAGCTCGGGTGATTTTACAGACATATATAAAAGGATGTGCGAGCAGTAAGAATCGGTACGGATTCAGAATTTTACGCACAAGGAAACCCCGCCGGGAAACATTGAGCCGGGCGGGGCTTAGATGTGTCTTGTAATGGACTGATTTTTAAGGTTTCTTAAGTGTTTCGGGTGGTTTGGGCGTCTCGGTTTTGGGTGCAGGCGCTGCCGGCGCCTGTGGAACCTTTTCGGTCTTCGCCGCATCCTCAGCCAGCATCACCTCGATCAGGGGAATATTGGACCCCCGCACGGCTTTGCCGTTGATAAAATAAACCGGCGTGCCGCTCATGCCGATTTTCGCTCCCAGTTCCTTGTAGGTTTTCATGATCGCTTCGACCGCCGGATCCTGGCAGATGCTCAGGGTGGCGCCCTCGTCAAATTTTCCCGCCATCACCTCTTCGTACATCTTCGCCCGATCCTTGGCACAGAGGATATGGCGGACCTTCTGTTCCGATTCGGGAGAGAGGGGCCAGAACAGAATATAGCGGGTCACGTCGGCCTTGCCGGCAAAATATTTGGCGCCGGTGCGGCAATAAGGGCAGTTGGGATCCGTAATTTCGACGACGGTGTGCTTCCCCGTGCCGACCTTGATGCCCATATCGAGGGGAATTTCCTTGTAATGGCGGGACAGAAGCGTACCCTTGACCTCCTCGGTCATGTT
>CAYOYJ010000169.1:0-4088 GCA_964408155.1 uncultured Syntrophales bacterium
ACAAAAAGGAAAAAGCAGATAGTTTAACGTAAGTAATGAAAGAACGTCTGTAAGACTGTATCGACCGCCGGAAAATGTACCCTGTACCCTTCTACACTGCCTCCTCCTTTGTGAGCAGTTCCAGATAGACGTCTTCCAAAGTCAGGATCTGTTTTTTAATCTTCTCAATAGGTCCGCCTTCGGGATAGATCAGGCCGGAAAACTCCCCCTACACCGCTTCGTCCTTCTGGACCTGAATGGTGAAGGCCCGGGCGCCGGAGAAAGTCGCTTCCGATGCTTCCACTGCGACGACGCCGGAAACCCCGGCTATGCGATTTTCCAGGTGAGGATTGTTGCCGTAGTACTGAATATAAATATGGCCGTACATTTGAATCTTTTCCTGGAGATTTTGAGGTGTATCCATGGCGATCAAACGCCCCTTGTGGATGATGATGACCCGGTTGCACGTTTCACTGACTTCGGGAAGAATATGGGTACACAAGATGATGGTCCGCTCCCGGCCGAGATTTTTGATCAGAGAACGGAAATCCGAGACCTGCCGGGGATCGAGGCCGATCGTCGGTTCGTCCAGAATGAGAATTTCCGGATTATTCAAAAGCGCCTGGGCCAGGCACACCCTCTGGCGGTAGCCCTTGGACAAGGCGCCGATCAACCGGTTGGCCATGTCGTCGATACCGCAGGTGGCCATCACTTCGTCAATATGAGCTGTTCTTCTGGTCGGGGCGATCCTTTTGACGGAAGCGGCGAAGCGGAGATATTCCCGAATATCCATGTCGGGGTACAGGGGAACCCGCTCAGGGAGATAACCGATGTGGCGCTGGACCTGCAGGGGCGCTTTAACCACATCGTAGCCGTAAACCAGCGCCCGGCCACGTGTCGGCGGGAAAAAACAGGTGAGAATCCGCATGCTGGTCGTTTTTCCGGATCCGTTTGGACCCAAGAGGCCGACAACGTCCCCTCTGTCGATTTTAAAGGAAATATCTTCTATTCCCCGGATGGGGCCGTAGTATTTTGTCAGGTGCTCTGCCTCAATCATGACTTTCCCTTTGGTTCTTAAGTGATATGCCTGTGAAAAAACATCCTTTGTAGAAATAGGTTGAACTCCAATGAATCCATTCGAGACCTTTTCAATGACCGACGCGGCTGGCTTCTGAATTTTACCGGTAGTGTCTGTTTATTCATACATTCGCCAATTCTATAAATGATGGCCGGAATGCATGTCAAGGGAAAAGCGGGAAAGGGGCATTCATCAAATCCTGCTTGACGAAAGAATAAAAAAAGGGTAGTCGAATCGGCATTATATTTGATGGAGTTCCTGTTTTATGGAAGAAAGTGAGCTTTTAAAAAGACGACTGGAAAAGATCGAGTCCTTGAAAAACGACGGGATTGCCCTTTACCCCAATACGTTCTGTTATAAGGATACGGCCGCAGCCCTGCTGGTCAGGTTCGATAATAAAGATAACGATGTTCTTTCGGAAGTCACCGAAACTTTTACCATCGCCGGGCGTCTCATGGCGGTCCGTGATTTCGGGAAGGCCGCCTTTATCAAGGTTCAGGACCGGACGGGTGCTCTGCAGGGTTATGTGAACCACGTGATTCTGGGAGACGAAGATTTCGGTCTCTATCGGCGTCTGGATGTTGGGGATATCGTTGCCATGACCGGGAGAATTTTCCGGACCCGGACGGAGGAACTGACCATCGAGGTCTCAGAACTCCTACTCCTTTCCAAAGCGATTCGTCCCCTGCCGGAGAAGTGGCACGGCCTGACGGATGTGGAAACGCGTTATCGGCAACGCCACCTGGACCTGATTACCAACGCCAAATCGCGGGAAGTATTTCAGCGTCGCAGTCGGATTATCCAGTTTATCCGCCATTTTATGGAGAAGCGGGATTTCATGGAGGTCGAAACGCCCATGATGCAGCCCAAAGCGGGCGGCGCCATGGCCAAGCCCTTCAAAACATACCACAATGCCTTGGGTATGGATTTCTATCTGCGCATCGCACCGGAATTGTATCTGAAAAGGCTGATCACAGGCGGTATGGAGCGGGTCTTTGAGATCAACCGGAGTTTTCGGAACGAGGGTATATCGACGTCCCACAATCCGGAATTCACCATGATGGAGTTTTATCAGGCCTATGCGACCTACGAAGATCTCATGACCATGACGGAGGAAATGTTTACCGCTCTGGCCGAACGGATTTTTGGCCGTGAGAAATTTGTTTATCAAGGGACGGAAATAGACCTGGGGCGCCCCTGGAAAAGGATGACCGTCAAAGAAGCGATCATGGAGCATTGCGGCATCGCAGCGGATGTCCTCGAAGATGCCGATAAAGCTATCGCTTATGCCCACAAACACGGTATCGATGTGCCGGACAATACCCCTTTAGGCAAGGTCATGATGGAGATTTTTGATGAGAAGGTGGAAGACCGGATTATCCAGCCGACTTTCGTGACCCAGTATCCTATCGAAGTATCCCCCCTGGCGCGAAAAAATGAACGGGATCCGGCTTTCACGGACCGGTTTGAGTTAATTATCCACGGCAAAGAGATCGCGAATGCCTTTTCGGAATTGAACGATCCCGTGGATCAGCGGGAGCGGTTTCTCAATCAGTTGAAACAGCGCGAAGGAGGAGATGAAGAAGCCCACGAAATGGATGAGGATTATATCTCCGTCCTCGAGTACGGGATGCCTCCCACCGCCGGCGAGGGCGTCGGCATCGACCGGGTGGTCATGCTTTTTACGGATTCGGCGTCTATTCGAGACGTGATCCTGTTTCCGCATATGAGAACCAAAGAAGGGTGAACCGCAGGATGGACCATTGATGGGTTCCTATGAACTGTTCGTCAGTCGGAGATACCTCCGGGCCAGGAGGAAGCAGGTCTTCGTCTCGATTATCACCTTTATTTCCATTGCCGGAATCTTGCTCGGTGTCGCGGCGTTGATTATTGTTCTTGCTGTCATGAACGGTTTTGAGACGGATCTGCGAAATAAAATTCTTGGTGTCAACGCCCACCTGGTCCTCATGGAATACAGCGGCGCCATGCGGGACTTTTCAAAGGTACAAGATACGGTGAGTGCAATCAAGGGGGTTGCCGGAGCGACCCCCTTTGTTTATGGCCAGGCCATGATTAAAAGCGGGCCCAATGTCTGCGGCGTGGTTATCCGGGGAATCGACATGGCCAGCGCCTCACGGGTGCTGCAGATTAACCGGATGTCGGCGGGAACGATGACGGATATGTCTGAGCGCGGCCGGAAAACCCTTCCTGTTGAACCGGCACGCCAAAAACTTCCGGGCGTGGTGGTGGGGAAGGAACTGGCGAAGAACCTGGGGTTAGGTCTATACGATACAGTCAGCATCATTTCGCCCATGGGTGTTTCGACACCGATGGGATTGATTCCGCGGCTCAAAAGATTTCTGGTCGTGGGGATCTTCGATTCGGGGTTTTACGAATACGATTCCACCTTGATTTTTCTGGCCCTTTCGGATGCACAGGCGTTTCTTAACATGGACGATCTGGTCACAGGGATCGAAATTCGCCTGATGGACATCTATGAGGCCGATCGGGTGGCAAATGTGGTCCAGACAAAGCTTGGTTACCCCTATTGGGTCAGGACCTGGATGGAAATGAACAAGAATTTGTTTTCGGCCCTGAAGCTTGAAAAGCGGGTTATGGCGATCATTCTGAGTCTGATTGTGCTGGTCGCGGCATTCAACATTATAACAACCCTGATCATGGTGGTGATGGAAAAGCACCGTGACATTGCAATTCTTAAATCTATGGGCGCCAGTTCACGGAGCATTATGAAAATTTTTATTTTTCAGGGGCTTACCATCGGTTTTATCGGAACATCCCTGGGGTGCACAGTGGGGGTGACGGTTGCGCTCCATCTCTCGCAGATTTCGCTTTTTATCGAACGGCTCTTCGGGTTCAAAATCCTTCCCGGCGACGTCTATTATCTGAGTGAACTGCCTTCCCGGGTCAACTACGGCGATGTGATTTTTATTGCTCTGGGGACGGTGCTGATTAGTTTTTTATCCACTATTTATGCGTCGGGGCGGGAGTCGAAATTGGAGCCGGCGGAAAC
>CAYOYJ010000170.1:0-4075 GCA_964408155.1 uncultured Syntrophales bacterium
AAGCTTGGCGGGGATGTTCATCTGTGCGCCCTCCGGATCAAGATATTTGGCTTCATAGGAATAAAATTCATGTTGAGGAAGGATCTCGCCCGGAACGGCCGCCTGCGGATTGTTGTTTCCCAGCACGGCGCATTCGATTTCGCGGCAGTCGATGCCTGTTTCAATCATAATCCGCGTGTCGAACTGAAACGCGTAATTTATGGCATCCGCCAGCTCTTTTTTGACTTTGACTTTTTTGATCCCCACGGAAGAACCGGTGCATAAAGGCTTGACGAACAGCGGCAGGCTTAGCTGATTTCCGGCATGGTTCAGAATATTTTTGGGGTGTTCCAGCCAATCATGCTTGCTGACCGTGATCCAGGGAACAACGGGAATACCGGCTTCTTTTAGTAATCGTTTGGCAATGTCCTTGTCCATGCCGACGGCGGAGCCGGCGACATCCACGCCCACGTAGGGAACCATGGCCAGTTCCAAAAGCCCCTGCAAGGTTCCGTCCTCGCCGTATGTGCCGTGCAGGACGGGAAAGACCACATCGACAAAGACCTTTTCACCGCTTGTTTCAAGATTGTAAATGTACAGTTTGTTTTTCTGTTCAAAATGATTGACCAGCCACAATCCTCGTTTTTTTAAAGACAGAATTTTACCGAAGGCTTTATCCACGACAATTTCCGGTTGATCCTGGACGTACCAGCGTCCATCGCGGTCAATTCCGATGGCGACTACGTCGTATTTGGATTTATCCAGCGCCGCGACAACGGATGCCGCCGAACAAAGGGACACGTCATGTTCGCCGGATCTCCCGCCGTATAACACGCCAATTTTCAATTTGGGTTTCCTTCTAGTTTTGTCTGCAGGCCGCATATTGTATCCTTTAGTAGGTATAGGTGATGGCTGATCCGACAGAGAAGCGGCCCGTGTATTGTCCCTCGATATTCAGGCGAAATCCCTTGGCCAGCGGAATGTCGGCCCCGAGATATCCTCCGGCTGCCGACTTGTTCCTTAATAACGTCTTTTGAGTGCCGAAGGGGCGCCCCGGAATATTGTCAGAAAATCGCGTGTCTGCTTCCGCGTAGTAAACATAGGGCCCGCCGTAAAGTTTTATTCCGAAGGGAACCGTGGCCTGAAAGCCGATGCCGAAGTTGACATCCCAGAGATTCTTTACTTCCAGGTCGGCTGTGAAGGGCGTTGTGTTATGGCGTCCGGTCGTCTCATCCGTGAACTTGCCGAAGGTGTAGCTGCCCTGAAGAAAGGCGCCAACGCCAAAGATGTTGTTGATCGGGTAAAACCCCTTGGCGCCCAGCGTCCCGAAAAATTTCCAGTTCTCTTCAAAATGATCTTTGGACGTCGTTGTTGAAACATCGGTCGAACGAAACGCGTCGGATATTTGTAAATCGGACAGGCCGATGCGTCCATAGATTTCCCAACGGTTAGAGGCGCCATACGCCACTTGAGAGTATAACTGATTTTGCCTGAGGACATAATCTGCATGATTCCGGTAAGTATCTTCATGATACCGGTAGCCGATAGCTGTATTAAGGCCTCCGGCTTCTTGGGAAATTGTTTGCGGTGGACCAAACAATCCCCCGGCAACGGCAACCGGGTTCATGGCCAGAATCAACATGGCTGATAGGGCAATAAGGATAAAATTTTTCGTTAGGAGGGCTCCTTTCTGACTGATTTATTTCTCTGTCCGGGACGTATCCACCCCCGTATTGCTTGCCTCCGGGTTTTTAAAAAGCAAGGATTTGGCCTTACGGGCATTGACTGCATTGATGCGATATTGAATATAAGCGTTGCGACTTGCCACGTAGGGATCAATGGCGGCGCCGATGAGCGATTCATACTCTCCGATTCTCAGGGATGTGGCGTTGATGGCCTCGAATCCTAATACGCCCGGTGACACATACCAGGGATAAAAGTATGAAAGAGGGTACAGCAATTGATTTCCAACAATAGACACGGAATCCCTCGGACTGGACGGTCCGAAAAATGGCCAGACGATATATAAACCATGACCTACTCCGTAAACGCCGAGAGTTTGACCCAGGTCGGTGTCTTGCTTCCGGAGATCCAATGACTTGCCGGCGGCGGGATCCATAAGTCCGCCGATGCCCCACAGGGTGTTGATGGTAAACCGGCCGGTTTCCACAGCGGCGCCTGAAAAGTCAGACTGGAGCAGGCAGCTTAGAAAACGCGCCGGGTATCCCATATTGGAAAAAAAATTTTTCACGCTGATCCTTGCCGGCTCGGGGACGACTGTTTTATATCCCTGTGCGACCGGTTTGAGTAGCCAGAAGTACATCCTGTCGTTAACGCGGTGCATGGCTCGGTTGAAAGGTTCTATGGGATCGGCAATCGTTACTCTTTCTTCGGCGAAAGGTTCGTCCTCGTAATCGAAGTCTTCCTCCTCATCATATTCATCAGATACAACGTCTGTCGGCTGAGTTGGCGATTTTGCCGGGGCATCACCTGTTTGGACAGGCAAAACCGGTTGGGACGACACGGCGTCTGTTGAGGCCTGTTCCGGTTCAGCGGCTACGCAGTGCACGGGCGCGTGCACTGCGTAAAGCATAATGAACAATATGATCACTGATAAGTAGTATCTCATGACAGGGTCTCTATATTTCTTTATTGAGCCTTCACTTTCTTGCGCAGGGTCTGCAACAGTTGTTCCGGTGTTCCTTCGGCCAGGATTTCATTGAACTGGGTTCGATAGTTTTGAACCAGGCTGACATTCTCCACGACAACGTCATAAACTTTCCATGTGCCATCTTTGAGAATCATTCGGTAGAAAATGGGAATTTCCTTGGAAGCGGTGACGATCTTCGACTGAACCTCGACCTGGTTGTCCGTAAGGGTGTCTTCCTTATAGAAAATAATTTTTTCATTGGAGTAATCCAGAATTTTGTCGAGATAGGCTCTTTCCAGAACCTGCTCAAAGAGATTCACAAACTCCGTCCGCTGGTCGGGCGTGAACTTCTTCCAGTTGCGTGTTAGAGTGCGTCTCGAAAATTCCATCTCATCAAACATGTCTTTATAGATCACGCGGAGCTTCTCTTTTTTTATGTCCTTGGCGGCCGGACTTTTCAGTTTGGGATCCCGTAATACGTCAAGCACTCTCTTGACGGTTTTGTCAACAGCAACCGTCGGCGCTCCAGCATATGCCGGAACGGATAATATAAAAATAATCAATAGACTGAATACGATAAACCGTTTCTTCATGGTTTCTCCTCCGTTACCTGTTTCTGTTCCTTCTCTTCCACTTTCCCTTTATCTTTTTTTACTTCGCCAAAAGCGTATTTGCTGATGAGTTGCTCGATGTCCATGGCCGCCTGTGTGTCTGTGATGACCCCATTATGTTTCAAGAGGTCACCCCCGCCGCCCGGGTCAATGTTGAGATATTTATCTCCAATGAGTCCTTCTGTTTTGATGGAGGCGATGGCGTCATCATATATTTTGATGTCTTTTTTGATTCTTAGCTCTACAACGGCCTTTTGGTTTTCCTGATCCATGGTAATTTTTTCAACGCGTCCGACATCAATCCCTAAAATATTCACCGGACTGCCGATTCTCAAACCGGTAACGGTGGTGAACTTGGCCACGAGTGAGTAGGAATTATCTCCCAGGATATTAACTTTGCCGAGTTTTACGGTCATATATCCGACGCAGAGCAGGCCAAAAATAACAAAAATGCCGACAATAGTCTCCATAGTATACTTTTTCATGCATGCACTCCCCCGGTGGCGCAGCTAAGCCGCCCGATTTCTTTTTGTTGAGATTTTGCCAAGGCAATCACTGAGTCGAAGTCGGTTGTTGATTGACCCTCGGCAATTCCAGCCATGATGGTCATTTCGACCGACTCCCCTAAGACTAACTTGCAGGCTTTTTCCTGACTGGCAGGAATAATTTGTCTATGGAAATCCTGAATAAAATTATTCATAATGCTTTGCGTTTCGGTAAGATTGGAATAGGGAAGCATGGTAATAATTTCGTTGGTATTACGGCGGGTGGAAAAACCGCCGATGTCGCTAAAGTGCTTATCGATGTATAATCCCATATTCCGCAGGGCCTCCTG
>CAYOYJ010000171.1:0-3979 GCA_964408155.1 uncultured Syntrophales bacterium
TCTTCCGAGCGCGGATTGTCTGAGGTGACAATCACCACATCACTGAGCGTGGCTGCAACAAAGCCCATCAGAGGCCTTTTTCCCCGGTCCCGGTCGCCGCCGCAACCGAAGACGGTAATGATACGGCTGTTGCCGAAGCCCAGCAGATTTTCAATAGCTTTTCTCAAAGCATCATCCGTGTGAGCGTAATCGACGAAAACATGCGGTTCATCCGGTTGACTGACCTTTTCCATCCGTCCCGGAACCCCCTTCATGCCCGCAACCCCTCTTTCAATTGCAGAAGGGGAAATCCCGACGGCAAAAGCTGCGCCTGCCGCGGCCAGGATATTGTAAAGATTGAAGCGACCGATTAAAGGCGAAGTAATCCGAAGAGTCTGTCCCGGTATCCTGACTCGGGCCTCGATTCCCTCCAGGGAGAGATTGAACTGTTCGACCCGTATATCGGAACTGCCGTCTATGCCGAAGGTCAATCCGGCGCCTCCGCACGCTGCAATGAGCTTTTTGCCCCAGGGATCATCGCCGTTGATAATCGTCCCATAAGGATTGTGTTTGTTGCTTTTGGGTAACAGTTCGTGGAAGAAACGCCGTTTTGCCTCGTAATAGCGTTCCATGCTGAGGTGGTAATCGAGGTGGTCCTGGGAGAGGTTTGTAAAAACGGCAATATCAAAATCACAATCGTCTACGCGACCCAGATCGAGAGCGTGGGAAGATACTTCAGAAATACAGTGGCTTACCCCGTCATCGACCATTTGCCTCAAGATTTTCTGAAATTCCAGCGATTCCGGTGTGGTATTCGGAGCGGGCAGGGTTTTGCCTCGAAAGCGGTAGTTGATCGTTCCCAGAACTCCCGGATAAAATCCGGCGGTCGCAATGATCGACTCCAGAAGGTAGGTGACCGTCGTTTTCCCGTTTGTTCCGGTTACCCCGATCAGACAGAGGGCCGATGAGGGACGGCCGTAGAAATTTCGACCCGTGATTCCCAGGGCTCGCCGACTGTCGGATACGTGCAGTGAGGTGATGTGACCAGGGGAGACGAAGGATTTTTCATGAACGACCCAGCGGGCGCCCCGGCGAATCGCATCGTCGATGAAATCGTGTCCGTCTGCGTTCAGACCGGAGACGGCGACGAAAAGACTGTTTTCCTCACAGGATCTTGAATGATAGCAGACAGATGATACTTCTCCGGAAAGCGCTCCTGTTGTGCCGGTGAGCTGAAGATCTTTGACGACTTCTGAGATGTCCATTTTCCTTCCTTAAAGGTATCATATCTTGGTGCATCGGTGTTGCCCATCTTTCGCCCCGCCGCCGTGTTACGGCGATTCTGGGATCGTTTGGTCCGGGTGCGGGTTTGCGGAAAGAATGACCGCCATCCGCCATTATTCGTCCCCGGACGAAGGGTTCGGGTGCTTCCGGGTTAACGCTCCGTCTTAAATGAAACCACGCAGTATGGATGTGATCGGATAGGTACGCCGGCTTGTGGGACCTGTGAAACCGCCCAGCCGGATCCGTCAATTTTCAACTCAATACCTCTTTCCCTTGATTTCTTCAAGGCCTCTCTCACGGTCATGCCCTGAAAATTCGGTATGATTGATTCGTCTTCAATATCCATGACTTCTAACTGTTCCGTGGTTTCCGGGACGATCTGTGTTGCGGAAACAAGCTTAACTTTCGGTGGTTCGGGGAAAATGTTTTCCTCCGGAACGAACAGGGAAGGGTCCTTGATATAGGATTTGAAGCAGGTCAGCATCTGCTCGCCGATATTTTTGAATACGGGTGCCGCCGCGACGCCGCCCCACTTATCCCGCTGCGGTTCATCGAGAGTAACCAGAATGGCGATCTGGGGATTTTCTGCCGGGAAAAAGCCCATAAATGAAGTCCGTACCCTGTCCGAAGAGTAAACGCCGCGGCTGAAATCGAATTTTTGTGAGGTGCCGGTTTTCCCGGCGACCATTAAATGCTTGATTCGAGCGTTCTTGCCCGTGCCGTCCTCATCCTGTACAACACCCGTCAGAATGGAGGTCATGGTTTTTGCAGTGGCCGGTGACACTACATTGCGGACGATTGTCGGAGAGAACTGTTCGACGACCCGGCCCTTTTTATCAACCAGCGCCCGGACAATGTAGGGCTTCATCAGGACGCCGTTATTGGCGATGGCGGAAAGAGCGGTCAGCAGTTGAATGGCGGTGACGGAAATGCCCTGACCGAAAGCGATGGTCGATGTATCCACACGGGTCCAATCGGAAACAGGCCGAAGCAGACCGACGGCTTCGCCGGTGAGATCGATTCCGGTTTTAGCGCCAAATCCGAAGTCCCTGATATATCGATAATATTTTTCTTTTCCCAGCTTTTCCGATACCTTGACACAGCCGATGTTGCTCGAGTACTTCACAACTTCACGGATGGTCAGGGAAACGTGACGCTTGCGCTGGGCTTCATGAAAAACCCGGTCGGCGACCCGGTAGTTGCCGTTTTCACAAAACACGCGGTCATTTGGGCGAATCACTTTCTCTTCCAGAGCGGCAGCGATCAGAAAAGGCTTGAAAGTGGAGCCGGGATCGAAGACATCGCCGATTGCCTTATTCTTCGCATGCCCCGGCGCGGCTTTAATGAAAAAGTTCGGATCGAACGTGGGCTGGTTGGCCAGCGCCAGAATTTCTCCCGTCCGGGGATTCATGGCAATGGCATATCCTCCCTTGGCGCCCTTTTCCTGCACGGCGGCTTTCAACTGGGTTTCCATCAGATACTGAATGCGGCTGTCGATCGTAAGCACGATGTTGTGAGCCGTGTCTTTGGTCATAGCGACGGTTTCCACCCGGGGATAAAGCCATTTCCCCTTGGCATCCCTGGCCCAGACCAGTTTCTGCGGTGTACCTTTCAGAAAACGGTCATAGCGGGTTTCAAGGCCCTCCAAACCGTTGGACTCCGTGCCGACGAAGCCGAGGATCTGACCGGCCAGCTCCCCGTTGGGATACAGCCTCTGCGGTTCCTTGACAATAAAGATGGCGTCGTTGTTGAGTGATTCAATCGCTTTGGCCTGTTCGGGACCGACGCGCCGGGCAATCCAGCAGAAGTTCTTTTTTCCGGAAAGCCTTTTCAAAATGAGCGCTTTGTCCACATCAAGCAATTCGGCCAATTGCGCGGCGAAAATTTGCGGCTTTTTGATCTTGGACGGATCAGCGCAGATGGAATCCATCTGGACGCTGGCGGCGAGCTTTTCCCCGTTCCGGTCGAAAATAATGCCCCTCTCCGGCAGCATCTGAAGCGTTTTCATGTGCTGCCTTTGGGCAATGGATTTCAGCTCTTTTCCGGAAAGGATTTGCAACTGAAATGCCCGGGAGATGAGTGCAATAAATAGAACGAGAAAAAAGACCAGAATCGTGCACAGCCTGAATTTTAGCCACTTGATGGATTCGCTGTTCATTTGGTCTGCCCCGGATCTTTCAGAAAAACAACCTGCTCCCGGTCAGGATAGACCATCCCTAATTTCTCCATGGCAATGGAGGCAATCCTTTTGGGCGATCTCATGGTCGCCAGTTTGACGCGCAACTTTTTCTGTTCTTCCTGGAGGGTTTCCTTTTTACTGATTTCACTGGCAACTTGATATTCCAGTGCTGTCATGTGGTTGTGGGACCAGACATACAGGATGGCAACAGCCATGATGGCCACGGCCATGAAGATAAAGGGGGAGTATCCGAGACCGGTCAGGGCATGTCCTGATTCGGATTCATCGTTAAGGGGTTCTGTGGATTCGATCACCAGGTCCTTTGCCATGCTAAATCCTTTCCGCCGTTCTCAAGCGGGCGCTGCGGGCCCGGGGATTCATCGTAATTTCAGTTGTCGTGGGCGCTAAGTGTTTTGTCGTCAGGACTATCAATTTGTGCTGATGTCCACAGATGCGAATCGGGATGCCGGTGGGGCAGACACAATACTTTTACCAGAGGCGAAAGGCGGATTAGACAGTCCGAGCTACCAGGGATTG
>CAYOYJ010000172.1:0-3923 GCA_964408155.1 uncultured Syntrophales bacterium
GCACTGTTGTCCGCGGTCGCTATTCGACTGTCTTCAATATTATTGCACCCAACTATTTTTACCGTCGATGAACCTTCTGTTGACTTTTCCTATCTCTTTTCTGTATAACTTCGCAAACTTTTTCTTCCCCTCCTCTTGCCCGGAACAAAGCAGTCGAGCGCAAGGTGGACACCCAAGGAGATGAAATGCCCTGCCCCTGGACATGGATCGACCAACCGGAATCGCTAGCGACGGCCGGAAAAGTACTGGCCGCATCCCACATGATCGCTATCGATACGGAATACAATTCCCTGCATTACTTCCGGGAAAAGCTCTGCCTGATCCAGATCCACGACGGTGATCACACCTATTTGATCGATCCCATGGCCGGACTGGACTTGACGCCCCTGGCAGAACTGTTCGGCAGTCCTTCGATTTTGAAAATTTTTCATGCCGGGGATAACGATATCCGGATTATCAAACGGGATTACGGATTTACCTTCCAGAATGTTTTCGACACCCAAAGAGCAGCCGCCATTTTAGGACATCACTACCTGTCGCTGGAAACCCTCATACAGGAATATCTTGCCGTTGATTTCAAGAAGAAGAAAAAAACGCAGCGGTCCCGCTGGGAAATCCGTCCCCTGTCAGAGGAGCAGCTCAACTATGCCTCTCTGGATACATTCCACCTGATTCCCCTTTACCTGGCCCTGAAAGAGGCCCTGCACGGGCGGAATTTGACGGCAGAGGCCGAGCGGGCTTTCCAGGACATCGCGGAAGTCACATGGCGCGAAAAAAGTTTCAATTCCTTCGGCTATAAAAAGTTACCGGGATATTACTCCCTGCCGGATCATCAGAAGCTCCGCCTGCGGAACTTATACAGTTGGCGCTACCAAAAGGCCCAGGAAATCGACCGGGCGCCGTTTCTCATTCTGGATGACCGGCTCATGATGACCCTGGCCCAGGCGGAAATCGACCTAACGGAATCCTCGGCCATCTCAGACAAGTCGCATTACGGTGCTTTCTGCCGCTATGTCGACGAACTGATCCCGATCCTTCAGGCACAGCCGCAAGCCTGAGCGGAACCGGTTACTACGCCTTTAAGCCCCTCCCACCGCTTTGACCTTGCTTTCGATACGTCCGGACGTTCCCCGGCGGAAATCACCCTTAATCGTCAGATAGATCCGGTCACTGTCTGCTTCCAGGGTTTTGAAACACCGGTCGACAACTGTCAGGACCTCACTCCAGGGCCCTTCGATGCAGGTCCCCATCGGCCCCACCTGATAGGCGAGGCCGCTTTCCCGGATCACCTGAACGACTCTGGATACATAGGCGCTGACACTACCCCCCTTATCCACAGGGAAAATGGAAAAATCGATCAGAACACTCATGGCAACTCCTTTCAAACAAATATCGTCCATGACATGGTTTGTTCTTTAAGTCACCTGACACAACAAAACATCTTTTATATTGCATATCCCTCTATTATTTTTCTATAAGGAAATAATGCATTCCAGGAGTTGCCATGATTATCGACAGCATTGAAAACTTTCACCTTTACAGCGGGTTAGACGACGGAATCCGTTCGGCTCTGGAACATATCCGGACAACAGACTTCACTCGCCGCGAGACAGGCCGTTATGATCTGAATGGTGATAATCTCTTTGTGATTTTAAATGATTACGAAACGATACACCAGCAAGAGGGGCAATTGGAAGGTCATCGGAAGTATATCGATGTCCAGTATATGGTCCGGGGAACGGAATGGATTGGCTACGCCCTGTTATCCGGTCAGAGCGTTGCGGCGGATTACGATCCGGAAGAAGACTGCATCCTGTATTCAGGCGAAGCGGATTTCGTTAAGCTTGAACCGGGGATGTTTGCCGTCTTTTTCCCCCATGATCTGCATTTACCCGGCACCGCGGAAAAACCGGATTCGGTCCGCAAGGTCGTGATGAAGGTGAAAATTGCGTGATTGCTCCTCTTGCGGATCGCTTTTCGCCGCAAGGCTTGAGTTGGAGTAACCCATATAAAACCGGTCTCTTGCCCATGAAAAAATCGCTTCATCCTTTCTGGTTCAACATCTCCCCCTGGGTGATTCTCGGCACCCTGGTTGTCCTGGTTCCCATTCTAACCATCATGACCATTCAGGGTGTGGCACGCCAGAAAACCTACATGTCGGACCTGCTTCGTGAAAAGGGCTTTGCCATGATCCGCTCCTTCGAGGCCGGCCTGAGGACCGGCCAGGGGGTGGCCGGGGGGCCTTTTTACCTGCAGAAATTTTTGATGGAGACGGCGCGGCAGCCGGATATCGACTATGTTGTCATTACGGATGCAGCGGGAACGATCATCGCCGACAGCGATCCGACTGTAATCGGCGAGCAATACGGACTTGATCTCCCCCTGAAAAAAATCGCCGGAGAACAGGCGCCCGCTTGGCGGCAATTTGTCCGTACCGACGGGGCGGACACGTTCGAAGTCTATAAGTCCTTGTCCGTTACAGACATTCATTTCCACGACGGCGGGAAACCCGGCGGCGAATTCAAACGCCCCCTCGTCCTTTTTATCGGCCTCGATACCGGCCCCCTGGCGGAGACGAAAAGCGCCGATGTGCGGCATACCATCTGGATGAGCGTCTTTTTTCTCCTGATCGGCTGTTCGGGTATCATTTCCCTGATCCTTGCCCAGGCCTACCGGTCTTCTGAATCGTCACTTTCAAGGATAACGATCCTTTCGGATACGATTATCGGTAAGATGCCCATGGGTATGGTGTTCCTCGATGCGCAGAAAAAACTGACCACAATCAACCGGGCGGGGGAAGAAATTCTGGGACTGATGCTGAATGATTGGCGGGGAAGGGTCCTCTCTGACCGGTTGCCGCCGGCCTGGCGGGAAATCATCCTGCAACTGGACCGCACGGGGATGGCCGTAAACAGGGAAATGGATTTTGCTCTGGAATCAGGAAGAAATATTTCCCTCGATATGGTCGCAACCACCCTGACGGAAGAAAAAGGCGCCTTTATCGGATACCTGTTTCTTTTCCGAGACATGACCGAGATGATCCACCTGAGAAAAGAAATGGCCCGGACTCAGCGTCTGGCATCGCTGGGCAGCCTCGCGGCGGGCATTGCTCATGAAATACGAAATCCCTTGAGCTCCATCAAGGGCTTCGCTACTTATTTTCGTGAAAAGTACAAGGATAAGCCGGAGGACGGTGAAATTGCCGACGTCCTCATTGGAGAAGTGGAACGGTTAAACCGGGTCATCGGACAACTTCTTGATTTCGCACGGCCTTTAACCATGAGACGGCAGAACTCATCTTTGCAGGCCATGATCGATCACTCGCTGAAAATGATCGAAGCCCAGGCGGCTGAAAAGGCCATTCGCATTGAAAAAGATTTCCCTGAACTGGATCCGCATGCATGGATCGACGAAGACAAGATATCTCAAGTCCTGCTCAATCTTTACCTGAACGCTTTCGATGCCATGGCGTCCGGCGGCATCCTTAAGGTTGCTTTAGCCTCTTCCGGCAACGGCATGAGGCTAATCACCGTGTCGGACACCGGAAGGGGTATTCACCAGAAAGACCTCTCCCATATCTATGATCCCTATTTTACGACAAAATCTTCCGGAACCGGGTTGGGACTCGCCATCGTCCATCGCATTATTGAAGCGCATAACGGCCATATCCGCATCACGAGCGAAGAAGGGAAGGGCACAACCGTGACCATCCTGCTCCCTTCCGGAGAAGCGGCATAGACGGAAAAGAAAGGAAAGGATTCATGGAAAATACGGTTTTAATTTGCGATGATGACCGGGCACATCGGACCATGCTGCGGGCCCTGCTCTCAGGCTGGGGATATGACATCACAGAAGCCTCGGATGGCAGCGAGGCCATCGATCAGGTCCATCAGCGGGCTTTCGATCTGATTCTGATGGATATT
>CAYOYJ010000173.1:0-3899 GCA_964408155.1 uncultured Syntrophales bacterium
GCTCAGGGGGTATTCATCGCTTCCTTCGATACCGATGCGGACCATCGGCTTGCACCACGGTTACCTCACCTGCCACCGGAAGGCCACCCCCGGATTCATGGCGGGCGTCATTTTTTCACGGCCGAAACCGGCCGGACCGGTTTCAATGGTATCGTCCCGTCAGGGGTGCTGCTCATTCACACGGAGCGTGATGCGGTACCGCTGTCCTTTCACGACCGCCAAGCCGCTCGACCAGCAGATATTGCTGCAGGAGAAGACGCCGCGGCCTTGAACACCGGTCTCGCCCTGTACAGATACCGCACGCGCACAGACGAAACCGGCGGCGTTCATGATCGCGTAGAGGCCCCGGGCGAGGCCGGCCAGCATGACCAGGATCAGGATCCCGGCCAAAGCGGGCGGGATAACATCACGCCATAACTGACGAAAGAAAAACCGGTAAAAGACATTTGTCCGATAAAGGTAGAGAAAATTGTCCGGCGGCGGCGAAACCGCAACCGGCATTCCGGGTTGATCCAGAAAGGGTCGCCATAGGACCCGCATGCGGTCGAAGATGCGGATATGGCCTCCGGCATCGGTTAATCCGCCCGGGATTTTCCCGATAAATCCCAGACGGGTACCGACTCCCTCCAGATAAAACACCGGCCCGAGGTAAGCATCGCGAAACTTGACGACATTGGTATCCTTCGCCTCGTCCGCCTCGTCTTCGTTCCAGGTTCCATCAAATGCATAGCGTGCCAGGAGTTCTCTCCCCTGCTTTCGATTTTATTCACCACCCCATCCCCTGCAGAACCCATGTCGGAGACTGTTTATTTCCTTCCAAACAGACTTTTCATCACGGGGATTGATTCGATTTTTTGTAACCTCCAGATGCGCCAGACTCACTGTGCTTGATAAGACAGAACGAATGGCCCGGACGGCGGACGCCCTGCGGGAAAGCGAACAGCGCTACCGTGAACTCGTGGAAAACCTGAACGAGGCCATCTGGTCCGTCGATGTCACCGGCCGCATTCTCTATATCAATACCGCCATTGAAGAAATGATGGGGTATAAACCCGAAGAAGTGCTGGGGCGTCCGTTCCCCGAGTTTTTCCCGGAAAAGGAACATGCCAGACTGCAGGCGAACTTCCTCAGAATCCTGGCGGGGGAGTCCTCAATCGAAGATTATCCCCTGTTCACGAAAAGCGGTCGGGAAATCTGGCTGCGCATATCGGCGCGACCGATTTATCACGGAACAGATGTTGCCGGTGTACAGGGCGTTATCACCGATGTTTCCGCGCACAAGCGGGCGGAGGAACAAGCGGAAAAGCGCGCTTGCGAGTTGGCCATGCTGAACGGTCTGGCCCGCACCATCGGCGCCGATCTTTCCCGCCAATCCGTTGTGGACCAGGCGTTGGAGCATATCGATAGGACCTTTCATCCCGATTTATCCGTCATATTGCTCCGGAAAGGAGACGATCTGACACTCCTGAAGCAGTTCTCACAAACCGGCGTCGTCATCGACGAGGGGGGTATGGAACACCACGTAGGGGAATGTTTGTGCGGTCTGGCCCTGGAAAACGGAGAGACGGTTTATTCCGACGACATCAATAAAGATCCGCGTTGCATTCGCGACGAATGTAAAATCGCCGGCGTGAATGCCTTTGTGGCCACACCGCTCCGGAGTGGCCATGAAATTATCGGTGTCCTGGGCATGGCCTCGATCAGCAAAATAAATTTCGCAGAACAGGTGCCTTTCCTGGAAGCCATGGCCAATGAAATTTCCGGCGGCCTGCGTAACGCCATCCTCTATGAAAAAGCCCATGATTATGGACGGGAACTTCAGCAGCGGCTCATCGAAATCGAAATCAAGGACAAAGAAAAGGAGGAATTAACCAAACAACTGCAACAGGTCCAGAAGATGGAAGCCATCGGTACCCTGGCAGGGGGCATTGCCCATGATTTCAATAACATCCTGGCGCCGATTATTGCCTATGCGGAGTTGTCCCTCATGTACACGAAGCAGGACAGCGATATCCGGAAATACCTGCAGGGGATCCTCTCAGCGGGAAGCCGGGCCAGGGATCTGGTACAGCAGATTCTGAGTTTCAGCCGCAAGACGGAACAGGAAAGAAAACCGACCCGTTTGAGCCCCCTGATCAAGGAAACCATGAAATTCCTACGTTCCAGCCTGCCCAGCACCATCAATGTCCGCCTGGACATCAAAACCGAGGCGGACAACGTCCTGGCCGATCCGACGGAAGTCCACCAGGTGCTGATGAATCTGTGCACCAACGCTTATCATGCCATGATGGAGAAGGGCGGCGCTCTGGATGTAAGCCTCAACCTTGAAAACCTGAGTAAGGCCATGGCTGCTGAAATACCAGGTCTTTCCGCAGGCAAATACGTCGTTCTCAAAGTAAAGGACTCGGGACACGGCATCGATGCAGCGATTCTGGATCGCATCTTTGACCCTTATTTCACGACCAAGGAAATCGGGCGGGGAACGGGTCTGGGACTGTCGGTCGTACACGGCATCGTTACCGCCAGCGGCGGCGCGATTCGGGTGGAAAGCAAAAAGGATCTGGGCACCACATTCACCGTCTACTGGCCCGTCATCGAAAAAGAAGCCGCTTCAACCAAGCAAAGTGAATCATCGCCTCTACCTCGAGGTGATGAAAAGATCCTGCTGGTGGATGACGATGCCTGGGTGGCCGAGGTCTGTCGGACCATGCTGGACCGACTGGGGTACCATGTCACGCTGAAAACGGACAGCGAAGCAGCTTTGGAAGAATTCCGCACGAATTCTCATGCTTACCACCTTGTGATCAGTGATATGACGATGCCCCGTTTAACCGGGGCGGATTTGGCCAAGTTCTTTCTGGAAATTCGGCCTGAATGCCCTTTCATTATCTGCACAGGATTCAGTGAACTGATCGACGAGGAGAAATCCCGGGCCCTGGGCATCAAGGCTCTGATCATGAAGCCCATCGAGTTGTCGGTGCTGGCCGAAACCGTCCGGGCGGTGCTGGACGGCAAAGATCCGGCTGAGAAAACATGCAGAATCGGCGTATCTTGAGGGGGCGACTTGAACGATTATTTATTGGAACCGACGGATCAGATCGGCCAGGCGCATCACAAATTGTCCGTGCCCTTCGTGAATGTAAACCCCAATCTGAGCAATCAGTGAGTAGGCGGCGGCAAATTGCGCCAGAGCAAAACCCGCAATCGTAAACTGGCTGACGCTGACCACACCGATCCCAAACTGAGAAAGGGTGAAAAAACCGCAGGCGAACTGACCAATGGCAACGATTCCTTTGGCGGGTACAGGCACCCGGTTCGGCCGGTATTTGAAGGAAATATGAACAAGGGGCCAGCCGCAAAGGGTAGCCTCCGATTTATACTCAAAGCCCCAGCCGTCCCATTTCTCTCTCGCCGGATACGGCGCCCCACAATGGGGACACGACAAGGCCTGTTCGGAAATGTCATGACGGCATGTTCGGCAAGGTTTCATTTTGACTCCTTATAAATCACTATAATAATTCAAAATTGTCTTGATCCGGCGACATAACAAAAGCGCTTCTTGCCACGTTGTCTCTCCACAGGAACATCCCGTTCACATGGATCATGGAATTCATGTTACCGTCGCCGAGATCCGCCTAAAATCCCCCCCAGAACGCCACGCAGAATCTGCTCCAGGATCAGTTGAACAAGCAGCTCAACAAGTTGCTCGCTCCCCCGCCACAACGATAAGATTAGACATAGTCCATCGAGGGCGGCAGGGCAGCAGCCTGAATCTGTTGGCAGCGGGCTGCGTCCCGTTCCGCGCGGTGCCGGCAGGCCCTGGACGAGCGCGGGATCACGCTTGACTTCGGCGATGATCTCGGTCGCATGCGGTCCGATGATATGGAGACCGAGCAGAT
>CAYOYJ010000174.1:0-3836 GCA_964408155.1 uncultured Syntrophales bacterium
GGGAGGTATCATCTGAAGCTTCAATAACCATTTTACTCCACGACAATTGAGGTCTTGGTTGCGATGATTAAAAAAATATTGATCGTTGACGACTCTCCAGTGGCAAGGAAAATTCTGAGGAGCTGTATACCTAAAGAACCGGAATATGAGTTTTTTGAGGCGGCGGATGGGCAGTCCGGTCTTGAGAAATTCAAAGAATTCGCTCCCGATTTAACTTTTATGGATATCACCATGCCGGTCATGGGCGGGCTTGAATGTCTGGAAGCCATTATGAAAGTGGATCATCAGGCCCGCATCATCATGTGTACCGCCGATATTCAAGTCAAATCTCTGGAACGGGCCTTAAACTTGGGGGCGATGGATATTCTGAAAAAACCGCCCTCGAAAGAATCCGTTTTAAAAATATTGTCCGAAGTTTCCTAATCGATCTGACTTGAGCACCATGCCCGACCATCAAGAATCCATAATCAGTAGCGATGAAATTGACATTCTGCAGGAGATTATGAATATCGCCTTCGGCAAGGCGAGCGCTGATCTTGCGGAATATATTGATATCTTTATTAAATTGAGCGTTCCCGATGTCCGGATGATTCCGGCCGCTCAGCTTCCGTCCTATTTTGCGGAGATGGTCGGGGAACGAGAGCGCGTCAGTATCGTTGAGCAGAAATTCTGGGGTAAATTCAACGGTTATGCTCTTCTTGTCTTTACTTCAGGCGCGGAAAGCGAACTGATCTCCATCCTGTCCTGTGAGGACCCCGACCTGTTTCATGACGAACCCATCGATGACCTGGCCAAGGGAACCCTCATGGAAATCGGTAACATCGTCGTCGGGGCGTGCGTGGGGAAAATTGCGGAACTTCTGAATGACGTCATGGCTTATTCTCCACCGGTTGTGCTTCTGGAAAGGTCCGCTGCCGACATTATTCCCGGTGACATGTTCAATTCCGCTGACAGCGCCGTCATTCTCAACGCCCTTTTCTGTTTTGAGAACAGAGAGGTGAACGGCATGCTGGTTTTACTCTTCAGTCAGGCGAGCGTGGTCTGGCTTAAAAAAGCCCTGAACGCATTCGTGGAGCAGTATGCATGATTTTTCCCCAGGTATCCGACATTCTTGACATCGGCATCGTTATTTTAGACCGGGAGCTGAAGGTGTTCACCTGGAATCGCTGGATGGAACGGCACAGCGGCATTGCAGCGGAGCGCATCATCGGACAGCCCCTTTTCGATTTCTTTCCTGAGTTGGATAATCCCCGGTTTCTCCGCAGCTGCCGTTGCGTTGTCGGCCTGGGGAATCTCTATTTCTTCTCGCAGAAGCTTCATCACTACCTCTTCCCGTTCAAACCGGTCAGTACCCTGGACAAGCGTTTTCCCTTTATGCAGCAGTCCTGTAATATGGGGCCCATCCGGGATGAAAACGGTGCAATCGCCTATATCTGCATCACTGTCCGGGACGTGACGGATATCGCCGTTTATGAACAGCGGCTGATCGAGATGAATATGAAGGACGGCTTGACGGGCATCTACAATCGGCGTTTCTTAAACACCCGCTTGAGAGAAGAGATCAACCGTACGCGGCGTTACCGGAATGCCCTCAGCCTGCTAATGTTCGATCT
Source organism: uncultured Syntrophales bacterium (assembly GCA_964408155.1). Taxonomy (GTDB): domain Bacteria; phylum Desulfobacterota; class Syntrophia; order Syntrophales; family JAAYKM01; genus JAAYKM01. The sequence continues at coordinate 1,614 of CAYOYJ010000174.1, forward strand.
GGATCATTTCAAAGTCGTCAATGACACTTACGGCCATCTGTTCGGCGATTATATCCTACAGGCGGTGACGGCACTGATCGGCAGGCTGATCCGGAGCACCGATGTCCTGGTGCGTTACGGCGGCGAAGAGTTCTGCTGCAACCTGCCGGAGACGGACCTGAACCGGGCGGCGGTGATTGCGGAGCGGTGCCGCCGGACGGTGGAGGAAAACCTGTTTCACTCCCAGGGAATTGCCGTCCACATCACCATCAGCATGGGTGTCGCACAGGTGGCTGATGAAATCGATACCCCGGAGAAACTGATCGATCAGGCCGACCAGGCCCTTTACGCGGCCAAGAAGGGCGGTCGCAACCGGGTCATACTGTCCGGTACGCCGGTGGAGAACAGGAGTGCCCCCGATAAGGTTCCGGCCTGAATTCACAACCTTTCTTTCTTGCCTTTCTTCCCCCCATCTTTTTTGACAGGAACCGTGAAATCTGATAGATCAAGGCCACATTTCGCATAAGGAGAAAACCCATGGAAAATAAAGAAAACCTATTTGTGCTGATCGAGACGGACAAGGGCGCGATTCGCCTTCAGCTTTTCGTGGACCGTGTTCCGGTGACGGTGGGTAATTTTGTCAATCTGTCCCGGCGAGGCTACTACGACGGGCTGACTTTCCACCGTGTGATCGCCGATTTCATGATTCAGGGTGGGTGCCCTCTGGGCACGGGGACCGGAGGTCCGGGGTATCGGTTCGACGATGAGTTCCAGCCCGATCTGAAACACGACCGGCCGGGCATCCTCTCCATGGCCAATGCGGGACCCGGGACGAACGGGAGTCAGTTCTTCATCACCCATGTGTCCACGCCGTGGCTGGATCAGCATCACACCGTGTTCGGCGCGGTCGCGTCTCCGGCGGACCAGGATGTGGTCAACAGCATCCGTCAGGGAGACCGGATTCGACAGGTAACGGTCGAAGGCGATTACAGCGGACTGTTCGACCGGATCAAGGCCGATCTCGACGACTGGAACCAGACCCTGGACCAGCGCTTCCCGAAGCTGAAACCGGCCTGATTCATCCTGTGCCCCACAAGGTTCTCGGCCAAAAGCCGGCGCGCGTCCGTTTGCCGGCGCGGAAGCTTCTGTCTTGGTACCGACAGCATCGCCGGTCCCTGCCCTGGCGCGAGACGCAGGACCCTTACCGGATTTGGCTGTCGGAAATCATGCTCCAGCAGACACAGGTTGCGACGGTTATTCCTTATTACGAACGTTTTCTGCGGCGTTTCCCGACCGTATCCGACCTGGCCCGCGCGACCGAGCAGGATGTGCTCCAGGTCTGGGAAAATCTGGGCTACTACAGCCGCGCCCGGCAGCTCCACCGGGCCGCCCGCATCGTCGTGGCGAAATTCGACGGTCATATCCCGCAGAATCTGGACGCGCTGCTTCAGCTTCCCGGTATCGGCGCCTATACGGCCGGGGCGGTGCTCAGTATCGCCTTTGGACAGGCAGTGCCGGCGATCGACGGCAATGTCCGGCGCGTGCTCTGCCGTTTTTATGCTCTGCCCGGGGTCAAAGCGGATCCAAAAGGATATCGCCGCCTGGCGGATTTGATGACGCCGATCCTTCTTCCGGACGCTCAGCCGGGGCAGTTGAACCAGGCCCTGATGGAACTCGGTGCGACGATTTGTCGGCCACGTCAACCGCTGTGCGATCCATGCCCCCTGCGGGAAAAATGTCTGGCCCGGAAACATGCCCAAACCGACGTTTTCCCGACGCCGACGGAAAAGAAGATCATTCCCGTCCGGGAGACTGTTGCCGCAATCATCCGCGATGTCCGTGGACGTTTGCTGGTGGTGAAACGGCCGCCGTCGGGTCTTCTGGGGTCGCTCTGGAAATTCCCCGGCGGTTTTGCGGCGCAGGGGGAGACATCGGTTCAGACCGTGAAAAGAACGGTGGCGGAAGAAGTCGGCTTGCACACTGAGGAAGAAGTGTTGCTGGGAATGGTCAAGCATGCCTACACCCATTTCCGGCTCCACCTGCACGTTTTTACCTGCACGGTGGTCGCAGGGGAACCACGCAGAGAAGGATGTGCGGATTGTCGCTGGATTCTTCCCGATGAATTCGGACAATTGCCCTTCTCCAAGGCGGACCGTCTGGTCGGGGATCATTTTGTCTGTCGTGTGCATCCGGGGTAACGTCGGACATCTTATCCCCGCACTCATCGCTTCCTTTGCCTGTTAT
>CAYOYJ010000175.1:0-3787 GCA_964408155.1 uncultured Syntrophales bacterium
TGCTTTCGTGAATCACCGTAATGGTAACCAGCACGGTCAGGGGGCGTTCACGAATCAGAAGTTCCACCTGTTTTTCCACGACTCCGTATCCGCTGATCTGGGCATCTTCAAGCAGTTCATTGATCACGGACATATTCTCCGCCGCCAACAACTCAGCGCGGGGACGGTGGAGCACATTGACTGCCGGAATATTCAGCATGACCTCCGCCGCCCGGTTAATGGTCGTTACCACACCGTTTTTGTCCAGGGAAAGGATGCCGGCGGAAACATGGAGCAGGACCGCCTCCATGTATTTTCGTCGCTTCACCAAGTCGGCATTGGCCAACTGTAAATTTTCGTCGCTTTTTTTCAGATCTCTTGTCATCTGGTTGAAGGAGTCCACTAAAACACCGATTTCATCCTCCGCAACGATATTAATCTGATGATCCAGGTTGCCCTCGGCGATTTTATGGGTAGCCTCCGCGAGGTCCTGAATGGGTTCGGTGATACCCTTGGCCAGAAACAGGCCAAACCAGGTTGCTGAAAAGACGATGAGCAGCGTGACGATGGACAAGGTTATGATATAGCTCAACTTAATCGGCGTCTTGAACAGGCGCAACTGACTGTAGGCTTCCGATGTGTTTGATACGACGGCCATTTTATCCACAATATCCTTGGGAATGAGAGAGCCGACAAAGACGTATCCGATTACCTCATACGGGCTGACATGAGAGTAAATGGGTACCAGCACATTGATAAGATCCCCGGAGTTAGACGGTTTAACGACGGTAACGTCCTTCCCGGCATAGAGATCCTCCCGGACCTTGGCGGTAAAGATATCGGCAGACACGCCGGGGAAAGCGGCGTCCTGAAAGATAACGTCCTTTTCACGATTATCGAAAGTAATCTGAAGATAGCCAAGCTTGAAATTTTTATGCTTCAACTGGGCAAGATTAACAAGAAAATCTGTTCTTTCAAGATCATAGAGTTGATTCAGGGTGATATCCGAAGCGATCTGACGAGCATAATATTTGGCCTGCTCCTCTGTCTGCTGGTAATGGATATGAGCCAAATCAAGGGTTTGGTTAAGGGCATCGCCAATTTTAACGCTGAACCAGTTTTCAATACTGTTGGACAGAAAATTGATGGAGACGAAAAACAGGATAACAGTCGGAATCAGGGACAGACTGACGAAGGCCGTCACCAGCTTGGTCCGCAATTTGGAACCGAGGATTCCCCGACGTCTTTCAAAAACCAGTTTGACGACATTGCGGACAATGAGGAAAATCAGAAAAAGAATCAGGATGATATTGATATTGAGAAGACCGACGAAGAAGATGTTGTTCGCGGCGCCCCAGTCGGCCTCTTTCTGGAAAAACTGGTTGCCGGAATAGGTCAGGAAGGCAATGACGATAACCGTCAAAATGATGAGGATGCGCTCTCTTTTTCTTCGCCTCTTTTCCCGGATATCCATCTGATTCTGGCCGACAGGCTCTTTCAATCTTTCCAAACGAACTCCTTCCGGTACCAGGGCGTCTCCGTTTCCATGAACGGCAGGAATAACATGATATAGCGAACGAAGCCTGAATGCTCATCCTTTCCAACCTTCGCCTTGATCTCGACATAATACTTTTCCGTCTTACGCAGCTTGCCGACATGGGCGACGGAGATGCCGTTCAGATCGATCAGGCTGGACACTGCGCTGCCAAAGTCGTTGAACTGCACGATATCGATTACTTCCCCGTTGAGGCGCGTCTTGACGTAAATATTTTTCTTGATGTTGTCGTATTTGATAGTATTGCGCACCACCTGGCTGGAAAGACGGTGGTCGAACCAGGAAGACTTTTGCTGATAAAAATTGACATAGAAGGTACAGGATACGGCGACGCCTGCATGAGTCATCTTTTCCGTATCTTCCTTCAGCAGACTCTGGAGCCGGGCGTAAACCAAGACATCACGGGTGTCATCCATGACCATCACGTCATTGATGCGCCCGCTCTTGCCGCAGGACAGCAGCGACAACAGCAGGAGCAAAACTGCAGCAACACGAATGAATTTACGTGTTTCGATCATCCCCATGGGCTTCACAATGACCCTTACCGGATTAATAATGGATTGCTTTTTCTAAGAAACTAATCCCCAAAAAGCAAGCGCTATTTACGGCGGGGAAAAATCATGGGACGACTTGATGCGAAGGTCAAGGGTTTTACAGGCGCGCTGAATCGACCACTTCCACGACCGGCGGGGCCGGTGAAGGGTACTTTTCTCCCAGGGAATTGTTTTCGTAGCAGCGGATGATCTGCCAATTCTCCGGTTGCGCCAGCAATGCCTTCAACAGCATGAAGTGCAGCTTGTGACCGGATTTGAAAGCCTTGAAATGGCCCAGGATGGGCATTCCGATCAGATACAGATCGCCGATGGCGTCGAGAATCTTGTGTTTGACGAATTCTTCGGGATGACGAAGCCCTTCTTTATTGATGATCTTGACATCGTCCAGAACGACGGCGTTTTTGAGCGATCCCCCCAGAGCCAAACCCCGTGCCTGAAGGTACTCCACGTCTTTCAAGAAACCGAAGGTCCTGGCAAACGAGATTTCCTTCTCGTAGGCGATCTCCGACAGATCCAGATCATATACCTGACGGCCAATCAGGGGATGGTTGAATTGAATCTCGTAGGTAACTCTGAACTTGGATGCCGGCAGCAGTTCCGCCCACCCCTCGCCGTCCGAAACCGAGACGGGTTTTTTAATGACCAGAAACTGCTTGCCCCGGTCCTGTTCGCGGATCCCCGCGTTTTTGATCATATCGACAAAAGGCAGGGCGCTGCCGTCCATGACGGGAACTTCCGGCCCGTCGATTTCGATCACCGCGTTGTCGATCCCCATCCCCCGGAGGGCGGAAAGGAGATGCTCAATCGTCGAAATCGAGTTGCCGTTATTACCGATGGTCGTCGCCAGGGTTGTATCGGAAACGTTTTCGATGGAGGCCTTAACGCGCTTATTCGCTCCCGCGGCATCCTGCCGGATGAAGGTAATGCCTTCGTTCACCCCCGCCGGCTTCACGGTCATGCTGATTTTCCGGCCCGTGTGCAGACCGACGCTGGCACAGCTTACCTGATTATGAATTGTTCTCTGAAAATACATAAATCGTCCTGAACTTTCCGGCCGCTGTCCTCATCCCCCGGGAAGCTCGAACCGGTGTATCCTCTCATGATCATTTCTAAAATTTGCTTTTACAAAAAGCATACCATTTACAGGGAATCGCCGTTAATAAAATTAAACATGGCAAGCATCTGATTATATTGTGCTTTCAGTGACTGCACTTTATGATGAACCATCATCATGTCCGCCATGTTGTGTCTTTTAAGACACAGCTTCATGTAAATGCGTGGTATTCCCTCCGCAGCGCTGACCAATTACACTTCCATGTCCTGTTTTGAAAAATGGAAAGAAGATGAGCCAAAAATCAATTTTTACAGAAGCGCTCCCTTTCACTGTAGAGACAACCACAGTAATTTTGCCGGTACATACCCCGTTCCTTCGATAAGCGGATGCCCTCCTGCCATCCTTTACGAAAATCATGATAGAAAAAGGGCACACCGTAGCAAGCGGACAGCCTATGTGCCGTCTCCACGATGAGATCATGTTTTTGATACCGGCTGTACAAAAGCGTCGTCGTCATGGCGTCCGCCCCTCGCTCGACCGCCCTGGCGAAAGCGATATTCAGCCGCTCTTCATAGCAATGGCGGCACCGGTCCTCCTCCTCAAACGATACACGGCGGAAATAACGCTCGACCGGATATTCCGGTT
>CAYOYJ010000176.1:0-3764 GCA_964408155.1 uncultured Syntrophales bacterium
GGAGCCTATTCCAGCCAACGAGGCGCTGAGGATCGGTTTGGTGAATAAGGTGGTACCCCCGGAACGACTTATGATAGAAGTGGAGGGAATGGCCAAGGAAATTTCCCGGCGACCGGCAAAAGCCACGGAGATTGTGAAAAAGGTCTCGTCCATGGTTCCGCACCTGGAAGTGGGCGCCGCTCTTGCCCTGGAGTTCGAACTGAGCACCTTTCTGTTTTCACGACCTGAAAGAAAGACCTACATGCGAGAGTTTCTCATCTCAGAGGAGATGCGGAAGAGGAAGCGCCGCCCCAACGGTTAAACATCCCATTCATTGGAGAGGGCAAAATCGCGAAGCTGGTCGCGGCGTTTTTTATGCTGCAGTTTTTTTAGAGCCTTGGCTTCGATTTGGCGGATTCTTTCCCGCGTTACCCCCATCATTTCTCCTACCTCTTCCAGAGTAAATGGTCCGTATATACAGGCGATCCAGGTACAGTTCAGGAAGTTTCCGCTCTTGATGCGCCACTCGCAGGTTGTGTCATGGCATTCTTCCGTAATAAGATGGCCGTATTTCTTACATTTATAGGTATTGAGCAGGGAGTTTGGATTTTTCATGTTTTTTCCTTTTTTTAGGCGGATCGCAATACAAACGAAGCGTCAATTGAAGTGGAAGATAGCGATTCCCTCCGGGTTTGTCAATAACAGGCATTTAAAAAAACACATTGTTCCGGAAAAATGAGCAAGATCGTTCCTGTATACAATGAGATGTGTATTGCCCGCCAAGTTTCCTGGAAATGTGTTTTCCCATGTCCCGGACGGTTTTCATAATGTCGTCAAGATCAGCATGCATAAACTTCCGCTCACGCAACACCAGTTTTCCGTCAATGATCACGGTGGATACGTCCGCGCCGGAGGCAGCGTAAACGAGATGAGACGTGACCCGATAAAGGGGTGTCAGGTGAGGTTGATTCAGGTCGATCAGGATCAGGTCGGCTGATTTCCCGACTTCCACCGTTCCGATTTGTTGCTCCAGCCCCAGGAGTCTTGCCCCTTCGATGGTCGCCATGCGCAGCACCGTGGTTGCATCCGTGACCGTTGGGTCCGATTGTACAGCTTTGTGAACTCTGGCGGTCATACCCATTTCCCGGAACAAATCCAGATTGTTGTTGCTGGCGGCGCCGTCCGTCCCCAGGCCGACGGTGATTCCGTGCCGCAGCAGTTCGGGGACAGGCGCCATGCCGGCGGCAAGTTTCATGTTACTCTCCGGACAGTGGGCAACTTTGATCTTTTGTCGGGAAAACAGATTGATTTCCTGATCGGAAAGCCAGTTGGCGTGTAGGGCGATGGTGTTTTTATCAAGAACGCCTAAATCATCCAGATAAACCCCTGGGGATTTCCCGTATTTTTCTTTAATCATTCGGATCTCGTCCCGCGTTTCTGCCAGGTGGATCAGGTATGGTACCTGCCACTGACGGGAAACCGCCTTGATTTCCTTGAGCGTTTCTCCGGAGCAGGTATAGGGTGAATGGCAGAAAAGCGCCGCATTGATCAAGGGATGGCGGTTTTGCCAGCGGTTGAGAAAGCGGTGAGCCGCTTCCTTTTTCTGCCGGGGATTGGGGATGTCCGGTGCCGGGAAATCAATGAATCCCTGACAGACGATGCCCCGCATACCCATGTCCACCGCCGCCTGGGCGATCCGATCGACGAAGAAATAGCTGTCACAGAAAGTCGTCGTTCCGGAAAGGATCATTTCGGCCATGGCCAGAAGCGATCCGGCGTAGACGGTCTCCTTGTTCATAAACCGCCCTTCAGCGGGGAAAATGAAACCGTTCAGCCAATCCATCAGCGGTAGATCGTCTGCCAGTCCCCGGAGCAGCACCATGGGCAGGTGGGTATGGGTGTTGACGAGACCGGGCATGAGAAGTTTTTTCCGGCCGTCAATCTTTTCGCGGGTTGGTTCCAGGTTGTCCGCACCTGCAGGATGATTCTTGCTCCGGATAAAGCTGATTAATCCATCGCGGATGCCGATATCCGCGCAGGCAATGAGCGACGGGCGTTCCAGCATAGTCAGGACGCAGACGTCGGTGATGAGGATGTCGAGAATTTTCTCCGAGGGTCCCGTCATGGTGCCGTCATGTTCAGACTGTTTTTGATTCGTTCGGCGATCCGGCTGACTTCCGTCATGATGTTTTCCTCATTGATGGTTGTAAGCCGCCGTTTTTCCATGACAACCTGGCCGTGGATGAGGACCGTATCCACGTCGGAGCCGTTGGCGGCATAGACGAGATGGGAATATGCGTGGTACATCGGCGTCAGGTGGGGTTTGTTCGTATCGATTACGATGAGATCGGCCTCCATGCCGGGTTTGAGTGATCCGATCCGGTGCCCCATGCCCAGAACCTCCGCACCCCGGCAGGTTGCCATGCGCAGCACCGTTCCGGCGGGCATGGCGGTCGGGTCCAGGCGAGCCAGTTTGCCGAGTTTGGCCGCCGAGTCCATTTCCTGAAACATATCCAGATTGTTGTTGCTGGCGCAGCCGTCCGTACCCAAGCCGACAGGAATGCCTTTACGGGTCATGTCCGCAACCGGTGCAATGCCGGAGGCGAGTTTCATGTTGCTTTCGGGGTTGTGAACAACCTTGCAGCCGTGATCGGCGAAAATGGCCATGTCCTCGTCGTCCAGATAGACGCCGTGAAAGGCAATAAAAGAAGGATTGAGAAGCTGCAAAGCTCTTAAATAATGCGAGGCCTTCATTCCCAGTTTGTCGTTTAATAACTGGTTTTCCCCCTGGCTTTCAAGAAGATGCATGGCCAAGGGAATACCGTATTCACCGGCCAGGGCCTTGGCTTCCAAGAGCAGGGATTCACTGCAGGTATAAAGGGCGTGGGGTTCCACCACAATGTTGACCAGGGGATCTCCCGCCCATTTTTCGATCAGACGTCGTGTATAAGTTAGGCCTTCTACGGGCGATTTGGCGTTCGGTGAGGGGAAATCGAAGAGCACTTCGCCGATGAGACAGCGTACACCCGCTTGTTTTGCCGCGCGGGCGGTTTCCTCTTCGAAGATGTACATGTCACAAAAGGTGGTCGTGCCGGACTTGATCATTTCTGCGCAGGCCAGGAGGCTTCCCCAATAGGCCAATTCAGGATCAACGTTTTTTGCCTCCGCCGGAAAGACATAGTTGTTGAGCCAATCCAGCAATTCCATGTCGTCGGCGATACCCCGGAAGCAGGTCATGGCGGCGTGGGTGTGTGCGTTGATCAGGCCGGGCATGACGATGCCGTTGTTTGCGTCAATGACCTTCTTTCCCTGATAACGGGGGGCGAGCGCTTTTGTTTCCCCCAGTGCGAGAATTTTTCCGCCTCTGATGGCGACCCAACCGTCGGGGATCAGCCGATCGCTTTCATCGAGGGTCAGAATTCGGCCGTTTTTGATGAGAACATCGACATCTTCCATAAAAATACTTTCCGGAGATTTTTTTACGTACCGAACCGCATGGGGGATCGGCGTTGCCCTTTATTGGTGCCAAGGGTTTGTTCGGCAGCTTGTTCCTGTGATTACCACAGGATCAGACTTGACATCAATCAATATCCGTTTCATATAGTTTTAACAAAATCATGTGGCGGAGAAAGGAGGGTCTGGAGTGAGCCCTTCAAGAGAAGAAGCTCTGGCCCTGATGAGCTGTTATATTCAGAACGACCGGATGCGGGGACATTCATTGGCCACGGAGGCCGTCATGAGAGCCTTGGCTTTGCGCTTCGGTGAAAATCCGGACCGCTGGGGTG
>CAYOYJ010000177.1:0-3646 GCA_964408155.1 uncultured Syntrophales bacterium
ACCGCTGAAAGCATCTAAGCGGGAAGCCCACCTCAAGATAAGATATCCCTTCTGGTGGAGACATCAGAACTGAAGACCCCTTGTAGACTACAAGGTTGATAGGTCAGGTGTGTAAGCATAGTAATATGTTTAGCTAACTGATACTAATCGGTCGTGCGGCTTGGCCATAATAAATTAAAATTCAGCGCTCTTGATGTGCAATTGTTAATAATACCTGAGAATATATCTCGGTGGTTATAGCGGAGAGGACCCACCCGTTCCCATTCCGAACACGGAAGTTAAGCTCTCTTGCGCCAATGGTACTGCTCGGGCGACCGTGTGGAAGAGTAGGTAGCTGCCGGGATAAATATTAAAACCCCTCCAATTCTGGAGGGGTTTTTGTTTGAAACGGTCTTTGCACTGTGTTATGGAAGATACCACAACAATAAGGGTATCAAGGAGCAGAGTTTTATGTCCGGTCATTCAAAGTGGAGTACGATCAAAAGAAAAAAAGGCGCGATCGATGCCAGGAGAGGGAAGATATTTACGAAACTGATCAAGGAAATCAGTCTCGCCGCGCGGCTCGGTGGTGGTGATCCTGAGGGCAATCCGCGCTTGAGGACGGCGGTCCTCGCTGCCAAAGAAGAGAATATGCCCAAAGAGAATATTGAAAGGGCTATCAAGAAGGGTGCCGGTGCGGCGGAAGGCGGCGTCAATTACGAAGAATTGACATATGAGGGTTACGGCCCCGGAGGTGTTGCGGTGTTGGTCGAAGTCATGACGGACAACAAGCAGCGGACCGTCGCCGAAATCCGGCATATTTTCTCCAAAAGCGGCGGAAATCTCGGTGAAAACGGCTGCGTTGCCTGGATCTTTGAAAAAAGAGGCACCATTTCTATTGACAAGAAGGTCATCGACGAAGAAAAACTGATGGAAATAGCCTTGGAGGCGGGTGCCGACGACGTACGTGATGAAGGCGACGAATTCATGATCGTGACAGACGTTTCCGCTTTTGAAGACGTCAAATCAGCCATTGGAGCGCAGAGGATCGCCTGGCTGGAAGCCAAAATCAACATGATTCCCCAGAACGAAGTCAAGCTTGACACAGGCAAGGCGGAGTCGATGCTCAAAATGATGGAAAAGCTGGAAGACAATGATGACGTCCAGAATGTTTACGCCAACTTCGATATTGACGATGAAGTCATGGAAAAACTGAACATGGATTAGCAGGGGTTGTTTCGCGGGAAGGCATCTTAAACGTTAAAAATCATGAAGATACTGGGGATCGATCCGGGTTTCCATGTGACGGGATACGGTTTAATCGAGAAGGTCAAGGGGCAACCGGTTCATATCCTGCACGGGGAGATCAAAATGCCGAGAAACGAAATCCTCTCCGGAGCCCTCCTGCGTATTCACGGGAAACTTATCGATATCATTCATGAAAACAAACCACAAGCCTTGGCAGTCGAAGATATTTTCTACGGCAAAAATATCAAGAGTCTCATCAAACAGGCCCATGTCCGGGGTGTAACCATTCTGGCCGGCGTCGAGGAGGGTGTGCCAGTTTTTGAGTATTCGCCCCTTGAGGTCAAAAGGGCGGTGGTGGGTTACGGCCGGGCGGAAAAATTTCAGGTGCAGAAGATGATCCAGGCCATTCTGGGTCTGCCGGAGCCGCCTCCGGCGGATGCCTCCGATGCTTTGGCCGTGGCCGTTTGTCACATGAATTTTCAGAAGGGAACCTCTGTTTAGTGATCGCGCGCATTAACGGAATCTTGATTCAGAAAACACCGGTTTCGCTGGTGGTCGAGGCGATGGGTGTGGGCTATGAAATTTTCGTGCCTCTGACCACCTTCTATGAGTTGCCCGACGTCGGCCAGAATGTGGTGCTTCAGGTTTATACCCAGGTCCGGGAAGACGCCATCACACTCTTTGGATTCATCAGCCAGCGGGAAAAAGATCTCTTCCAGCTTCTCATTACGGTCAACGGTATCGGGCCGAAACTGGCCATGAATATCCTGTCGGGAACGGATCCGGTGGAACTGCTCCGTTCGATTGCCCGGGGCGATCTGAACCGGTTGGTCCGGATTCCCGGGGTGGGCAAGAAGATGGCGGAGCGGATCATTTTCGATTTGCGGGACAAGAAAATGGTCGATATGCCGGAATCTGCCGCCGGTGATAAAACGCTTCCGGTTGATCTGGAGGCGATCCGGGAAGATGCCCTGTCGGCCCTGATCAACCTGGGCTATAAGAACCAGGTGGTTAATGATGCGCTCAACCGGCTCTTCCGGGAGGAGCATACCGTAGAGATATCCCTGGACGTGATTCTGAAGAAAACCCTTAAAATGCTGGCAAACTGAATTTTAATTGGCCAATGGAGAACTGAACAACATGGGAGCCGTCAAAAGAGAATCCGTTGTCACGCCGGCGCTTCTTGGAGAGGAAGAAGGGGAAGAATTATCGCTCCGTCCGAAGATGCTCGCGGAGTATATCGGACAGGAGAAGGTCAAAAAAAACCTGGCGATTTTTATCGACGCGGCGAAGGGTCGGAAAGAGGCCCTGGATCATGTCCTCCTCTATGGGCCACCGGGATTGGGGAAAACCACCTTGGCCTATATCGTTTCCCGTGAACTGGGCGTTGACATCAAGGTCACCTCGGGGCCCGTCATCGAACGTCCGGGGGATCTGGCGGCGATTCTCACCAATCTGCACGAGCACGACATCCTCTTCATCGATGAAATTCACCGCCTCTCCCATGTGGTCGAGGAAATTCTGTACCCTGCCATGGAGGATTACCATATCGATATCCTCATCGGTCAGGGTCCGTCGGCCCGGTCCATGAAACTGGAGATTCCCCACTTTACCCTGATCGGCGCGACGACCCGGGCGGGACTTTTGACTTCGCCGCTGCGGGACCGCTTCGGCATCAGTTTTCGTTTTGACTTCTACACGCCGGAAGAACTGGCTGTCATCGTGAAAAGATCGGCCCAGATCCTCGACATTGTCATCGATCGGGACGGCGCCCAAGAGCTGGCACGCCGTTCGCGGGGCACCCCCCGGATTGCCAACCGCCTGCTGAAACGTGTCCGGGATTACGCCCAGGTCAAGGCCGAGGGTGTAATCAACCACGCCGTTGCCATCGAAGCCCTGGAGCAGTTTGAAGTCGACGAGCGGGGGTTCGACCAGATGGATCGCACCATTCTCTTGACCGTGATAGACAAGTTCAGCGGCGGTCCCGTGGGCATCGAAAATTTGTCTGCTGCCATCGGCGAGGAGAAGACGACCCTGGAAGACGTTTACGAACCCTATCTGATTCAGGAAGGATACCTCCAGCGGACGGCACGGGGGCGGGTGGCGACAAAACTGGCCTATGACCACTTCGGCAGAATCTGGCCCTGTCAGTTGCAGAAAGAACTGTTTTGATTGAGCTATGAAAGGTAAACCCCATCGGTCGGTATGAAAATCCTGCTTCACATCTGCTGCGGTCCCTGCACCATCTATCCCCTTCAGTTTCTGAAATCCATCGGACATGATGTTGCGGGTTTTTTCTACAACCCGAACATCCATCCCTACGCCGAATTTCGGAAACGACTGGAAACACTACAGGTTTTTGCCCGTGAGGAATCCTTGCCTCTCGAGATCGAACCAGGTTACCCGGTCGAGCGTTATT
>CAYOYJ010000178.1:0-3533 GCA_964408155.1 uncultured Syntrophales bacterium
CAAAAGCACACCTGCTAATACCCGGGAAAGAGGCCAAATTCCACAATCCCCGGATGAAAAATCAAGGAGACCCGGGGGTCAAATCTCGCAGACGGTAGATGCGCAACTGCCTGCCGCTAACCGCAAGCAGTGTGTTATCGGGTGAAAACGCCAAATCGACACCGCCAAAATAACCGGTGCATGCTACCAGGTCGTCGATCGGTATGGTCACCAACTCTTTTCCCTTTTCGACAGCCCAGAGGCGAAGATCGCTGCGGGCAATTCCGGCAGGAATAAGCAGTACGTTCGGCAGGAGGGCTTCCATTTGGCCCAACAGGGCAATCGCCAGATACCGCCCGTCAGGCGACAGGGCAACGCCACCGCCGGTGATTGCCGGGAGGCCTCCTGCGAGACAGAAAGCCGCATCATCCAGAGAAATTTCTTTTCCTGAGTCAAGTTCCCAGACGCGGATCACATAGCCGACTCCTTTGTTGCAGACGGCAACAATCCTGTTTGCTTCCCGGTTAAGGGCGTAAACAGGCAGTAATCTGCTTCCGCATTCTCCCGGCGGTTGTCTGAGTTGAAGGATGCTGCGGTCCCAGAGGTAAATGGTCGCAACGCCCAAATGCTTATCCCGGACTCTCAGTATGCCAATCCGACCATCGGATGATCTACCGGCGGAATCGTTTTCCGTATACCAGCTCGCCGGCGTCAGACCCATGACTGCATTCCAGAACGGCGGTGCCGGAACATCCGCCAACCGGTTCCAGGCAAAGGGGTGCCAGCGCTGCCGAATCCCGTTCCGGCAAAGAGCCGAAAACTCGGATTCATCGGCGATAAAGTGGGCTTCCAACAGCGCCGAACTCCGGTAACCGGGTGTAATGGCCCGGTTCCGTGCCCACAGCCAGCCTCCTTTGGGTTTGCTGGTTACGACTGCGTCACAGCTCAGATCAGAGATTATTTTCCCGTTTCGCAGGTCCCAGACCTCAACCCGCTGGATATTTTGTCTAGGTAGGCTTGGGGGGAATTAATATCAACATGAGATGACGCGAACTGAACCCGGTCTGTTTGGTTATGATTAAAAAAATCATCGATCCACCCGGAATGTTCCTCGATTACCAGGAAATGACCGCCGGGAGAGAAACTCAACCGTCTCGGGCGGTGCGTCGGTTTAATGCTGTAAACCTGCGCCAGATCAATGCTGCGAAAAACGCGGATCAGATCGCTGCCGGAGTCGAAGACAGCCAGGAAGTTACCACTGGTGTCATAAGCCGGTGCAGAGAAGGTACCGAAGTTTTCCGCTGAACCGGTCTCCAAGGCAATAGGACGCTCCTGTCTTGGATGGAGCGGTACCATCGATACCGGTACCGGTACCGGTACCGGCACGCAGCCTGCGGCGACAAGGATCAGGGAGAAAAAACATGCGTTGAGCCATGAAAGAAAGCTCAGGCATGTCCGACATGACTTTATCATCCTAAACTAATTAAATTCCGCCGGTTACAATGATCACGTTGCTACGCTATACGCTGCCGGGTCCAGGGGAGAACCGGGAGGAAAAGCCCGCGCGGCGAGTTCTCGGTCCAGCATAAACAGACCCTGTTTGCTGTCTCCTATATTTTCCATCTGCCGGAGAATCTTTTCCGTGTTGGCCTCCTCTTCGATCTGCTCGTTGACGAACCAGGCCAGAAGCGGTTCCGCTGTGTAGTCGTTTTCCTCCCGGACCAGTTTCAGAATCGCATGGATTTTACCGGTAATGAATTGTTCGTGGGCGTAGGTGTCTTTCCAGGCTTCCAGGGGGGATTTCCAATCGGTTTTCAACTGTTTCAAATCCATCAGGATCGCTTTTCCGCTCCGGTCGATGATGTGATCGAAGAATTTCATGGCGTGAATCATCTCTTCGTGCGCCTGGGTGCGCATCCAGTGGGCCATGCCGTCGAGGTTCTCGGAATGAAAATAGGATGCCATGGACAGGTAGATATAATAGGATTCGAGTTCGTTCTTGATCTGTTCGTTCATGATGGCCTGTACTTTGTTGTTGATCATGTCTTGTCCTCCCTTAAAATAGATTTGCGGTTTCTGTCCGGTTAATCCGATACAGTTCCTAAATATATAGTGACGCACCGATCGATTGTCAATGCAGTGGCATGAATCGAGCCAATCGATAAGAATTTGCTAACGGGTCATGACGAGACGCTGTTGCGCTTTGGGAACGTACCATTTGACAAAGTTGTATCCGATGCCGATAGGGGCGGGTTCGATCCCCCGGAACCGGGCGTGTATGATGGGCAGGGCGTCGGGAACATAGAGGAAATTGTAAGGCTGCTCCTCTGCCAGAATTTCCTGGATGCGGTCGTAACATTTTTTCCGTTCTTTTTGATCGAAGATGCTGCGTCCTTTTTCGAGAAGAGCGTCCACCTCGGCATTGGCAAAGGAGATGAAGTTCAGTTCCTCCGGTTTCGTTTTGCTGGAGTGCCAGACATCGTAGAGATCGGGGTCCATGGGGATGGTCCAGCCCAGGATCGTGGCGTCGAACCGGCGCTTGTTGATGAAATCGTTGACAAAAGCGGCCCACTCCAGAATACGGATCTTCACTTCAATGCCGATGTTTCCAAGACTTTCCTGAATGATCTCAGCGCATTTTCCGCGCACTTCATTTCCCTGGTTGGTGATCAGTTCGAAGGCAAAGGGCCGTCCGTCCTTGTCGAGGATGCCGTCGCCGTTGGTGTCTTTCCAGCCCGCTTCCGCCAGAAGAGTTTTCGCCCTGGCCGGATCATAGGGATAGGTGTGCACGTTGGGATTATAGGCCCAAGTTCCTGGTTTCAGGGGACCCGTGGCGGGTTTCCCCAGGCCAAGGAGTACTCCCGAGATGATTGCATCCTTATCAATTGCATGGGCCAGGGCCTGCCGGACCCGCTTATCGGTGAAAAGGGGGTTTTTCAGGTTGTATCCCAGGTAGGCATAGGTAAATGACAAATACCGATATTTATTAAAATTGTTCCGGAAAAGGGGGGCTTCCGTCTGCCGGGTGTACTGGAGCGGCGTCAGACCCATTTGATCGATGCCGTTGGCCCGGAGTTCCAGAAACATGGTGGCCATATCAGGGATGATGCGCATGATAAAGCCGTCGATGTAAGGGCGGCCTTCAAAATAGTGGGGATTGGACTCAAGGACAATCTTTTGCCCCGTCACCCATTCCTTGAATTTGTAAGGCCCCGTGCCGATCGGCCGGCGTGTGAGAGGGCTCCGGGTGATATCTTTCCCCGCCAGGAGGTGTTTGGGATAGATGGCGGTCCCCCAACTCATCAGCGCCGGGGCGAAAGGTTTGTCGTAGGTCACCCGGAAGGTATGGGGATCGAGGACCTCGGCTTTTTTGACCTTGAGAAAATCCCCGGCGTAGGCCGTCGGCGTTTTGGGGTCGATTGTTACCTGATAGGTGTAAAGAACGTCTTCCGCCGTGAAGGGTTGTCCGTCGTGCCATTTGACCCCTTTGCGCAGATGGAAGGTGATGATAAGTCCGTCCGGCGATATATCCCATGATTCAGCTAAATCACCGA
>CAYOYJ010000179.1:0-3490 GCA_964408155.1 uncultured Syntrophales bacterium
TTTCCGGTTTGGCCGGCTGCGGAGGCGCCGGATCTTCCTTTTTGAGTTCAATCCTCGGGAAGAGTGCCCCCCCGGGTTTGAGGACATTCCCTGCCGGCAAACCACCCCACTTCTCAATCGCGGTAAAATCCTGGTGTTCGATCTCTTCAATGCCCAACTGTCCCAGAATTCTGCCGGCCGTGCCGGGCATGTAGGGGCTGATCAGGACGGCCACCGTCCGGAGCGCTTCCAGGAGATGATACAGCAGCGTATCCAGACGCTCCCGGCGAGCGGGATCCTTGGCCAGACTCCAGGGTTCCTGCTCGACGATGTACTTGTTTGCGGTGCTGATCAGTTCCCAGATTGCCATCAGGCTCTTGTGGAAGGCGAGTTCCCCAAACGCGGCCGCCGATTCCCGGACCGCCCGGGCGGCTGTTTCACTCAACGCCCGATCAATGGGTTCCGTCTGACCGGCGACGGGCACCTTGCCGACGCAATACTTAAGCGTCATGGCGATGACCCGGCTGAGCAGATTGCCGAGGTCGTTGGCCAGGTCAGCGTTGGTTCGCTGTACGAAACTCTCCTCGCTGAAACTGGAATCGAGGCCGAAGACCATGTCCCTGAGCAGAAAATAGCGAAAGGCATCGAGGCCGTATTTATCTTTCAGGTCAAGGGGTTTTGCAACATTCCCCAGGCTTTTCGACATCTTGCTCTGATCGACATTCCAGTAGCCATGAACATTGAGATGGCGGTAGGGTTCGATCCCTGCCGCTTTCAGCATCGTCGGCCAGTAGATACCGTGAGGTTTCAGGATATCCTTGCCGATCAGGTGCTGGGCTGCGGGCCAGAAGACAGGGAAATTCTCGCCGTTGGGGTAACCGATGCCGGTGACATAGTTGATCAAGGCGTCGAACCAGACATAGGTCACGTAGTTTTCGTCGAAGGGGAGCGTGATCCCCCAGGTGAGGCGACTCTTCGGACGGGAGATGCAGAGGTCCTCCAGGGGGTCCCGCAGGAAGGCCAAGACTTCGTTTCGGTAACGCTCGGGGCGGATAAAACCGGGATGGTCCTGGATGTATTGAACCAGCCAGTCCTGATACTTGCTCATCCGGAAGAAATAATTGCTTTCCTTGCGGAATTCCGGTTCCGTCTGATGATCCGGACATTTCCCGTCCACCAGTTCCTTTTCCATGTAGAACCGTTCGCAGCCGACGCAGTAATATCCCTCATAACTGCCGAAATAGATGTCCCCCTGATCGTAGACCTTCTGAAGGATGCCGATGACGGTTCTTATATGATTATCGTCGGTGGTCCGGATAAAATAGTCATTCTTGACGGAGAGTTCAGGCCACAGGGCACGGAACTGGGCGCTGATGCCGTCGGCGTACGCCTTGGGGGTGATGCCCGCTTTCCGGGCCGCTTCGGCGATTTTGTCGCCGTGCTCGTCCGTTCCGGTCAGGAAAAAGGTCCGGTAGCCGTTCATCCGATAATATCGCGCCATGACATCGGCGACGATGGTGGTATAGGCATGCCCGATGTGTGGCGAAGCATTCACGTAATAAATAGGCGTCGTGACGTAAAATGTTTTGTCCATATTGCTGATCCTTTCTGTACCAGAAGAGGAGGGGATTATTCTTTTTTGGATTTTTTCTTCATGCTCACGGCGATTTCCTTGCCGCCTTCAAGGATGACGGCCACTTCACCCTGGGGGACATTTTGGCGGACCACCTTTCCCTTGCCTTCGGGGGTATCGATGATCCTGCCGCATTTCGGCAGATCTTTTTTCAGATCGACGTAAGCATCGTACTCGAAGGCGAGGCAACACATCAGGCGTCCGCAAAGCCCCGAGATCTTTTCCGGATTGAGCGACATGTTCTGTTCTTTCGCCATTTTGACCGTGACGCGGTCCAGATTGTGCAGAAGCGTTGCACAGCAAACTTCCCGCCCGCAGATGCCGAGACCCTTGATCATGCGGGCTTCCTGCCTGGCTCCGATCTGCCGAAGTTCGATCTTGATCCTGAATTTCTGGACCAGGTCCTTGACCAGTTCCCGGAAATCGACCCGGTTATCGGCGGTGAAATAGAAGACAATCTTGCTCTTGTCGAAAAAACACTCGACATCGATGAGCTTCATCGGCAGCGACCGGGCCTTTATACGGTCGATACAGTAAGCCCTCGCATTTTTCTCGAGCTTGCGGTTTTCTTCCCGGGCGGGATCGTCCGCCTCCGTGATTTCCCGGACCACGGGTTTCAAATCCGGGGGCAGTTCTTCTTCCCGGACGGATTTCACTTCCGTAATGACCGAGCCCAGAGCAAGTCCGTTTTCGGTTTCGACAATGACTTGGGTATTTTTTTTAAGTGCGGGGAAAGGGGATGAAAACCAGTAGATTTTTCCTTCTTTCCGAAACTTTATCCCTACGATATCCTTCAAAAACTATGCCTCCTGGCGCCGTCGATGGGCGAGTTTAAACATCATTGCCTCCAAAGTCAACGCTTTATTGGCATTTTGATCAATGGCCTGAAGCGCATGTTCAACCGCCTGCATGCGTTCCAGCAAATTTCGACCGTCAAGCCCATGTGCCATGTCGCCGATGATGTCCATCCGATCCCGGTTGATCAGCGCATCTTCCCTTCCCGTTTCCCGGTAGATCATGGCATCGCGGTAACAGGACCGGATTACGTTCAGTTTTCGGAGGATATCTCCTCGATCTTTTCCGAAATCTGAGGAGAAACTTAGTAATTTAAGTAAGTTATTATTATGAATCGCCATCAGATCGTCCAGGGTCCGGTCTCGGAAAGATTTATAATCCTCCTGCACCATGCCGATGGCCTGAGCCAGACCGCCTCCGGCCGCTCCGGCGATCATGGCGGCGTCGTCTTTCTTCAAAGCAAGACGTTCCTCCAGGTAGGAGGCGATCGTTTCGCGCCCCAGGGGGAAGAAACGAATCTGCTGGCAACGGGACAGAATGGTGCGGGGAAGAGCGTGGGGATTGCCTGTGATCAGAATCAGGAGATTTCCCGGCGCGGGTTCCTCCAGCGTTTTGAGCAGGGCATTGGCCGAGGTGATGTTCATCCGGTCGGCATCATTGATAATAATCACACGGGATTTCCCCT
Source organism: uncultured Syntrophales bacterium (assembly GCA_964408155.1). GTDB lineage: Bacteria > Desulfobacterota > Syntrophia > Syntrophales > JAAYKM01 > JAAYKM01. Next base: position 3,093 of record CAYOYJ010000179.1, read on the forward strand.
CCAGGGGGCTGTACTGCATTTGAGCCTGGAGATCACGGATGGCCCTGATGCGGATGTATTGACCTTCCGGTTCGATGCACAGAAGATCCGGATGATTCCCGTGATCCATCTTCAAACAGGAGGGACAGCGGTTACAGGCATCGGAGGATGTCTTCTCCCCTGTGCAGTGGATCATTTTCGCCAGAGCCAGGGCGACGGTTCTTTTCCCCACGCCGGTCATGCCGGAAAACAGATAGGCGTGCGGGATGCGATTCTGGTCCAGGACGGTCAGGATGAAGCGGATTTGACGGGTATGGCCATAGATGGTTTGGAAGGACATGAGCTTACCCCGCAATCCAACTGCGCAACCAACGCTGAATTTCCAGATGGAGGACGTCTATATTTTTTGTCGCATCCAG
>CAYOYJ010000180.1:0-3468 GCA_964408155.1 uncultured Syntrophales bacterium
TGACGGTGAAGGAAACGGGAAAACTGGAAAGCAGTTTCACCCAGGCCCTGAAAAGCATTTTTGCCCTGGCGGAAGCCTATCCCGACCTCAAGGCGAACCAGAACTTCATCGAACTCCAGAAGACCCTGGCCGACGTCGAAGAGCAGCTTCAACTGGCACGACGTTACTACAACGGGACCGCCCGGGACTACAACATCATGGTGGAGTCGTTCCCGAACAATATCCTGGCCTCGCTTTTCCATTTCACCAAAGCGGAGTATTTCGAAATTGAACTGGCCACGGAACGCGAAACTCCGGAGCTGAAGTTTACCTGAAATCTTATCCCGCACGGAGGCGATCATGGTCCGGAAATTCTTTCCCCTCCTTTTAACTCTGCTTTGGCTGCTTTTACCCGGCGCTCCTGCTTATGCGGCCGAATCGGACAACACGGAAAGAATTCTCGCCTTTCATAGCGACATCACCGTCCATCCGGATGCCTCCATGACCGTAACGGAAACCATCACGGTGTACTGCGCGGGCCTACAGATCAAGCGCGGCATCTACCGGGATTTCCCCACAAAATACCAGGACCGCTACGGCCAGACCTATACGGTCGATTTTGATGTGCAGGAAGTCCTGCGCGACGGCGAACCCGAAGACTACCACACGGAGGATTTGAGCAACGGCGTCCGGATCTACATGGGCCGGAAGGACGTTTTGCTCAACCCCGGCTCCTATACCTACCGCATCACCTATACGACCAACCGCCAACTCGGTTTTTTCAAGGATTTCGATGAACTCTACTGGAACGTGACCGGTAACGGCTGGACGTTTCCGATTGAAACAGCGTCCGCCTCGGTCCATCTTCCGGAAGGAGCGGCAGCCGATATACGGGAAGCGGATGCTTACACAGGTTACACCGGCTCGAAAGAAAAAAATTTTACCTCAGGGACAGGCGATTTCGGAACCATCGTTTTTGAAACCACGCGGCCCCTGGCCCCCGAACAGGGATTAACCATCGTCGTCTCCTGGCCGAAGGGATTCGTCGCGGAACCTTCCGCCGCCGTCAAGGCCGGGTATTGGATGTACGATAACCGGGGTACGCTGGCGGGGCTCGGCGGGTTGTGCATCCTGTTTCTCTACTATCTGCTCGTCTGGTCCCGGCACGGCAAAGACCCGCCCCGGGGCACAATCATTCCCCTTTTCGAACCGCCGAACAAGCTATCCCCGGCAGCGATTCGTTTTATCTCGAACATGGGTTTCGACCGGAAGGTTTTTACGGCCGCCGTGATCAACATGGCGGTCAAGGGATACCTGACCATTCATGAAGAAGATGGTCGATATACCCTGAAGAAAACCGGAACAAAGGAAGCCGATCTGAGCCGGGAGGAAAAAGCGGCGGCGGCAAAGCTGTTCACCCAATCGACCGAAATGATCAGCACCGAAGGCGAGGACAACGGGCTGGCCATTCACAAGGCGCGCGTCGATCTGCAGGAATCCCTGAAAAAGACCCTTGACCGGATCTACTTCGCCACCAACCGGAAATATTTTGTCATCGGTCTGATCATTTCCTTCATCCTCCTGATCGGAAGCAGCGCCCTCGGGCCAGTGTCCATGGCGCCGCTGTTGATTTTCATGACCGTCTGGCTCAGCGGCTGGACGTTAGGCGTCGCGGTCCTGCTGATGCAGGTTTTTTCCCTCTGGAAGGAAGTATTATCCGGAGAAAACCATCGGGCCGTACTTGGGAAAAAGGCCGTTTCCCTGACCTTATTTTCCATTCCCTTCGTCTTTTTTGAACTCGTCGGCCTCGCCATTGTCGTTTTTGCCGCATCCCTGGGGATTATCCTGATCATGGCGGCCATGGTTTTTATCAACTTGCTTTTTTACCGGTTAATGCGCGCGCGGACTCCCGTCGGGAGAAAACTCATGGACGGCATCGAGGGATTCCGGATGTACCTCGCCACGGCCGAGCGGAACCGGCTGAATCTCCTCAATCCTCCCGAACGGACGCCGGAACTCTTTGAAAAGTACCTGCCCTATGCCCTGGCCCTCGATGTGGAACAACAGTGGTCGGAACAGTTTTCCGATATGCTGGCCCGGGCCGCCCGAACGGATGCCGGCTATACCCCGCGCTGGTACGAAGGCACAGCCTGGCGGGATACGACCCCATCCCATTTCACGTCCGGATTCGGCAAATCCCTTGCCTCGGCGGCGGCGACTGCCGTAGCGTCATCCTCTTCTTCTCCCGGATCTTCCTCCGGTGGTGGAGGCGGCGGTTCCTCGGGCGGAGGAGGAGGCGGCGGCGGGGGGGGCGGCTGGTAAACTGACGCACCGACCGACTAAAAACCAAGGAGAAAAAAATGAAAAAGCTAATTTTTCTGTTCATCTTTTGGATACTGTTCACGCACCCGGCCCTGGCGGAATGTGACCGGCCCTGTCCGCCGCCCGAGCCGTGCATGAAATCGCATCCGATGCCCTGCGATAACGGGGAAGAGACGGGCATGATGATGTTTTGCGCCATGCTGAAAGCTCACGCGGACATGAAAGCCGTGCTGAAAGGTGCCCTGGTCCTTCAGCAGCGCAGTCTGAACGCGTCTGTTAAAGAAAAGAGGAAAATCAGGGCGGAAATCGACGAGCTGATTAAGAAGCTCGACGCCATGCCGGATATGATGAATTGTCTCATGATGCAAATGATGCCGGAAACCTGCATGGATCGCGATGTTCAACCGGCGGAAGAGACCAAGGAGGAAGCAAAACCGCCGGAACATCGGCATTAGGAACAAGCACGCTCAAAAGAACAAGGATCCGCCATGAAAAAATCCTTTTTATTGCTCTGTCTGATCGTTCTTCTGACCGCAGGGGCGTTCCGCACTTCGGCGGCGCCCCTGCCCCGTCTCGGACCCGTCGATATCAGCGGCGTCATCGACGAGGTCCGCTGGATACCGGAAACGACCGTCAAGGGCACTCCCGGCATGTCCGGCAGCGCCGGACGGGACCGCGCCTTCGCGCCGCATTTTCGCGTGAAATTGACCGATTTTTCAGGCGTCGACGCCTCAACCGCCGTCGCCATGACCCGTTATGTAGACTGGAACGCGTATGATAACGACGGAGGCCGTTCCAAGCCGACGTTTGTCCTTCTTAAGATCGACTATCCGGATAAAGATTACCTGAAGAAGGGGATGAAGATCAAAGTCCTCGCCTACACCGTCGGGGGCGATGAAGGCGGAACCTGGGCATCCTTCGGGGGAATCGAATTTCTGAACCGGACCACAGATGACGATTACATCCGGCGCTACCTGGAAAACACCTTGGAATCCCCGGGTTTCGGAGGTAAAATGTTCTGCACGTACGAACTCTACGGAAAAGAACCGCAAGGCAGCAAGCAACATCTCTACCTGTGGGCGTTCTGCATGGAATATTATATCAAGGGGGGGGTACTGCAGGAAGGAACCGGCGTCAGTATGCCGGTTGTCCTGGTGTCCGTCCCCT
>CAYOYJ010000181.1:0-3465 GCA_964408155.1 uncultured Syntrophales bacterium
GCTGACTCTCCTAAACTCCTGCTCCGTCCAAAACAGAGTTTTTCAGGGATGACTAAATAGCAAAGGCCGGAATGCTCGCCTATGCGACCGGCCTCTTGTTTGCTCCGTGACGGCAGATATAGTCCGGATTAACGATCCTGGATTCGGAGCGCAGGCTTGGTGGCGGTTCTTGCATCGACAACCGTACATGGTCCTGTGCCTTTAATCATAGCCCAGCTCTGTCAGTCGCTCTTCGTCCATACCGAGAAAGTGTGCGATCTCGTGGACAACCGTGATTTCGATTTCTCGTTCCAGTTCTGCACGGGTTTCACACATCTGCTCGAGAGGTTCCTGAAAGATAAAAATGGTGTCGGGATAGAGCAACGGTTCCAAAACGGAGCGCTCCATCAGGGAAGCGCCTTCATAAAGCCCCAGAGGTGGATCGTCCGGCGTCATGCCCAGTTCTGCCAGCATGTCCCGGGAAGGTCGAATTTGGACCGTAATGGTCACGTTCAGCAGATGTTTCCGAATTTCCTCGGGAATACGGTCGATGGCATTCTGGACGGCACGGTCGAATTCTTTTGCGCTGAGTTTCATTTTCCTGGATTTGACAGATGCTTCTATCGTTTGAGAGCCTGTTGTTTCACCGAGGTTGAATTATCCGGAAAGGACGATGAAAAGTCAAATTCACATTATGTTTGATCGGTGATTCATTGTGCGCCGAAGATGATCATTTTCGGACGTCGATCCGCGAGCATACAGTTGTCGTGATTACCCTTCTACGATGGGGGCACCCATGCAGGGAGCTGTTTGGGGAGTGAGCTTGGCTCAATCAGGAAGATGGTCTGTCCAAAACATTGCGAATCAATGCGGAAAAATCGTTGAAACGGATCGGCTTGCCGACGAATTTAAATATGCCGTTTTCTTTCGCCTCGTTTTCCGTAATGTCTATGTCGTATCCTGTACTAAGTATGATCGGAATTTCCGGGCGTGCGGCATGGATTGCCCGGCTCAACTTCAGGCCTGTCATCTGCGACATCGTCATGTCGGTAATGACCAGGTCAACATTGAGAGGTTTATCGCGGAAGATTTTAGGGGCTCCGGGACTGCTGGTGGTTGTGGTGACTTTATAACCCATGGAACTTAAAAATTTACTCATCACAACGACGAGATCTTTTTCATCATCAACAACCAAAATACGTTCGCAACCATTTAACGGTCTATTTTCAAACTCTCTTCCCGCTTCCCTGCTTTCCGTATCTACACGGGGAAGGTAGGTGTCGAAGGTAGAACCTTGGCCGACATTGCTTTCGACATGGATGATGCCATCGTAACTTTTGATAATGCCGTACACAACGGAAAGACCCAAGCCTGTTCCCTCGCTCTGGTCTTTTGTTGTGAAAAACGGATCGAAAAACTTGTCCAGAATGAACGGATCGATACCGTGCCCGGTGTCGGAGACTTTAAGGTGGACATACGGTTTGTCTTTTGTTCCAGGTGTGATTGAATGAGAATCGTCGAATGCTAAGCATCCAGACAGGGTCACATTCAACGCGCCTCCGTTATCCCGCATGGCATGGGCGGCGTTGGTACAGAGATTCATGATGATCTGGTGGATACGGGTCGGGTCTGCCACCGTCAATAATGGTTCCGGGGGCCAGTGGTGACTAAACAAGGCAAATTAGGGCCGCCGAACTATGGCTAAGAGTTAAACGACAAAGGCGGCGGGTCTTTTCCCCCGGTACGGAGACACAGTTGTATGGGGAATGCCATAAGTCATACCGGCTTAACGATTTGAAATCGTCATCGCCACGCGATAAAAATGCAGGCTGTGCGGTATATCCTGATCGCTGATCTATGGGTTTGGGTGTGACATGGCCTCTTCCCTGTCGTCTTCTTTTGACTGCTGCTTGGCATGGTCGGTGGCCAGGAGCATGTACATGGCCGGGACCACAAACAGGGTGAAGAAGGTCCCGATGCCGATGCCCGTGGCGATGACGAGGCCAAGATTAAAGCGGCTCGCAGCGCCTGCGCCCGATGCCGTGATCAGTGGTACAACACCCAGCACCATGGCCGCCGTGGTCATGAGGATCGGCCGCAGTCGAATCGCCGCAGCGTCTTCAATGGCCTGGCGTTTGGTGTGTCCCTGCCGTTGCAAATTGTTGGCGAATTCCACGATAAGAATGCCGTGTTTACTGATCAGACCGACGAGCGTAACCAGTCCCACCTGCGTATAGATGTTGATGCTGGCTTCGCCGATGCCGAGGCTGATGAAGATCAGCGCTCCGCAGATAGAGAGGGGTACGGAGACCAGGATGATGATGGGGTCACGGAAGCTCTCAAACTGAGCCGCCAGCGCCAGAAAAATAATGATCATCGCAAAGAAGAACGTAACCATGAGGGCCGCTGATTCCTGGACATATTGGCGTGACTGGCCGGCGTAATCGATCTTGTATCCTTGGGGGAGGAGTCGTTCCGCCAGATCCTTCAGATAACCCAGGGCCTGTCCCTGAGTTATGCCGGGGCGCGGTACGCCGGAAAATGTCGCCGCGTTCTGCTGCTGAAAACGCTTCAGGGATTGCGGCACCGTCTTGGTTTCGATATGAACGACCGTGGAAACCGGCACGGCATGTCCGCCAGCGGTGCGTATGTAGTAGTTGTTCAACTGATCCGTGTTCAACCGGTACTGTTGTTGCACCTGGGGGATGACCTTGTAGGACCGGCCCGCAAGGCTGAAGTAATTGACATAGCCGCCACCGAGCATAGCCGACAGCGCGCCGCCGACATCATTCATCGTAAGTCCGAGCTGAGACGCCATGTTGCGGTCGATGATCAGCTTGGATTCAGGAAGGTCTAATTTGAGGTCAGAATCGATGAACATGAACAGGCCGCTTTTTTGAGCTTCCTGCAAAAAGATTTCCGAGATTTCGTTAAGACGCTCAAAAGGATCCGTGGTGAGGATGGCAAGTTCGATCGGTAGTCCTCGAGCTCCCGGCAGGGAAGGCGGCTGGAAGGCCACGGTGTTGAACCCGCTGACGCGGGACACTTCCTGCTGGACGATCGGATGTAAATCACTCGCTGTTTTTTTCCGTTCATCCCAGGGGTTCAGTACCATGCCGGAGATAATCAGGCCGGGGACATCGAGTTGGAAGACCCCGAATGTTTCCGGATGCTTGGCAAAAGTCCTGTAAATTTCCTGGAAGTACATGTGCCTTTGTTGCAGAGTCGAATTCGGCGCCGCCGTTGATGAGGTGATAATGACGCCCAAATCTTCCTGCGGCGCCAGTTCCGATTTTGCCCCGGCGTAGAGGAAATAGATGCTGACCATGACGATACAGGCAAAGGTTACCGTAACCGGAATATAGTTGAGGGTGCCGTGCAGCAGGCGTTCATAGAGACGACTCAACGCCTGGAATTTGTGATCCAGCCAGATGACCAGGTGTGCCTGCCAGCCCTTCTGTGTGGAATCGAGGGGCTTGAAGAGCT
>CAYOYJ010000182.1:0-3399 GCA_964408155.1 uncultured Syntrophales bacterium
ACGGCATCTGGCCGACCTCGTGGAACGGATGACGGAGGAAGGTTTTGCCGTCAGCCCCATGTACCTGTGGCCCGCCTGGGCCATTTACGCCTGGGCCCGGGGGATGGAATGGGAAACCATCACCGCTCAGGTCGGGATCGCCGACGGTGATTTCGCCATGCTCATCACCCGGACGGGGGACAATCTCCGGCAGATTGCCTCTCTCAGGGAGTCCCATCCGGATGTCGCGTCCCTCGCCTTTGACGCCATGGATACGATACTCCGCGAACCGGTTGTCTTCGAATAAAGAAATTTGCAGCCTAAATCATTTGCTTCTTGACTTCTTTCCCAACAATCATTATAAGCACCAGTTCCATGCCGTTGCTTTTCGGACGTGGATATCGACATGAATGTTTCCGTCCCCATCGTCTAGAGGCCTAGGACACCGGCCTTTCACGCCGGTAACCGGGGTTCGAATCCCCGCGGGGACGCCAATATAAAAAATGCGGTCCGGATGAATTTCGAACCGCATTTTATTTTCCCCTTCATGCAGTTTGCCTTCCGGGTGTTTCCGGGAGCGACTTTGCATGAATCCCGATTATCCTTCTTGCGCACACCCATCCCGGACGAGCCCGAATGCGCGGACGCGCTGCTTCGGGGGGGTAAAATCGTCCGCTCGCCCGCATTTTCCGCTTTGCGGAATAAGGGCCTCTGTGCTACCTTTTTTCGGCTTTTCGATAACACACCAGGAAACTGAAATGAAGCTGACTATCAGCCGGAAATTACTGCTCATTTATTTTTTCATGGCCTTGCTGACGGTCCTGTCCAGTACTTACGCCGTTGTCAGCCTTTACCGCATCAACCACTTGGCCTTTAACCTGGCAAACCGTGATTTTTCCCTTTTGAATGCGGCGAAGCAGATGACCGGCATTATTTTGAACCTGCAGGGAGCGGAGAAGAAATACCTGATTCTCAAGGACCCGTCCATTGAAGCCATCTACTGGGAACGCCAGACGGAATTACAGGCCCTGATCGCCAAAACCCGTTCATCTACGCAGGGCAATATTTCAAAACATCTGGATCGGATTGCCGCCCTCAACCGCCGTCACGGAGAATATTTCCGCCGGGAAGTCGATCTGACCAAGGAAAACCGTCTGGAAGAAGCGGTGGCTCTGTCTCGGGAAAAGGGCGACGCTTTGATGTCCGACCTCACCCAGGAAACCAGGAAGCTCCAAAAAACCGGTGAAGGGGACATCGGTTCCCGACTGGACCGCATCAATGCCGAGGGACAGAAATCCGTGCGGACAACCATGTTCCTCAGTACCTTCAGTCTGACCGCGGGACTCATCCTGGCGATTATGATCACCCTCAACATTTCCCGGCCTCTGGTCCAGTTGAAACGGGCAACGGGAGCCATCGCCGAAGGCCAGTTCGATTATCCCGTCAACATCGTCCGCCATGACGAAATCGGAAGCCTGGCCAAGGCCTTCCGGTCCATGAAGGAACGTCTGAAAATTCTTGAGGCGAAGTTGCGCGATGAAAGTCCCCTGACCGGGCTTCCCGGCAATCGAGCCATCGAAGAGGCCATCGAAAGCCGTCTGCTGACCAAAAAGCGCTTCTCCCTGTGTTACCTGGACCTTGACCATTTCAAACCCTTTGCCGATAAATACGGTTACGCGTGGGGCAGCGAAGTCATCAAGGAGGTCGCACATATCCTCCGGGAACAGTGCAAAAGCATGTGGGAACCAAACGATTTCATCGGCCATGTCGGCGGGGACGATTTCATTATTATCGTCGCCCCCGAGCGGGCGGAAGAGATCTGTCGCACCGTAATCCGGAATTTCGATGCGAGTATCGGCAGGTTTTACAGTCAAAGCGACCGTGAAACCGGTTTTATCGTTGGCAAGGACCGTCAGGGCATTTTTCGCAAATTCCCCCTGATTACCGTCACCATTGCCATTGTCACTGACGACGGCACCCTGTTTCCGAGTTCCCTGGATATGGCTCGGAAAGCGGCGGAACTGAAGGAAGTCGTGAAGGCCATGAAGGGGAACCATGTCGTCAAGCTGGAAGAGATGGAACCCCTGACCGGATAACCTGAAACGGCGCATCATTATCCCCTCTTTACGCGTACGTATTGAGGATCCTCCCTGCAGAAGGAACGATTCATGAAGAATATCGCAGTCTTGTTCATTTTTATTCTCCTGCTCGGCGCCTGCGCGACCGGGAAAACGGACCTGACAAAGGAACCCGACGAGACGACCCGCCACCCAAATATCCCTGTGGAGTATCCGCCCACGGCAGAGGACCTGTTGACCGCAGCCGCAACAAGCTTCACGCTGCCTGACAGTACCGCGGCCGGCAGCGAGTTGAAAGCGCGGGCTCTCCTGAACCAGCTCATCCAAACCTATCCGGACAGCCGGTGGCGTAACACCGCCGAAGCCCTGATCCTGCTCATGGATCTGCAGGCGGCCGGTGAGGCGAAAATCAAAGGAGATCGCCAGCTATGCGAGCGCCTCCTGTCCCAGAAGATCAGGTGTGAGGAATCAGAGAATCAGTGCCGTCAGGAAACAACGCGGCTGCTCCAGGAAAATGAACAGCTGAAAAAGGACCTCCAGAACCTGAAGAACCTGGAAATCGAACTGGAACAGAAAAATCGGGGCCTGCGGTAGAAACAACTGTCTAAGCTCACTGAGAAATCAAAAGATTCCTTCCTCTTCCGGCATAGGGGCGGCATTTCAATGTCATCCGCGACATAAGCCGAAGGCACTTTTACTCTCAACATACCGTGATGATGAGATGCTTTGCAGAGTTTATCCCTGAGCGGACCGAAGGACTCAGAAGGACCTCAAACGTAAATTGGATTTTGCGAAACAGTCTAATCGGGGAAACGGTTAGAGGAGGTTATCAGGCGTCGGGATGGTTGGCCAGGTATTCCCGGGCCATATAGATCCCCAGGGCGGTCTTCGCGTCAATGATGGCGCCGTTTCTGACCATCGCCATTGCCTCATCCGGCGCAACGGAAATCACTTCAATGCACTCGTCGTCGTCAGGCGGCAGGGGGGCCGGGAAAAGACCGGTGGCCAGGAAGAAGTACATGTATTCATTGCAGTATCCAGGAAGCAGATAGCCTTCAAAAAGCTGCACCCAGCGCATCGCGCCGAAACCTGTCTCCTCCGCCAGTTCCCGCCGGGCACACGCTTCCGGCGACTCCGCACCCTTGTCCATGCTGCCCGCCGGGATTTCCATCAATTCCCGGTTGACGGCATAACGGTACTGCCTGATAAGGATGATCCGGCCCTGATCATCAACGGGAATAACGGTCACGCAGGGCCGATGATCCACACGGGTCTGCCGGTTCACCCGCCCGTCGGGCAACCGATACTCACCCTCGAACACCGAAAAGATCCGACACTGATA
>CAYOYJ010000183.1:0-3351 GCA_964408155.1 uncultured Syntrophales bacterium
GATTTACGCAACCAATGATCTGGAACGGGTCATCGAGGATAACGACTTCGTATTCCTGTCCCTGACGATGAATCGCCTGCCGGAATTCCTGAATTACCTGAAACCGATCATCGAACGTGAACCGGGGGATACCTGTCTAATTTCACCCATTAAAGGTCTGTCGTCCGATGAAATGACCAAGGAGTTGATTACGCCATCCCAGCTCATCAACAGCAATTTGGCCGATCTTAAATATAAATATGACGTGGTGTGCATTGGCGGACCTTTCTTCGATATGGATATCGCTCTGGGGAATCCAGTCTGCGTGACCGTGGCGGGGAAAAAGGGTATTTCAAAACTGATCAAGGAAGAGCTGATTCGCTTCAACCGTCGGGAACTGAATTCCTATTATAATTTCGATGTTGTCGGCATCGAGGCCTGCGGTTCCCTGAAAAATATTGTGGCCAATATCAAGGGTGTGACCGATTGCCTGCAAATGGGCGATTCCCTGCCCGGAACGATTTTCGCCCGGTCAGGAGTGGAAGTCCGTTCCCTTTCCAAACTGCTCGGCGGCAGTTTTCAGGCCTTCTACAGCCAAGCGGGAGTCGGCGACATGTATGTGACGGTTTCTTCCGAAGCCAGTAAGAATTACCGATATGGCAAATATTTTTACGAAAACTTCGACGGCAATCCCATTGATACGCATATCAAGGTTTTGGAAAAGATCGACGGGACACCAGAGGGGCCCAATACCATCCGGAACGTCCATAAGTATCTGGAAAAAAAGAACATGTATAGTCCCATTTTCGACTGTGCTTACAAGATGTTCAACGAGGGAGGAACAAAGCGCAACATCAAGGATCTCGTCATTCAGGCTTGCCAGTTTGACAAAAGAAACAAAGAATATATCGGTCCTGTGTCGCGGTTTTTTTATAAGCTGTTTCCCAATTGGTGGTATCGGCGAAACAAGGGATTCTTGTCGGATCTGGAAATATAGTAAAATTTCTATTGACAGTAACAAACAGAACAGAGTAAACTGCAGGAAAATTTGACGGAAGAAGATTATGAAAGCAGTAAAGGTCATAATAAATGGAATGCGGTGGTGGCAGGTTCGCAACAGCTGCCCGCCGGTGTCTTAATTTGGTTTGTGAGCCGTGGGCAGGGAAACCCCTCCCATGACTCGAAAGATGAACGAAGAGCAAGGCCATGGGAAAACCCCATGGTTTTTTTTATTGGTTTTAAGGCCATCCCGATCTTAATCGTGGTGGGTTGGTATTGAATTCAGACATAAGCAAAGGAGAAAAGTATGGAACGATTCAAGGTGCTACTTGAAGATCACGAGATTCCGCGGCAATGGTACAACATCCAGGCGGACCTGCCGACGCCCCTGCGGCCGCCCCTGCACCCGGTAACGGGCCGGCCGGTCGGACCGGATGACCTGGCCCCCATCTTTCCCATGAACATCATCGAACAGGAAGTTTCACAGGAACGATGGATCAATATTCCGGAGGAAGTCTTGACCAAGTACCTCCTGTGGCGTCCTTCTCCCCTGCGGCGAGCCCGGAATTTTGAAAAACTGCTGAGAGCGCCTGTCCGAATTTACTATAAGGATGAGGGCGTGAGTCCGGCAGGTTCTCATAAGCCGAATGCGGCCATCCCGATGGCCTACTATAACGAGGTATTCGGGACAAAAAGGATGGCGACGGAAACCGGCGCCGGCCAATGGGGGAGCGCTCTCAGCATGGCCTGTCGGATGTTCGGTCTGGATTGTCGGGTTTACATGGTCAAGGTCAGCTACGGGCAGAAGCCCTATCGGCGCATGCTCATGAACACCTGGGGGGCTGAATGCATTCCCAGCCCGAGCGACTTAACCGCAGCGGGGCGGAAGATTCTGGCCGACAATCCGGATTCGCCAGGAAGTCTGGGCATCGCCATCAGCGAGGCGATAGAGGATGCGGTCACTCAACCGAACACAAAGTACGGGTTAGGGAGCGTATTGAACCATGTGCTGATGTATCAGACGATTATCGGCCTCGAGGCACAGAAGCAACTGGAGAAGATCGACGAATATCCCGATGTCGTCATGGGTTGCGCCGGCGGTGGAAGTAATTTCGCCGGCATTTCCCTGCCCTTCGTCCGGGATAAAATCCACGGAAAAGAGGTGTCCGTTGTGGCGGCGGAGCCGAGTTCCTGCCCCAGTTTGACCCGGGGACCGTTTGCCTATGATTTCGGCGATATCGCCCAGACGACGCCGCTTTTGGCCATGCATACCCTGGGGCATGATTTTGTGCCGGCGCCGATTCATGCGGGAGGTTTGCGGTATCATGGCATGGCGCCGATAGTAAGCCATCTCCTGGAGGAGCGATTGATTGAGGCCCGGGCTTATCATCAGCTTGAAACTTTTGAGGCCGGGGTGCAATGGGCCAGAAGCGAGGGCTTTGTTCCCGCACCGGAGACTAACCATGTCATTGCCGCCGTCGTGCAGGAGGCCATGCGGGCCAAAGAAGAGGGGAAGGAAAAGGTGATCCTCTTCAACTGGAGCGGCCATGGCCTCATCGATCTCGCATCTTACGAAGCCTATCTAATGGACCAGCTCTCACCGTATGAGCTGCCGGAAGAAGAGATCGAGAGGGCCCTGCGGGCGATCAGCGGGTTCCCGAAGCCTTGAAAGTGAAATTGCGGAGCCGGGGAGAGAAAAGTTTTCCTTGACGGCTTTGCTTTTTTTCGCAAAGCTTACGTCATGAAAAAGCATTATGACAGCCTGCAATGTCACTGTCCCCGTCTAGGCCATGAGGTGACTTTTTCCTATTGTCGCCAGGAGGGGGGCAAGATACCATGCTCCCGGATTGTGGCCTGCTGGCGGCACATCTTTCCTGTGGACACGTGGCTGGTGAATACCCTGCCCCCCGAGAAATGGGAAAGGTTCTGCCGTGAGGACCAACAGGACAAGGTCTCCAGTCTCATTGATCTCATCGCCAAAGCGAAGGGAGGCGCCGAATAGCGGCAGGCATGGACCTGTTCGATCAGATTCCGGAAGCGAATACAGGCGGAAAAGAACAACCTCTGGCGGATCGTGTACGTCCGCGGAATCTGGCGGAGTATATCGGCCAAGGTCATCTTTTGCTTGAGGGGTGTCTGTTACGACGGGCCATCGATGAGGACAGTCTCTTTTCCATGATCTTCTGGGGACCGCCGGGTTCGGGGAAAACAACGCTCGCCCTTTTAATCGCCCAGGAAACCAAGGCGCATTTTATCCGCTTTTCAGCTGTGCTGTCGGGTGTCAAAGAGATCAGGGCAGTGGTCGAGGAGGCAAAAGACCAGCTTAAATATCACGGACGGCGCACCATCCTTTTCGTTGATGAGATTCACCGA
>CAYOYJ010000184.1:0-3347 GCA_964408155.1 uncultured Syntrophales bacterium
ACCCGGCAGCCGCAATAGGGGACTTTCTGGATTTCAAAAAGGCCCTGTAATGCGCCGTCTTCCCCATATTTGCCGTGAGTAATCGGCAGCGCGACATCAAACAGTTTGGAAAAGTCTTCTGTCGTTATTCGGTTCTTTTTTGAAATGCTTTTTATTTCATCCGCATTTTTCAAAATATAGAACTGTTTATCCGTATGCCAGTAAACGAGGACCAGATTATATTTTTTATGATCGAAATTTTTGATGATGTTCCGGGCGGAGATGATCGAGATATCGGCTTCATTGCTTATGCCCCCAAAAAATAATCCCACGGTTTTCTTTTTCACGTTATTCCCCTGCTCATTATTATTCCGTACTCAAAAACGAGTTCTGTCTTTAACGGCGGGAATTTATAGTCCATTTCCAATCGACGGTCAACGCTGTTTTTCAACCCGGATTAAATATACCCGGAAGAGGCTGAGGAAAAATTCAAGATTTTTCGTCGCTGGTACGCCTCGAAATGACGTCTGGGTTTATTTGGGCGAGGATATGCTTCATTCCTGATAATCATCCGCCGGGGTGTGGTGCCATTTTGATTCTCGAGCAAAACAGAGATTCGGGGGTATGCCGTGTCCCGGATGGGCAAAAATTGTCTGGAGCTGGGGAGGATTATGTTTTGAGTCGATAAGCTTAAAACCCTGTTCATCAATTTGGCAGAATATGCATGTATAATGTCATTTTGCCTTTTCCAAAAACAATGCTACGTTAACATGCAGGGAGAACGCCATGGAAAGAGAAAAAGACAGGATGCCGCTTGTTACGAGAAACATTGCCGTTATCGGTTTTGAAGGCTCTGAAATCCTCGACATTGTCGGTCCCCTCGAAGTGTTTGCCATGGCCGATTTTCTCCTTAAGAATCAGGCTTCTTGCGACCCGGCTTATCAAGCATACATCCTGGCGCGGAAGAAGGGCGTCTTCACTACATTTTCCGGCGTGAAACTGACGGCGGATTATGCCTGGAAAGATTTTTCAAAACCGATCGATACCCTTTTCGTTACCGGCGGGCCGGATGTAAGCCCTCTGGCCGATGACGGGGAATTTCTCAACTGGCTGTGCGGCATGGAAAAGAAGGTGCGCCGCTTCTGTTCCGTATGCACCGGTTCGCTCGTCCTGGCAAGGGCGGGCTTGCTCAACGGTAAACGGGCCACGACGCACTGGGTTGCGCTGCAGGAAATGAAGATGAATTATCCGGATATTGTCGTGGATTGTGATGCCCTTTTCATTCGTGACGGGCACATCGCTACCTCGGCGGGAATTACCTCCGGGATGGATCTGGCTCTGGCCCTGCTTGAGGAGGATTACGGCAAAAAATTAAGCCTGGATGTTGCCAGAATGCTCGTGCTTTACCTGAAGCGTCCCGGCGGGCAGAGTCAATTCAGCGTTCAGCTCCGGCAGCAAATCGCGGAAGACAGCCCCATGGCCCATATATTGAAATGGATCGCGGATAATTACCGGGGATCTATCACGATAGAGAAGTTAGCCGGGCAGGTCGCCATGGGGCCCCGCAACTTTGCCCGCGTATTTGTGCGAGAAACCGGTGTGACGCCGGCGCGTTATGTGGAGCAGTGTCGACTGGAACATGCCATCCGCTTGCTCGAAGATTCGGTGGATCCTGTTGAGAGCCTTGCCCGGGAAAGCGGGTTCAACAGTGCAGAGCATCTGCGGCGGGCGTGCATGCGTTACCGGGGCATTACCCCCCGGGCCTACCGCGACCGTTTCCAGTCAAGCTGTCGATAGCGAAAACTATGAAACAAAGGAGGCAAAAACATGAGCATCAAAACCGCCATACTGATCTACAACGGTGCGGCAGAACTGGATTTTGTCGGACCGCACGAGGTCTTCAGTATTTCCGCCACTATAGGTCATCCTGAAGATCAACTTTACACGGTCGCCAAAACGGATGAAATCATCATCGGTCTCGGAGGTCTGAAAATTGTCCCGGATTACACGTTTGCCACAGCCCCCGTGCCGGATATTCTGATCGTACCGGGAACCCAGGACCCTTTGCCCATTTTAGGCGACAAAGAAATGCTGGACTGGGTAAAAAAGACCGATGAGAAAACGCAGTGGACCACAAGTGTCTGCACCGGTTCGTTTATCCTGCTCGCCTCAGGTGTGGCTCGAGGAAAGAAGGTGACCACCCATTGGATGGGGATCGAGCCGATGAAGCAGATGAACCTGGCTACGGTTGTAGAAGCCACACGTTATGTGCAGGATGGGAAAATCGTCACGGCAGCGGGGATAACCGCCGGAATTGACATGGCTTTGTGGCTCATCGGCCGGATCTATGGTCCGGACCATGCCCGCCAGGTTCAGGAGATCATGGAGTATCATCCGGCACCGCCTTATCAGTCATAGATCTAAAAACCGAGGTGACTTATCGGGACGGTCAGCTGAGTCACCTCGAGTTTATTTCCGGCGCGCTAGGATTAAAAGAAACAACTTTTATGGCCTTTGCGGTATGAGTTGATCGGGATGATGCATTGCAATGAAAGCGCTAAAACAAAAAAGGTTTTATCCAAACAAGGGACCTTCATGTATATCTGCTTAAAGCGAAATCAAATCTATGCGTTCCAGTGTATGAAATTCCGCTCGCCTTCATAGGTGCCGATCAGGACGAGTTCGGAATTCTCCGTGATCGGCTTTTGCGGGTCAAGGTTGATCCGCATGACGCCATTCTCCCTGATAGCCACGACAGAACAACCTGTCAGTTCCCTGATTTGAGAATCTACGAGGGTCTTGCCGACCAAAGATGAGGGCGCCTTCAAATGGAAGACGTTCAAACCTTCTGCGAGCATCACTGTTTCTTCATGCTTCAGAAAATTAAAAATGGCATTGGCCCCCAGGGAAGCATAGGACATGACGAAATCGGCGCCCGCGCGATGAAGTGTAGACACATTACGCTCCAGATTGGCGCGACTGAGAATCTGCAGGTCCGGACGCAGGCTTCTTAAGTATTTTGTGAGATAGATATTGGTCGCATCATCGTGGGTCGTAATAAGCGCCGCCGGGGCCTTGTCAAGCCAGGCACGCTGCAAGGTGCGTATGTCGGCGGCATCACCGATGACAACATTTTCCTCCTGGTGAACACTCCGGTGATTTTTATCGATGATAAGATAGGGTGTGCCCCGCTCCTTGAAACGGTTCGCTATTGTCAATCCAACCCGGCCCCCTCCGACAATGAGGACGGGATCCGTCGTCAGCTTGTAAATATGGTAAAAGGAATAGCCTTCATCAATGTTATCAAGAGTCTCTTCGGAACCAACCAGAACCAAAACTCCGGTCCGGGTAATTCTACTTCCCGCAGT
>CAYOYJ010000185.1:0-3306 GCA_964408155.1 uncultured Syntrophales bacterium
GTGTCGAAGGACGCGGCCTGCGGTTGTTAGCTTAATCCGCAGTCGAACAAATCAACAACCCCCTGCTCCCCCGAAAGGAACAGGGGGTTTCTTTTTGCGACAGAACTCTTCTGTATGTCGGAGATTTTCCTGTTGACAAGAGTTCTTCTTCCTTATTATATAAGCTCAAAATGAATTGTAGGCGAAAGGGGATAACGCAAAGAAAAATATGTTCAAATATGTCAATCATGACAGGTGCTTGCCTGTGATGATTGGTAAGCGGCGCGGAAATCGGCTCTTATAAAAGAGAAGACGGGGCGTCCTGGGGTGGTATCCTGGAAGGGATGCCTGAGATTATACCCGATGAACCTGATACGGATAATGCCGGCGTAGGGAGAAAGGATAATAAACAGGAATATCGACCTTCACTGGCACGGCCGCCGGCGAAGGTTTTTTATTGTCGGAAAGGGTTTTGATCCATGATCAAACTAAACGGAAAGGATAGATCGGACTGCCGAAATATTGATGTCCTTATGGAGGAGAATCAATTTGATCGAAAACGGGTGGCAGTGCTGGTTAACGGTGAAATTGTAAAAAGAGACAACTGGACGGACTTCGACCTCAAGACGGGGGGCGAAGTGGATATCGGGCATCTTGTCGGTGGCGGGGAAGGGGGCGGAGATGAGTTGTCAAATCGGAGGCAAAGACTTAAAGCGCAGGTTTTTCATCGGTTCGGGAAAACTGCCTTCCTATAAGATTATTCCGGCTATGGTGGAGAAGGCTGGTGTGGAAGTCATCACCGTTGCGGTGCGGCGGATTGACACTGATGCCGGGCATGAAAATGTCATGGATTTCATTCCTGAGCAATGTGTTGTGATGGTCAATACCTCCGGTGCGCGCAGTGCCGATGAAGCGGTGCGGATTGCCCGGATCGGCCGGGAACTGACCGGCTCCGACTGGATCAAGATCGAGGTCGAAACCGACGCCAAATATCTGCTGCCGGACAACGAGGAAACACTGAAAGCAGCGGAAATTCTGGTAAATGAAGGATTTCATGTATTTCCCTATATCAGTCCCGATCTGGTGACGGCGAAAAAACTGGAGAAGGCGGGCGTGTCGGCAGTCATGCCCCTGGCAGCACCGATCGGCACCAATAAGGGGATTACCTGTGCCGCACTCCTGCAGCCGATCATCAATGAGATCGAAATCCCTGTGATCATCGACGCTGGAATTGGCAGGCCGTCTCACGCTGCCCAGGCCATGGAACTGGGAGCCGATGCCATACTGGCTAACACCGCCATTGCTACGGCGGCGGATCCGCTCCTGATGGCGGTGGCCATGGCAAAGGCAGTGGAGGCCGGACGCATGGCCTTCGAAATGGGCCTTCTCACGGAGAAGGATTTTGCTGATGCGTCATCTCCCCTGACGGGTTTTCTCAGGAGAGGCAAATGATTGATCGGGAACTGCTTGCCGCAGAAGACCTTTTTAAGTCCCATCAGACGGCGGTCACCCGTACCGAACTGATGGAAATCATCGGCAAAGACTACCTGGATCGGACCGATTACCTGACGCTCCTCCTGGCGGGTGATATGGAGGTGCTGGAGTGGATGGCGCGACGGGCCCGTAAGCTGACCGAGCAGTACTTCGGGAAGGTGATCCTTCTTTACGCCCCGCTTTATCTGTCGGACTACTGTGCCAACGGTTGTACCTATTGCGGCTATTCCGCCGAGAGCGGCTCCTATAAGCGCAAGCGACTGGACGTCAAGGAAATGCGGGCGGAGATGGAAGCTCTGAAACGGATGGGCTTTGACAGCGTGCTTTTGTTGACTGGTGGGGATCGACGAAAGTCGCCGGTAGTTTATATTGCTGATGCGGTGCGTATGGCGTCCATGTATTTTTCCGAGATCCTTCTGGAAATCTATACCCTGACCCGTGAAGAATATGATGTGGTCCGGGATGCCGGGGCTTCAGGCCTGACTCTTTATCAGGAGACTTACGATCGGAATCTCTATGATCAGGTTCACCGTTACGGTGAGAAGAAGGATTACCTTTTTCGCCTGGAAGCGCCAGAGCGCGCGATTGCGGCTGGATTGAAGCACATCAACATCGGGCCGCTTCTGGGACTTGGATCTGCGGTGCACGACATGTTCATGGCCGGGATTCATGGTGACTATCTGCAGCGCCGCTATCCCGAGGTGGAATTGTCTCTGTCCTACCCCAGATTACGACCGGCCGGGACCATGGCCGGGCCCTCGGATCCTGTAGATGATATCCGCTTCGTAAGGTTTATTTTGGCTACCCGTCTGTTTTTGCCGCGGGTCGGTGTCAGCATCTCGACCCGCGAAAACGCTTATATCCGGGATCACCTGGTGGGTTTGGGAATGACCCGGATGTCTGCCGGTTCAAAGACGACAGTGGGGGGATATGCCCATAGCTGTTCACGGCCCGGACAATTTGTTATTGATGATGCGCGCAGTGTTGCCGAGATCATAGCCATGCTGCGCCAACGAGGGTACCGCCCGGAATTCAGCAACTGGGTGAAGGGAATTGTGTAAAAAAGCAAGTAAAAAAACATCATGATGAAATAGCCATGACAAAACAGGAAAAGATGAGGCAATTTAACACCAGAGGAATTTACGGTATTACGGCGGAAAATCTCTCCGCCGGTCGTAAGAACCGGCAGGTGGTCCTTGAAATGTTGGAGGCGGGCATCCGGATCATTCAATACCGGGAAAAAAAGAAATCCATGGCAGATAAATACGCGGAATGTCAGGAACTACGTCGTATGACACAGGACTACGGTGCCCTTTTTATCATAAACGATCACCCAGATCTCTGCCTTCTAAGTGACGCCGATGGGGTCCATTTGGGTCAGGACGATTATCCCGTGACGGCGGTGCGCAAACTCATCGGAGGGGAGCGGATTCTTGGCTGGTCGACCCATGAGCCGCGGCAGTTGGAGGAAGCCCACGCTTTGGACGTGGACTATGTTGGGGTGGGCCCTCTATTTGAAACCCATACCAAAGAGGACGTCATGGCTCCGGTCGGGTTGTCCTACCTGGAATGGGTCGTTGCCCATGCCCGGATTCCCTTCGTGGCCATCGGAGGAATCAAGGAGAAAAATATTTTCGAAGTGGCCCTGCGGGGCGCAAGATGTATTTGTCCGGTGAGTGAAATCACGGGAAGTCCCAATATAAAGGAAAAAGTAGGGAATTTACTTTCCATCATACACCGGCAAGGCAACTGATTTCACCAAACCTTGTCTGCCGGACAAAAGGAAGGGCCCCTTTTTATGTAAGGGGCCCTTCGGTATTACCCGGGGTCTTG
>CAYOYJ010000186.1:0-3276 GCA_964408155.1 uncultured Syntrophales bacterium
CGGGAAAACCCCTTCCGGATCATCCACTGCGGCGCAATTCCTGAGGCGCTGCTGGAATCCGAACTGTTCGGTTATGAAAAAGGGGCTTTTACCGGAGCGGACCGCTCCCATCCCGGCCTGATCGAAACAGCTCAAGACGGCACGCTTTTCCTCGACGAAATTACGGAAATGGCACCCGCTCTCCAGGGGAAACTGCTGCGATTTCTGCAGAACGGAGAAGTGCGGCGTCTGGGTGGCCATACAATCCGGCATCCGGCCGTTCGGGTCATCGCCTCGACCAACCGCGATATGGACCAGGAAGTGGCCAAACAACGCTTTCGGGCCGATCTGATGTTCCGCTTTGTCGTTCGTTTGAAGACGCCGCCGCTTCGCGAACACAAGGAAGATCTCCCCCAACTGGTCGAGGCCTTTCTTCAGAGGCTCAAGATGACGGGGATATGTGTGTCTTCCCAGGCGATGGTGCTCCTACAGGCCTATGAATGGCCGGGTAATATCCGTGAATTGGAAAATGTACTCCACCAGACCCATTTACTTTCTCCCTACCCGGTCATCCGGCCGGAACATCTTCCTGAGCGTTTTCGGCATCCGTCGATCACGCAACCATCGCTCTTAACACCTTTGCAATCGGCAGAACGGAACCAGATCATGCAGACGATTCAAAATCAGAGGTGGAACCGGAGTCGGACCGCTCGGATTTTGGGAATCGATCGAAAAACTCTCCGGTTGAAAATGCATTTCTACGGCTTGGAAAATGAAGATGGTTGAGCCGGAGGCAGTGCATTCTGTCTCCTTAAACGCCTCCTCTTCACGGCTTGAAGGCCTCAACGAGGCTATCCATATGTTTGCCTCTCCGGAGGAGGCTGATCCGCTGAAAGCCCGCCTGCTCCAACCCCGTTTTAATCTCGCCAAAGGTGTAGGTCGCACCGCCGTCGGAACCGACAAGCATGTTTACGGCAAAAATGGCGCCCTCTTGCGGCTCTGTACGGTTCACATCCATGATGTGGTCCCGAATTACCACTCGGCCTCCGGAAATCAGGGCACGAAAAACCTTCTGGTAAAGGTCAAGGTTTTGTATGGGGTTGTTCTGGTGGATGATGGCGGAGATAAACACCAGATCATGTCCCGAGGGCAGGTCATCACGATAGAAGTCACCGGGTATAAGCGTCACCCGTGCCAGCAGGCCCTCATGTGACAGACGCTCCCGGGCCATCCCCATCACCGCAGGCTGATCGAATAACGTCGCGTGCATTTCCGGGACGGCCCGGAGAAAAGCAATGGTATAGGTTCCGGAAGCGCCGCCGACGTCCAAGAGGTTTCGCGCGTGTTCCGGTTGGATTCCGGCAACGATTTCCTCGCTCCAATTCTTCCCTACAACGTGCATGGCTCCGATAAATGCCCGCAGTTCCGCTTCACTTTTTGCATCCGAGTCCTGATCGCGGACGGAAGGGACGCCCTGCACCATATTCGTCAACCCGGCCCACCGGGGCCAGAGATGGGCCATGTGGAGAACCATCGGTAAAACCGAGTCCGGAGCATCCTCTGCCAGAAACCTGGAAACAGGCGGGACACAGTAATAGAGGCCTCCCTCCTTTTTCAGCAACGCCAGAGCTGTGAGAGCATCCAGGAGAATCACCAGCGGCCGGAGTGCCATGCCTAACTGCTCCGCAACCTCCTGAGCGGTCATGGGTCGGTTTTGCAGCAGCGTGAAAAGATTTAACTCCGCACCCGTCAGTAGAATCCGGGCGCCCATAAAACCGCGGGCCAGTTTTAAAATCTCCTCCGGATCAGGGTATTCCATGGCGGCACACTTTCTGAAGGTTTTAAAGTCAAGAGATTTTATAAGAAGTTCACCCCGTTGACAACAAAAAGGATGGGATTGGTCCTCTTATCCTCGATTTTTATCGGCTCTTCTGTGAACGTTGTCACAGTTTTTTATCCGTTTCATCGTTTTAACTCATGTTCGCCATGTATGATTCCGATAAAAAGAACAAAGGGACTTTATTACAACACGGTGGACAGGCTTATGACTATTTCGACATATCCGGTAGATAGTGTATTAAAGGCCTATAACGAGCAGTTCAGGCTGAACAGACATGCGTCTTCCCGTGGTGCATTAAGGGACACGGAGCATTACGTGGACGTGGTATCCCTGTCAGGCGATTCGGACAAAAAGGATGCGTACCAGAAGATATCCTACTGCCTCCTGGAAATTTTATTAAAGGGCCGAGTTTAAAAAAGCCGATCATTCCCTTCCATACAGCTGCTTCTTTCCTCTTCCGAAAAAAACGTTTTATATCCAGCAAGACGCTAAGCACCGATTATCTTTTATTTATGGTGTTTGTCTTCCCCTGCACGTCGAATTCGCCCTGAAATGATTGTTACAATGGACTTATTTTAAAACTTTTTTATGCTATGGGACAAATAGCATTGATAATTCGTCTAATTTGTGCGATTTAAAAGGCTCATAAATCATTTTTAGATATCCTTTTCGCTGCTGAAGGGACTTTTATTTCATGCCCAAGAATGAAGAGTCCTAATTTTCATCATGTTGTTGTGGGTTGCCGGACGCATAAACAGGCAACTCCTTGAGGAATTTCAAAGTGTTTATTTAATATGGATGGAGGAGGAAGAAGATGAAGAGAAAATTGTTGTTTATGTTGTTCGGAATGTTGGCTGTGTTAATCCTGTGTACACCTTCAACGGCGGCTAACCTTGCCAAAGCTTGGTCAATCACTCCTTATGCCGGCGGTTATGCATTCGACGATGACGAAAACCTTGATCCGGCTGTAGTGTATGGGGTGAGAGTCGGATACAACATCACCCAGGAATGGTCGATCGAGGCCGCGATTGACTATGCGGAAGCAGATGGAGATGATCGAGTCTACAGACATAACGGAACCTCTTACAAAAACGATGCGGAAATGCTGGGTTATCGACTGGAAGCGCTCTACAATTTCCTGCCCGACACCGACGTTGTACTGTTCGTTGCCGCCGGTATCGGGGGAAGAAACTTGGATTATGACAAAGGAAGTCAAAACAGCGCTGACGGCCACGATTTTGCAGTCGATTACGGTCTGGGTTTCAAGTGGTTTTTCGCAGAAAACTTCGCGTTGCGCGGCGATGCACGACACATCTATGTTACGGATGTAAACAACAACAACTTTGAATTCACCATGGGCCTGTCATTTGTGTTCGGCGGTGAAAAACCGAAGGCCGAACTGCCTCCCCCCCCCCCGCCGGCTCCCGCTCCGGTTGTTGCACCCGAACCCGATACGG
>CAYOYJ010000187.1:0-3171 GCA_964408155.1 uncultured Syntrophales bacterium
ATGACATGGTTTCCCATTTGATCTACCCGCCGGGAAGCCATGGGAAGGTCGGCGGCAAGGCCACCGGGATTTTTCTTGCCCACAAAATCATCGATAAGGCGAGCGATGAAATCCCGCTCTTTCAATCCGTCAAGGTGCCCAAAACTTGGTATGTCACCACCGATGAGACCAAGGAATTCTTGCAGTACAACGATCTCCAGGGGTTGAACGAGCAGAAGTACAAGCCGCTGGAAGAAATCAGGATCGATTATCCGAACATCATCCAGTTATTGAAAAATTCGCGTTTTCCACCGGGTTTTATAAAGAGTCTCGCCATGGCACTGGATGATTTCGGGGAGGTACCGCTGATCGTCAGGAGTTCAAGTGTGCTGGAAGACCAGGTCGGTGCCGCGTTTTCAGGCAAATACAAGAGCCTTTTTCTGACCAACCAGGGAAGTAAAAATGATCGCCTGCACGCCGTCATGGATGCGATGACAGAGATATATGCGTCCATGTTCAGCCCTGATTCCATCCAGTATCGCGCGGAAAGAGGAATGCTGGATTTCCATGAAGAAATGGGGATTCTTATTCAGGAAGTCGTCGGTACGCGAATCGGCCCCTATTTCATGCCGTTGTTTGCCGGGGTCGCCTTCAGCAACAACGAATTTTGCTGGTCGCCCCGGATCAAGCGCGAAGACGGTCTGGTCCGCATGGTCATGGGGCTTGGCACACGTGCGGTAGACCGTTTGAACGACGACTTTCCCGTTCTGATATCCCCCGGCCAACCCAAAATCCGCGCCAATACAACCCCGGAGGAAGTGAAACACTATTCACCCAGAAGACTCGACGTGCTGAACCTGGAAAAAAACACCTTCGAAAGCATCGAGATGGACTCTTTTCTCAGGATATACGGCTCTTTGGTGCCGGACATTCAAAATCTGGTATCGGTTTACCGCGACGATTATATCCGCAGGAAATCCGTCATCGATATCGATTTCAAAAACGACGACCTGATCGTTACCTTCGAAGGCCTCGCAACCCAGTCTCCTTTCATCAAGACTGTCAATAAACTGCTTCAGGTCCTCAAGGAAAAAATGCAGAACCCGGTTGATATCGAGTTCGCGTTCGACGGGAAACACATTTACCTGCTCCAGTGCCGTTCGCAGAGTTCCCGCGTGGAGAGCCTGCCGGGTCCCATTCCCAAGGATCTCAGGCAGAGCGATATCATCTTTTCTGCCAGGCGTCATATATTCAACGGGAAAATCCCGGATATTTCCCATATCGTTTACGTCGACCCGGACGGTTACAATGATCTGCAGTCCGTCGACGACTTGGCTGCAGTGGGCAGGGCGGTGGGAATGATTAACACGATGCTTCCGAAACGCCGTTTCGTTCTCATGGGGCCGGGACGCTGGGGCAGCCGGGGCGATATCAAGCTGGGTGTCCAGGTCAGCTATGCCGATATAAACAATTGTGCCGCAATTATCGAAATCGCGAAAAAGAAATCGAATTATGTTCCGGAACTTTCTTTCGGAACTCATTTCTTCCAGGACCTTGTGGAGGCCAACATCCGTTATCTGCCGCTTTACCCGGATGACGCGGGGATTGTTTTCAATACGATTTTTTTGACACGCACCAAAAATATCCTGCCGCAGCTTCTACCGGATTACGCAAGGTTCGAGAGGGTTCTCAGGGTGATCGACGTGCCTGAATCGGAAGGCGGGAAGCTGCTTCAAATTTCCATGAACGCCGAGATCGGTGAAGCCATCGGTTACCTGGCATCTCATTCCGGCCAGCAAACCGCGTCCGTCCGCGAAATCCTGGAGGCCAAGAAATATGATCGACACGATGACCTTCGTTTCGACGACAAATTCTGGCGATGGCGGTCGTACATGGCCGAGCGGATCGCCGAACACCTCGATCCTGATCGGTTCGGCGTCAGGCACGCCTACCTGATCGGAAGCGTAAACGATGGGACCGCAGGCCCCGGCAGCGATATCGATCTCATCATTCACTTCCGGGGCGATACGGAACAGCTCGATCGTCTTAAATCCTGGCTGGAAGGCTGGAGCATCGCCTTGGGAGAAATCAATTATCTTAAAACGGGTTATTCTTCGGAAGGGTTGCTGGATGCGCATATCATCACGGATGACGACATCGCAAAGAAAACGTCCTATGCCATTAAAATAAACGCGGTCACGGACCCGGCGACCCCCCTGATCGTTTCCGGCAAAAAGGATCCTGTCTGACGTTCTGATGACCTCGTAAAAACACAGTTTCCGGGTCATTCTGAATTTTGGATGTCATGAAGGCTCACATCGAATATCCGTCCGGATTTGATCCGGGCGGTGGGCCATGTGCCTTGATCGCTCTGCATATTCTGTCCAAATTTCAAGTCCCATGCGTCGGACTGGCCCTGCGGTCAGATGATTATTATCCCTGCTTCCTCGGTTTTCAGGGCAGCAAAGGCGTGGCCGCCTATCTCGGTTTTCCCTTCCCTGTTGTCCCTCTTGCGGCAGCGCTTTCAGTATAAAAGAAACCAGTCAATGCAGGAAATGCAATGTCCGTTATGGCAGTGGATCTGTTGAGATGACTTTATGTTTTACTTGTTTGGGTGACGACGCTTGGCGCCCTATCAAAGCGGTCATCTTGCGGAACAGATAATAGTTGATTTTCTCAGCTGAAAAGGCAATAAATTCGTAATCCGATCACGATCAGACCAGGAGCTGCTATGGAACATTTATCGCTTTACATTACCCTTATTGCGTATGTCGTCACCGCCTTTATTGTGTTTAAGATCAGCAAACGGGTCGTCTCCAAGGCGAATTTTATTAAAGAGGGCGACCGAACGGAAATAGCCCTCTCGGTAAGCATCGTCTGGCCCATGACCCTGTGTTTCGTCACCGTGTACTATCTGTACCTGGGGATAGTGAAAATCATGGCTAGATATAAGAAATCAGAGGCAAATAATCCGCAGAAGATTTAACGATGTGGTAATACTTTCTTCATAGATAGGGAATATATTTTATTTTTGCCGACTTTTAAAATTGTAACATGCTGTAATAAATAGTTCATCCTGAAAAATAGCAATTTGTACAGCATTTAGATGGATTCGTTCTTTGACAACTGAAGATAAATAGTCGTCCCTGAATAATAGTTCATCCTACTGATATTATTTGTTTATTTACCATT
>CAYOYJ010000188.1:0-3113 GCA_964408155.1 uncultured Syntrophales bacterium
TCGGTCAAGTTGACGCCCCCTTTGGCGATCATCTCTCCCGTAATCAGGACGCCGTTTTCCGGCAGATAATAGACGACTTCCTGGCCGGCGTAGATGACGGCGAAAACCCCCTTAATCGGCGTCGGCTGAATGCTTTCGAAGAGAAAATTCGGGAAATCCTTCTTCAGGGCTTCTTCCGTTGTTTCGGCCCGGAGGTTCGGGGCGACAAATCCCAAGAGAAAAAGAAACGTGCAGGCAACGGTTACGGCTACCTTGATCGATTTATGCATGGTATCTCTCCTGTTTTGAAAATCGCGTTGCGCTCTTTGTTCCAAGTCGTATACAATCCCCCCGACAGGGTGTCAAGGGCGAAGGTCCGGGCGGGTATCATTTCACACAGGGAGTTTCCTTTCATGCCGTCATGTCTTACCGCGGTTTTGCCATGATCGTCCCCATTTTTCTCATGAATCGGGGCTGCCCTCACCGCTGCGTCTACTGCAACACACGCCTGATCGCGGGAAAAACAGAGGAGCCCTTAAACGAAGACCACCTGCGCCAAACCGTCGCTTCCTATACAAGCCAGGGAAAGCGCAAAGACGGGTCCGTGGAAATTGCCTTTTACGGCGGCAACTTCACAGGCATGGCCGAGAGGGAACAGATCCGTCTTCTCGAAATAACTGATGCACTGATGCAGGATGGTATGATCCAGCGGGTCAGGATCGCAACCCGACCGGATGACCTTTCCGACCGCACCCTTGATCTGCTCGGGCGCCATCATGTCGCCACCGTCGAAATCGGCGTCCAGTCAATGATGAATGACGTCCTGGCCATGGCGCGGCGGGGCCACACGGCGGAGCATGTCACCGATGCGGTGCGGCGGACAAAGGAGCGGGGTTTTACCGTGGGCCTCCACTTGATGGCGGGGCTGCCCGGCGATACGGAGGATAAATTTTTTGAAACATTACAGAAAATCATCGTTTTACGGCCGAACATGATCCGCCTGCACCCGACCCTGGTGTTCCCGGAAACCGAGTTGGCCGCCCGGTATCAGGCGGGGAAATACGTCCCGCTGACCCTGGACGGCGCCATTTCGCTTTGCAGGAAAGCCCTGGTGCAATGCGAACGGGCCGGGATTCCCCTGATCCGACTGGGCCTCCAGGAGACGGAGTTGATGAGGGCGCCCGGCGGCATCCTGGCCGGTCCCTTCCATCCTGCATTCCGATCCCTGGTGGAGGCGTCGCTCTTTCTGGATATGGCGACACAGCTGATACGCGAGGAAAACATCACGACCGGCCGGGTTTCCTTTTCCGTGTCTCCCCGGGACGTCTCTTCCTTCCGGGGCGAAAAAAACGGCAATATTTCCGCCCTGACAACACGTTTCAACCTGACCGACATCGCGGTTCAATCCGATCCCGCCCTGGAGCGGGGTGCTCTCGTCCTGTCCGCACAGGGTCGTAAAACGTTGCGGCTCCGGCGGACCGGACATTTCTAAGCACCGGCGGTTGCGTTCGCCGGGTTTACATGCTATGTGGTCATGAAACGAGTTTTATTGATGTCATTGGGAGTTGCCGCGTGTATAAATCGGGTTTCATCGCCATCATCGGACGGCCGAACGTCGGAAAATCGACCTTGATGAACCACATCATCGGGGAAAAGATCGCCATCACAACGCCGAAACCGCAGACGACCCGCAATCGCATCACGGGTATCTACAGCCGCGACGACGGTCAGTTTATCTTTATCGACACACCGGGCATTCATGAGGCGTTTACACCCCTGAACAAACTCATGGTGGACACGGCAGTCCATGCCTTCGGCAGTACGGACCTCCTGCTGCTGCTCATCGAAGCCGACAAGGGTGTCCATCATGGCGACCGCCGGTTGATCGACTCCCTGAAGGGGAATCCGCTTCCTGTTATTCTGGGGATCAACAAGATCGACCTGATCAAAAAAGACCTTCTCTTGCCCATGATCGACACGTTGCAGCGGCTTCATCATTTTGAGGCAATCATCCCCCTGTCGGCCGTTGACGGCCGGGGAGTGGATATCCTTTTAAATGAAATCTGGAAACAGCTCCCTGAAGGGGCGCCTCTGTTCCCCGAGGATATGATGACCGACCGGACGGAACGGTTTATTGCCGCCGAGGTGATCCGGGAAAAAATCATTCTGTGCACGCACCAGGAAATCCCCTATTCAACGGCAGTGACCATTGACAACTTCAAAGAGGATGAAGGTCACCGGCACATCCGCATCGAGGCAACGATTACCGTGGAAAAGGAATCACAGAAAGGTATCCTGATCGGGAAAAAGGGGACCATGCTGAAACAGATCGGCTCCCTGGCCCGGACGGACCTGGAAATATTTTTCGCCTCGCGGATATTTCTTAAACTTTTTGTCCGGGTGCGCAAGGACTGGACGCAGGACAAGCGGATGCTGAAAGAATTCGGTTACACGGAAGCGTAAAGTGGACAACAGGAGGTTATGAAAGCCTTTTTCCTACTCTCGGCGGGTTTGGTTCTGTTCCTTTACGCCATGATGCAGCTCAGCACGGCGGTCCAGAAACTTTTTACATTCCGTATCCGCAAATTCATTCAATACATCGTCAAAAGACCACTCTCGGGCCTGGTGACCGGCATCGTCACGACCGTTCTGTTTCAAAGCAGTTCTGCCACCGCCGTCCTGACCGTCGGCATGGTCAGCGCGGGTCTGATTTCGTTTTATCATTCTCTGAGCATTCTCCTGGGGGCCGATGTCGGAACGGTCATCACCGTCCAGCTCGTCGTGTGGAAATTTACCGATTTTTCACCGGTTTTCATCATCACCGGCGGTGTTCTCTGGCTTTCGGGTATCGCCCGCTGGAAAACCGTAGGCGAGGTACTCTTTTTCTTCGGGCTCCTGTTTTTCGGCCTCAGCCTGACCTCCGGCGCCGCGGCGCCGTTGAAAAACAGTGAGATATTTCTGCGCTTCTTTCAGGAAAGGACCACCCCCTTGATCGGCTTTGTCATCGGCCTGGTCTTCACCGTCATCGTGCAAGCCTCGGTCATTCCGATCAGCATTCTCGTGATTCTAGCCCAGCAGGACCTGATGAGTCTGCACGCCGCGCTGCCGATCGTCTTCGGCGCCAATGTCGGCAC
>CAYOYJ010000189.1:0-3082 GCA_964408155.1 uncultured Syntrophales bacterium
GTATTGAAGAATTCGAGGAAGGCCCCCTCCCCCGGAAACTATTCCGCGTAACCATGAAAAAAGGTTTTCAAATGCCTTCCCTGGAAGACGCAATTGCTCTGGCGGCCGGAGCCCACCAGGGACAAAAAGACAAAGCCGGCGCAACGTATCTTCTGCATCCGTTGCGCCTGATGTTTCAGGTGGAAACGGTTACGGAAAGGATCGGCGCCGTTTTGCATGACGTCATCGAAGATTCTGCCTATTCCCTCGAAGAATTGAGCAACATGGGTTACCCGCCGGAAATCATCGCAGCCCTCGATTGTCTCAGCCGTCGGGAAAATGAGTCTTACGATGCATTCATCGCCCGGGTGAAGACCAATCCGCTTGCCCGGAAAGTCAAACGGACGGACCTGGAAGACAACATGGACGAAAAACGCTTAAAGACCTTGACCCCTAAAGACATCGATCGGCTGAGCAAGTATCGGATGGCATGGAAGTCATTAAAATGATTTACCTATCATGGATATCTGCTTGGCTCGGCACACCGTCATTCCCCTAGCCACTGTGTTAAACAGCACACCTTCGTTCATTCATGATTTGACGGCTGTTGAAAAATATGAGAGGTTACGATCCGTAAATGTTTGAAAAGTTTGGAGTGACTATGCTGAGAAAATATTTTCTGATTCTGCTGGCGATCATGTTGATAGGGGGGATCACAGCGATCCCGGACTCCTTGGGATTCGCAAAATCATCGAAATCTCCGGCAAACCATCGGCGCTATGCATCCCAGGACATCCAGCGGATATCCAAAATGCCGGTTTTATACTCCTCCTGCGCCCTGGTAGAAGACCAGCAAACCAGTGCATTTCTTGTCCAAAAAAATGCGACAGCCGTCGTGCCCATCGCCTCCATTACAAAGCTTATGACCGCCATGGTGATCCTGGATACCCGGCTGGATCTGCAGGAATCGCTCGTCATTACCCGTGACGACGTGGACATGCTGCGCCACAGCCGTTCCCGCCTGTCGGTGGGCACGCGCCTGACACGCCAGGAAGCCCTGCTGTTGGCTTTAATGGCTTCCGAAAACCGGGCAGCCCACGCGTTGAGCCGTGTCTATCCAGGCGGGACGATCGCCTTCATCGGAGCCATGAACACCAAAGCCCGCTCTCTCGGTCTTTTGCATACCCGATTTACCGACCCCGCGGGGCTTTCCAGCGGCAACGTCTCCTCTGCTCTTGACTTGGCCAAGATGACAAATGCAGCCTGCCAATATCCGCTGATCCGAGATTTCAGCACCCGCGAAGAGGTAAAAATTAAATCAGGGCGCCGCTGCTTATCCTTCTCCAATACCAATCGTTTGATCCGAAGCTCCCGCTGGCAGATCGGCCTTTCCAAAACCGGCTTCATCGACGAGTCAGGGCGCTGTCTGGTCATGCAGGCATCCGTGGCCCAGCGCCCCGTTGTGATTGTTCTTCTTGATGCCCAAGGCACCCTGACCCGCTTCGGCGACGCCAACCGCATCAAGAAGTGGATGGAGCGCTTGCCGCCACAGCTGTCCCGCAGAGGTTAACCGCCCTCATTTATCGTTATTCGGCTTTTTTACTTCGTTCATGCAACTTCTTTTAATACTTTCTTTAAAACCATTTAACGACTTTTTGCATAACCTCCCTCCCCCGGCGCTTAACCTCTCTATTTAAAACAGAAATTTGTGTGTGTTTTCAAATAGTTAGTTTTCTCGAGCCGAGTTGCTTCATCCTGGCATGGGTTATGCTTTATCAAAGGTGAAGGAAACAAATAAACTCCCAAGGAGGTAGCAGATCATGAAAAGGACATTAGGAACCATCATCTTCGCGGCGGCGGTTGTGCTTTGCACCGCGACATTCAGCCTGGCGGAATACGCGGCAGGCGGACCCGAGAATTTCCCCTACTTCCAGTTCGGGCTGCTGATTATCGGCGCCCTGCTCATCTTCTCCTTCAAGCAAAAGTATGCCCAGATGTACATGGGAGAAGCTGTCGGAGCCATGGCGCTTTACACGATGCTGATCGCCCTGTTCACCACACCGGTGATTGAAGCGGTGAAAACGCTGGTCAGCTGAAAAAACGCATTCTTTGACATAGACGCCGGGGTTGTCTCCGGCAGGAAAGACATGATCTGAACAAGCTATATGCCCCTCCGGCGACGCTCGCCGTGAGGGGCCTTTTTTATTACCCCTTAGAAGAAGAGCACCGCCCAGAAAATCAGCCCCGTTAGGAAGAGACCAAGCAGCAGGCTGAGCAGTCCGAAAGCTGAGGAAAGAAACATCGTGATCATTCCCGGCGCCGGTCTTTTCACGTCCTCCAGACGTCCCTCCCGGACGAGGCGCTCGTATTCTAAGGGCCGTTCCTCCTGAAGCGCATCGACCGTGTAGCGTCCCGTAAAGATATTATCCTCCAGGGGAAACTTGTTGGGCACCAGGTGGTTGTTGAAAAAATGGACGGTAAAGATGAAAATAGCCGCCAAAAAGGCTTCCTCGGAATGGATCAGGGCCGCCACATTGAGCATCCAACCTGGAAAAATATAGGAGAAGACCTCCGGAAACCACAGAGTGAGCCCCGACCCGCCGATCACCGTCATCCCCCAGAACACGGCAAAGAAATCGAATTTCTCCCAGTAGGTCCAGCGATCAAATTGCGGCATGTCCCCCCGGTTAAAAAACCACAGAAACATGCCCTTGATGTCCCGCAGATCTTTCAGGTTCGGGCATAGCGAATCGGGACCGAACAGTCGTCCCAGCCATCCGGATGCCCTCCTGCCCGGGAAGAGAAACTTCACGGACAGCCAGGCAATGTAAAGGAACAGGCCGATCAGCACGGTTGCGGCAACCCGGTGGAAAAGACCCGCCATGGCCGCTCCGCCGAAGAGATCCATCAGGATCTTCGCCCATGCCGTCTGGGGGTATTTCAGGGGGAAGCCCGTCATGACCAGGGTAAAGAAGGCCAGAATGAGCGCGACGTGCATAAGCCTCTCCGTAACCGTAAAGCGCTGTACCTGCCGTCCGGCATCACATTCGGGCACGATCCCCCGAGGCTCCAGATATCCCTGCCGCTTCCGGCATTGCAGGGT
>CAYOYJ010000190.1:0-3079 GCA_964408155.1 uncultured Syntrophales bacterium
GGCGGACTGACATGTGGTATACATCGGTGATTCGGTTGTCTTGGCTTCCTAGTCTATTGTCGGTGGTAACGTAATCTCCATCGGCGGGGTCATCGCCCGGGGCAACGGTTCGGAAGTCTATGGGTCGCTGACGGAAATCAACACCTAGAATTTTTCCGAGATACTGGCGACCGTTCTGAACAGCGACTGGGAAGGCTGGTCCTGGCTGTTTGCCGTCTTCTCCATTTTTCTTTATCTGGGACTTCTGATCCTCTCCATTCTGGTTGTTTTACTTATTCCAAAACCCATCCGGGTCATCTCGGATGCCGCTGAACGGAGACCCTACAGAAGCAGTTTCTGGGGATTGATCGGTTTGATTCTGGTTGTGCCTCTCGCGTTTCTGCTGACCATTTCCGTCATCGGCGTCGTGCTGGTTCCGCTGGAAATCAGTGTTGCCATTGCCGGAGGATTGATCGGTTTCGTTGCCGTATCCCGTCTTGTCGGCCACCGGATTTTTGTTGTTCTGAAAAAGCCGGATCAGACATATCTGCGCGAAACGATCTGGGGCGTTACCTTTCTCTGGTTTGTCGGCTGGATCCCCTACGTCGGCTGGATGTTGAAGGTGCTGGTGCTGGTGCTGGGTCTGGGGGCGGCTCTTGTTACCCGCTTCGGGACGTATCGGAAACCAGTCAGAGTAAAGGAGATGCAGTAAGGTATGGGCAAACT
This sequence comes from uncultured Syntrophales bacterium, assembly GCA_964408155.1. Taxonomy (GTDB): domain Bacteria; phylum Desulfobacterota; class Syntrophia; order Syntrophales; family JAAYKM01; genus JAAYKM01. The sequence goes on from CAYOYJ010000190.1 coordinate 706, forward strand.
ATTCGGGACGGACGGTGTCCGGGGGCGGGTCAATCAGCACCCGATGACGGCCGAGACAGCCCTGGCCATCGGCCGGGCGACAGCCTGTCTGTTCCGTCGGGACGGACATGCCGGTCACATTGTGGTCGGCAAGGATACCCGTCTTTCCGGTGACATGGTGGAAAGCGCGCTGGTGGCCGGTATCTGTTCCATGGGGGCGCAGGTTATTCTGGCGGGAGTGATTCCGACTCCGGCTATCTCCTTTCTTACGGCCAACTCTCGGGCAGATGCGGGCATTATGATTTCTGCATCCCACAATCCGTATTATGATAACGGTATTAAAATATTTTCCGGAAACGGCCGCAAACTGCCCGACGACATGGAAGTCACAGTGGAACAGATGGTGTTTCGCAATGAATTTGACAGCCATTTCCCGGAATCGCACAGCCTCGGAAAAGCGATGCGGATGGACGATGCCCGGGGCCGCTATATTGCTTTTCTGAAGCGGACTTTTCCTCCGGGAATGAGTCTGGAGGGGATGAAGTTGGTTCTCGACTGCGCAAACGGCGCCACCTACCAGGTCGGTCCCGACACCTTCACCGAACTGGACGCCGCCGTGAGAACGTTATTTCATGAGCCGGACGGCAAGAACATTAACCTCGAATGCGGTTCCCAGCACCCGGAACGCCTGGCGGAAGAGGTCGTCCGGACCGGAGCCGACTGCGGGTTCGCCTTCGACGGCGACGGCGACCGGGTGATTGCCGTGGATGAAACGGGCGCCATTCTGACGGGCGATCAGATCCTGACCCTCTGTGCGGCTGTCATGAAGGAAGAAGGTACCCTGACCAATAACGTGGTTGTGCGAACGGTGATGAGCAATATCGGCATGACCCTGGCGTTGCGAAAAATGGGAATCGGTTATACGATTACCGACGTCGGCGACCGCTATGTATTTGAGGAAATGATTGCCGGGGGAGCGTCGCTGGGCGGTGAGGATTCGGGGCACCTGATCTTTTTGCAGCATCATACAACGGGTGATGGGATTCTTTCGGCCCTGCAGGTTCTGGCGGCAATGCGCAAGACGAAGAAGCCCCTTTCGGAGCTGGCGGCGATCATGACTGTTTTTCCCCAGGTGCTGATGAATGTGGAGACGAAAAGCCGGCCCGATCTGGCGGCGGTTCCGGCGATCAACCGGGCGATCGCCGAGGCGGAGAAAGCGCTGGACGAAAAGGGGCGGGTGCTGGTTCGCTATTCCGGGACCCAGAATCTCTGCCGCGTCATGGTGGAGGGGCCCACGCGGGAGGAAACGGAAAGACACTGCAAAAACATTACGGACGTCGTCCGGGCCGAGCTTGGCTGACAGGAATTGAGATATGGCGGAAAGAATAGAAATCGGATTTAAAAACGGGGTGCGGGACGCCCTGGGGGAAAAAATACGGCGGCGCATCCGAGAGCATCTGTTTCTCAACGTGGCGGAGGTGAAAACCGCGGAAGTATATACCATAGATGGAACCCTGTCACCGGATGAATTGCTGGCGGCGGCCTCCGGACCTCTGTCCGATCCTGTAATTCAGAACTACGCCATCAACCGGGGCATCATGGCCGGTTTCAACTGGATGATCGAGGTGGGGTACCGGCCCGGTGTGACCGACAATATCGGCAAGACCGCCCGGGAGGCCCTGGCGCTTCTGTTCGGTAAAACACCGAAGGCGTTTTACCCGGTCCATACATCCCGTCAGTACGCCATCAGGGGAAACTTACGGCGGGAGGAAGCGGAAAAGATCGCCACGGATCTGCTGGCAAATGAACTGATCGAACACTTCGTCATTGTGGACGGCCGAGACCGGCTGCCCGATCAGGATGTCCCCGCTTACGTGCCCCGTGTCGAGGGAGTGGACCATCCCAGAACAACCCGGATCGATCTGAACGTCTCCGACGAGCGCCTGTCGGCCATCAGCTCTGAAGGCGTATTGGCTCTGAACCTGGAGGAAATGAAGACCATCCGGGATTACCTGAAACGTGCCGATGTGCAGGAGGTCCGAAAAAAATGGGGGCTCGGTGAAGAGATTACGGATGCCGAACTCGAATGCCTGGCCCAGACCTGGTCGGAACACTGCAAGCACAAGATTTTCAACGCCCTGATCGACTATGAGGACGACCGGGGCAACCGTCAGGTGATCGACTCCCTGTTTGACTCGTTCATCCGGAAGTCCACGGGCGATATTCGGAAAAAGATGGGCGCAAACGACTGGTGCCTCTCCGTTTTCGTCGACAATGCCGGGATCATCCGCTTCAACGACGACTACAACATGGTCTTCAAGGTGGAAACCCACAACTCGCATTCGGCATTGGACCCGTACGGCGGCGCCCTGACCGGGATCGTCGGCGTCAACCG
>CAYOYJ010000191.1:0-2983 GCA_964408155.1 uncultured Syntrophales bacterium
GTTACCGGAAGGTATTTACTAAAAATTATTTTTTAGTTGGACCTACAAAAAGGTCCGGACGTCCATTTAAAAGGAGCCCTCTCACTTGCCTGGGCTGATCATCTGCAACAAGGCTTGGGCGGCCTCTTCAGGTCCTCTTCTTTCACACCCGGCGATACCCAGTTTCGTCCGGAGTTGACCCACGAATATTTTTTCTGCGAAGAAAGCATGGAAAAACCTGTTAGCGATTTCATCATGCAGGGCCTTGCACTGAACGGCCCCAAATACATTCACAAAATAGGTATGCACCAAGCCGGTTGACGTGGTTGTTCCCTTGCTCATGGTGGTCCCTTCACGAAAAATACGCAGGGCCGTTTCCGCCGAGGGAAGGGCTTCGATAATAGGATGATCTTCGTCGATTTCTTCGTAGTTGTTGGCGTACAGCACCATATCCACCGGGGCGCCCCTGACGACGTTTTCATAGGTTGTCACCGGTAAAACCACCCGGGCATTGACCTGATTGGGATTCATAATGATCGCCCGGTCGAGCTGTCCGAAAGCGTAGCCGGGCTGCAGATCATCCAGGCGTACAAAAGCGCCGATTTCGGTTCCGTATCCAAAGATCCGGCCGTCCAAAGCGATTTCCAGGGAGCCCATGTCGTCGGCGATGATGGTCATATCTTCGATTTGGTCTTCACCGATGGTCCGGAATGCTTCGAGGGTTTCCGATTTACCTGCTCCCGTATCGCCGATTATGAGAAGGGTCAAAGCCTGATCCCCTTTTAATACAATTTTGACCAGGGCGCCATGGAAGGGCATCTTCCCCTGCTTCATGACTTTGACATTGTGCAGGGTCAGCGCCATCTTTTTCAGATACCCGAAGTATCCGTACTGATCGTCATTTGGGCAGGCGGCGGTGATCATGCTGGCGGCTTCGTCATCATAGAATACTGTCGGCATCGGCGCCAGAAGATCCAGTTCCGACCCGGGGGCGCCGAACAAATAAACGGCGTCGGCAGGTTTGTCCAGGTTTTCATCGTCTGCCAGTTCGAAGAGGTTGCAAAGAGAAAAACCCAGCTCATAAAATTTTTCATGGACATAGATGAGGACCAGCAGGGAACCGACCCGCGCGGGATAACAAAGCCATTCATCGGGATCGACTTCAATCAGGTTGAGTGGATTCTGATTGATCCGTTCAAATTTCCCGGCCCGCTTGTTCATGGGTGGATTGAGCAGCAGGGGCGGATAAAGAAGAATTTGACGGATTACCGGAACGTTTCTCAGTTTACGATAACTTCCGGCGGGCAAGGCCAGATCCTTCGGAAGCGCGATGACAGCCACTTCGGCGCCGGCCCGGATCTGGCGGTAAACACTCGGGTGGTTTCCGGTGATATTCTCTTGAATCTCCCGATAGACCTGACGGACCAGGTGCATGAGGGATTCGATCGTTGCGTTGAAGGTCCGATACGGGCGCTGATCCAGACGGTCCCCTGTCGAATCGCATATAATAAAGCGATCAAAATCACGCCAGAAGTTGTACAGACGCTCCACAAACATGTTCAGTAACGAAGGATTCCGGACAAAACGTGCTCCGTCGGTCATGAGTTTCGGCACTGCGTCAGCTTTCATTTTGCTCAAAATATGAAAAGCCTCGATGAGCTGCTTTACATCTCCTTCATCAATTTCCCCGACCGGCTTGTTGAAAATATGAAGCAGGGGGGCCTCGCGGCGCTTGAGATCATTGATGAAACGGGTCATGACTTCGAAGAAGAGATCGCTCGACAGGAGTTCCTCCGGTGTGCTGCATACTCTGTCCCGTAAACGAATAATGATTTTTCGCTTCAGAAATTTGAAAGATCCGTAAATGTCCATTATTTAAACCTCTTTCAGTGAATCAGATGACTTGCGATATGCGGATATGTGTCCAGGGGACGATATTCAAAGAATTCCGGAGATACGGTTTCTCTTGTCCAGCCGTAAAAGGCGCCGGCAATCCCGCTCTGGAGAGCCTCCTCATAATTGTGCGTTTCGACTTCATCAACGGCTTCGATCAGCTCGCCCGTCACTTCACCGGCGTAACGAATTTCCCGGGGAATCCAGGCATATTCGAGGATGTACGCTTGCGCCGCCGCAACGGCAGCTTCAATGTTGGATTCCATCACCCAGACGTTTACGTTGGCTCCGTCGAGATCTCGTGCATTCACTGCCACCGGCGTCGGTTCAGCCTTCATAATAATAAAATAGGGTAAATTCATCTTGTGTCGTGCTTATCCTTTCGCGTATGAGTACCCACCATATCGGAATCTGCAAAAAATCACGAGGAGAAAGAACGACTGAATAGAAGAACGTATTACGAGAAAAAAACATTGTGATTAATCCAAGATGTGCGTTCTGGAATCGGTCTGTAATAAAAAGTCGCAAGGGGAAGTGATGAAAACAAGGTATGAAAACAAGGTAAACAGGAAGTTGCCTGGGCAGGTCATGATCGTGCCGGAGTTGAAAAAATCACAAAAAAGATTTATTCCCGCCCGAGAAGGGTCGGCACCAGTCCCAGTTCCCGGATCATCTCCATGTCCATTTCCACACTACGCCCTTGGGTGGTCAGATAATTCCCCACCATGAGGCCGTTGGCGCCTGCCGCGAAGATCCAGGACTGAAAATCTTTCAGGGTGACTTCCCGTCCGCCGCAGACGAAGATGTCTCGGTCCGGATTGATGAACCGGAACAGGGCGATGCTCTTCAGGGCCTCCATGGGCGCCATCAGGGGCCTGCTTTCCATCCGGGTACCGGCGACCGGATTCAGAAAGTTCAGGGGAATGCCGTCTACGCCGAGATCCCGCAGTGTACAGGCCAGTTCAACCCGCTGTTCCCACGATTCGCCGAGACCCAAAATGCCGCCGGAGCAGACCCGAAAGCTCGCCTCCTTGACCAGCTTTAAGGTGTTTACATCGTCATCGTAATCGTGGGTGGTGCAGATCTGAGCGAAAAAGCTGCGGGCCGTTTC
>CAYOYJ010000192.1:0-2982 GCA_964408155.1 uncultured Syntrophales bacterium
CACGGCCGCAAGGTCAGCCTCCGGGGGCCGTTCCTCTTACCAGCGGCGGCCATTGTCGATCCCGTTTTGTCTCTGTCCCTGCCCCCCTCCTTAACGGCGGCGACGGGTATGGACGCCTTGACCCAGTTGATCGAGGCGTTTGTTGCCGGGAAGGCAAACCCCGTGACGGACAGTCTGTGCCGGGAAGGTTTATGCCGGGTGGGTCGTTCTTTACGTCAGGCCTGTTTAAACGGTGATGATCTTGATGCTCGGGAAGATATGTCGCTGGCAGCCTTGTTCAGCGGTATGGCCTTGACCAATGCAGGGTTGGGTGCCGTGCACGGTTTTGCCGCCGTGATCGGTGGTATGACGGAAATTCCTCATGGGATTGTCTGTGCCCGTCTGCTCTATCCTGTGCTCCGAATCAATCTGGAGCGTCTACGGCAAACGGACGAAACATCAAGTATCCTGCAGAAATTCCATGAAATAGGGCGGATTCTGACCGGAAACTCCGGAGCCCATGCCGAAGACGGCTTGGAATGGATTCGTCTGCTGTGCACGGAATTTTGTCTGCTGTCCCTGGGGCCGGCCGGTTTGCGGGACAAGGATTTTGCAACCATTGCGGCGATGGCACAGCAATCAAACAGCATGCGAGGTAATCCCGTTGAGTTGTCGCAGAGAGATCTTATCCGGATTCTGGAAATGGAAAAGTCTATGGATGCTGCAGGCGGGTGCGTAAATTCCAGCCTTTGACCAGTCGGGCGACCGTGGGGGGGACGAGATGTTCCCATGGTTGATTTTCCATAATGGCCCGGCGAATGTCTGAGCCGCTGAGTCCCTTTTCCTCCGGCAGGACTTCCCACAAAACATGGGTTTGCAGGCCGAGGCGGATGAAGGTGTCTTGTTTTTTCCGTCCCCAGTCGTCATAGATGGAGACGAAAAACACCGCTTCTTGCGGTACGTAACAGAAGTATAGTTCAGGCAGGTTAACCGGAAAAGGAACGATGGTAAAATCCCGGTTTTGCACCCCCGCTTCGATCAGGGTTTCCCGGACCAGTATCTGACGTTCGTAATAGGTCAACGGGTTGGCTTCCGTACAACTGCGATTCAGGTCGGTCAAGTCTTCACGCGTCAGACTGGGGTCGGGATTGGTGATGCCCACGATCAGATGCCGGCACAGGGCCTTGCCCGCCAGGAGGTACTTCCGGTGGTCGTTATGCAGGATCTGAAACCGGCCGTGAATAAATCCCAGTTCATAGATTAGATTGTGTGGACTATTGGTTTTGATCACGTGCTGTGGCGCCTCTGTTTTTCACGAGACCTTGAACTTATCGTAACGGCCGGGCCAGAACATCTGATCTTCATCGGTGTCCATGATACCCATGAGCTTGATCCGATCGAGGCAGTTCAGGATTAAGTACATCAGTTCCCGGTTGCGCACTGTGCCCAGTGCGCCTGTCGCAACGCTGACTTCATCGAATTTAATGACGGTATCCCGCCGCACTCCTTCTCCGCACAGGGTTAAGGGAACAGATTCCCCTGAATGAACCAGAGGGCCGCTGCTCGGTGTGGAATGGTCCGCTGTAATCACCGTCAAAATGTCAGGATCGTCCAGCAGCCAGTCAACATGCCCGGAAATGGCCCGGTCCAGGGCTTCAATGACCTTTTTCTTAAGACTCGGATTTTTGGTATGGGCGGCTTCATCGGGTGCTTTGGTATGAACATGAATGAAATCGTATTGCTGCGAAGCATTCCGCGCGCTTGCCAGCCGCTCGGCGAAATCGGCCTCCGGATCGTCTGTTTCCCGTGCCTTCAGAAAATCAAGACCGATAAACCGGCTCAGCCCTTCAAAAACGATACCCGAGGCGATTGAAAGCCCTTTGAGCCCGTAACGAGAGGAGAAAGACGTGATTTTTCTCATGCGGCCGGCTCGCTGGGTAACAAGACCGTTCAACGGCGGAAGAGATTTCTTATAACGGTTTTGATTGAGGGGATGACGGTCCAGCGCCTGGTGAGCATGAACCAGATAGGCTTTCAGCGCTTTAGCGGTATTGACGGTGGCGGCCTCCATGGCATGGCTTTTCCAGGGCACGAGATCCATGACGAAGACGTCGTCCCGCATGGGATTTGTGTCGGTGACGTGCGGGCTGACGTTTCCCTTCAGGACCAAGACGCCGAACAACCCCTTGACATGATGGAAGGTGATGTCGATATTCTGCCAAACGAAATGTTTGATGGCGGGGATCAGTTTTTCGATTTCGTCGGCCGTGGCCGGTGGGGTATCCCTTTTGAGATAAAATGTTCCGCCGTCTGAAGAGATCGTGGAAAAGTGGACCAAGAGCGCCACGTCATGTTCAGCCAGTTCGACGCCGGCCCCCAAAGCTTCCAGGGCACCTCGTCCCGGAAAATCCGCCTGGTCATAGCCAAAGATGGCAAAGTGTGCGTTTTCACTGGGCAAAGCCAATCCAAGTTGGGCGGCGTGGTAGAGTCCGTTGGTTCCGGCGGCGGCCATCCTGTCCAGAGTCGGCGTGTGAGCGGCCTGCAGCGGTGTCTGATGGCTGAATGCAGGATAAGAACGGTCTCCCAATCCGTCAAGCAGGATCAGGATGCATTTTTTCATCGGCGGTTTTCCTGTTGCGAACGGATACAGGTTCTGTTAAACAACTTTTCCCGGGGGGGCATTCCCGGAATGCATAATAATATAAGCATGATGCCATTAAACTATTTGCCATAATAGGCAAGGGTGCATAATATTTCAACATGATTTTAGATATGCATGTTCATACAACCTATTCTTCCTGCAGCGGATTGACTCCCTTTGAGATCCTCGCCAACGCGCGTTCCCGAGGGCTTGACGGTGTCTGCATTACGGACCACAATAACATGGCCGTACAGGCGGACATACAGGAGGGTCTTCAGGCGGACGGCTTGTGCGTGATCTTCGGTATGGAATATGACACGCCGGAAGGGGATTTTCTCGTTTTCGGCCCCGGGGATGATTTA
>CAYOYJ010000193.1:0-2903 GCA_964408155.1 uncultured Syntrophales bacterium
TTCACATTGATTTTGACTACTTTTCCCTCCATGGGAACGGTTACGTTCTGACTCATAAAAAATCCTCCTCCCGTTGCTGTTGTTTTTTTTGATGTTTACTTTTTTTCTGTATTTTACATTCTGAAAAATAAACAGCCTCACCTATCCCAAACACCATCTTTTGTCAATAATTATTTGGGCGTGAGGCAACAGAGGCGTGTTCGTCCCTGAAAGCTTTCATTGTGATCCCAATCGGCATGTGGTACATAGTCGCCCAGCCGACCCCCCGGAAAAGCAGCGATTTCATCCGGAAATTCGCACACTGTGGACTATCTTCCCGGGGGTGTTTAAATTTTCTTGATCAAGGGAGGGCCTATGGCCGCAACCATACCACCCCTGCGGGGCAAAATAACCGACCTTCTCACCATCATCCGTATTCTGCGCGGCCCCGATGGTTGTCTGTGGGACAGGAAACAGAACAAGGCGGACATTGGACGCTATCTGCTCGAAGAAGCCTACGAAGTGATCGACGCCATCACGGACGACGAGGCGGAACATCTCAAGGAAGAATTGGGCGATCTTCTATTTCAGGTGCTCTTTCTTTCCGTCATGGCCGAAGAAAAGAATGAATTTTTCTTGAGTGATATCGTAAACGCCGTATCCGAAAAGATGATCCGCCGACATCCCCATGTGTTTGCAGGCACCCCGGTCGACAATGTCGAGGACATCCGAAACAATTGGATTTACATTAAGGAAAACATCGAAAATAAGCCCGTAAAAACCGAGGGCTTTCTTGGTCGATACCCCCTTGCCCTTCCCGCCCTGATCCGGGCGCAACGGATCACCGAACGGGCCGCACACGTCGGCTTCGACTGGGAACAGGCAGACGATATCATCGATAAAATTCAGGAAGAGCTGACGGAATTGAGGGACGCGATTGCCCGGAGACGGCAGGCGCAGATCGACGAAGAAATCGGCGACCTGCTCTTTTCCGTCGTGAATCTCAGCCGCTTCCTGGGGGCCGATGCCGAGCAATCTCTGAAGAAAACGATTTCCAAGTTTGAAAAACGCTTCGCGCATATTGAAAAAGCCCTTGCCGCGTCGCAGAAAAATCTGTTAGAAACCTCGCCTGAGGAAATGAATCGTCTCTGGGACGAAGCCAAGGAAAAAGAAGGAAAGCAGCCGTGAAATTCTTTCTTTGTGTGATGGGGATGGTATTGGTCGTGGAAGGACTGCCCTATTTCGCCTTCCCCGAAAAAATCAAGACATACCTGATGCAGATCATGAATGTTCCGGATCGCGCTCTGCGCTTGATGGGATTGGCTTCCATTCTTTGCGGCCTCACCCTCGTCTATTTCGGCAGGAATTGATCCCCGCCCATAATCTGCCGGCGGTACAAACAAAGCCCATGAAACTGACCGAATTCGATTACCCTCTGCCTCCTGAACTCATCGCCCAAGAGCCTTCCCCGGAAAGAGACCGGTCACGTCTGATGGTCCTGGACAAGGCCAGAGGAACACTTGCCCATCGCCATTTCTTCAACCTGCCGGATTTTCTAAAAAAAGGGGATACCCTGGTTCTGAATGATTCAAAAGTATTTCCCGCCCGGCTTTACGGACTCAAGGAAACGGGCGCCTCTGTGGAAGTGCTGCTGCTGACCTTGAAAGATGATCATAATCCTGCTTGCACGCTCTGGGAAGTCCTCCTGCGACCGGCCAGGCGGGTTCGTCCGGGAACCGCCATTATATTCAATGAACATGGGCGGGGGAAAATTCTGGACCGTATGACGGAAAAAAAGTGGCTCTTGGAACTGACCACCGATTGTGCTTCCGAAGTCTTTCTGGATCGCTACGGCGCCGCCCCCCTTCCGCCCTATATCAATCGGAAGGGGGATTCCTTGCACCGCTCAACGGACAGAGAGCGTTATCAGACCGTCTACGCCCGCCGTTCCGGCTCCGTCGCTGCACCGACCGCCGGTTTACACTTCACGTCGGAGATATTGAACCTCCTGGAAATGATGGGCGTTGCCGTTGCGAAGGTTACGCTGCATGTCGGTTATGGAACTTTTCTCCCCGTCGAGGCGGAAAACGTGGAGGACCACGCCATGGAAGATGAATACTTCGAAATATCAGCGGAAACGGCAGCAGTTATTACGGATTCAAAACGGGTGGTGGCCGTGGGCACAACCTCCACGCGGGTCCTTGAATCGCTGGCCGATGACAGGGGGCGGATTGCAGCGGCTTCCGGTTATACCGGATTATTCATTTACCCGGGCTATCGCTTTAAAAGGGTTAACGCCCTGTTGACAAACTTTCATTTGCCAAAATCCTCCCTGTATCTTCTTACTTGCGCCTTCGGCGGCCCTGATCTGATTCGCACAGCTTATACCGAAGCCGTTCGAGAACGCTACCGTTTCTACAGCTATGGGGATTGCATGTTCATCTCATGATAAATCCGGAGAAATATGATCACTGGATCGACAGGTAAGGGAAGATGACGTCATTGATCTTTACGCAAACAGCCCGTCAAACAGGCGGTGAAGCGAGAACCGGCGTCTTGACGACGGTCCACGGCGAGATTCCAACGCCGGTTTTTATGCCGGTTGGCACCCAGGGCACGGTCAAGGCCATGACGCCGGTCATGCTGGAAGAGGCGGGGGCGCGTCTGATCCTGGCGAATACGTATCATCTTTATTTAAGACCCGGCCGGGATCTGATCAAAAAGTTCGGCGGCCTCCACAAATTCATGAACTGGCCGGGGGCAATCCTTACCGACAGCGGCGGTTTTCAGGTGTTCAGCCTGGGAGCCTTGAGAAAAATCACCGCCGACGGGGTACTTTTTCAGTCCCATATCGACGGTTCGAAACAGTTCATCTCTCCGGACACGCCCGTCAGCAGCGAGGAAGAGCTGGGGTCCGACATGTT
>CAYOYJ010000194.1:0-2863 GCA_964408155.1 uncultured Syntrophales bacterium
CTGCATCGGACGCCTCTATCAGGAAGCCTGGCGAAAACGAAAAGACGTCTGACCGTCTAAAAAATTATTTACATAAGTTGCAAAAAACCCCTTCGCAAAGATACGAAGGGTTTTTTTGTCCCTATCGCATGGCGTTGAAGGACCCTTTTCGGAAAAAATGGAGGAAGTTTTTCCGGAACTGTCATAGAATTCAAGCAAGTTTAGCGGCATGCCTTGTCGTAAGGCATGCCTCCGAATAATACGGTATGGATAAAAGAGTAACAATCATGACTTCTAACAGGCATGCTCGCACAACTCCGCTTCTTCTGTCGGCTTTGGTCTGCCTCGGTTTCTGGGCTTGTACACCGGAACCGAAATTATCCCGGCTTTCCGACAACGCGGTCATTCTGGCTTTCGGCGACAGCATCACCTACGGCACCGGCGCCGCCGCGTCGCAGAGCTATCCTGCCGTTCTGGAGACGCTGACCCGCCGGCGCGTCGTCAATGCCGGCGTTCCGGGAGAGGTTAGCGCCGAGGGTCTGGTGCGTCTTCCCGACGTGCTGGCGCAGAAAAAACCGGACCTCCTTATCCTTTGCCACGGCGGCAATGACCTGTTGCGGGGGCTCGATTTGCAGCAGACCAAAAGAAACCTGAAAGCCATGATCAAAATCGCAAAGGAGAAAAACGTCGCCGTGATACTCATCGCCGTTCCGGCGCCCGGGATTTTTCTGAAACCGCCCGCCCTCTACGAAGAAATCGCCGATGATCAGAGAATCCCCCTGGAAGAGAACATTCTGGAGACCATTCTTTCCAACAGCAAGTGGAAAGCGGATTACATTCATCCCAACGCCGCAGGCTACAGCATGATGGCGGAGGCCATCCGTGATTTACTGCATAAAACTGATGCGTTGTAATAAGTTCAAACGACGGCATACGCTTGTTCCGTTGTTCATATGCTCTTGACTGGAGTGTGATGAATACATATGATATGAGCCGTTTACCCGACCATTCATCGAGCTGTAAGCCAAGACAAGAAAAGGAGATTCATCATGTGGGAATACACGGATAAAGTGCGGGAACACTTCCTCGATCCGAAAAACGTCGGCGAGGTGGAAAATCCGGACGGGGTGGCCGAAGTCGGCTCCATTGCCTGCGGGGATGCCCTCAAGCTCACGTTCAAGCTGGATGAAAACCAGCGCATCAAGGATATCAAGTTCAAAACTTTCGGCTGCGCCAGTGCCATCGCCTCCTCATCGGCCCTGACTGAAATGGTCAAGGGCATGACCCTGGACGAGGCTATGAAGATAACCAACCAGGACATTGCCGCTTATCTGGGCGGCTTGCCTCAGGAGAAGATGCACTGTTCGGTTATGGGTAAGGAAGCCTTGGAAAAGGCGATTGAACATTATCGCGGCGCCCCGGTCAAGGCACCTGGCGAACAGATTATCTGTGAATGTTTTGGTGTCACCGACAAGGAAATTGAACGGGCCGTTCTGGAAAACAACCTGACGACCGTTGAGGAAGTGACGAACTACACCAAAGCCGGCGGCGGCTGCGGCAACTGCCATGAAGCGATCCGTCAGATCATCGAGCGGGTCCGCGGCAATAAGGAAGTAAACCCGATTTTAAAACCGAGGCTTTCCAACATCCAGAAGATCAAGATGATCGAGGAGACCCTTGAGCGGGAAATCCGACCTTCTCTGAAACTCGACGGCGGCGACATCGAATTGATCGATGTGGAGGGGAACCGGGTTCTTGTTGCGGCCCGGGGCATGTGCGCCACCTGCAAGGCCGCCGATATTACCCTCAAACATTTCGTCGAGGCGAAACTTCGCGATCTTGTTTCGCCCGACCTGGTTGTTGAGGAGGTGACGTCATGAATGTCGTTTACCTGGACAACAATGCCACCACCCAAGTTTCGGGAGAGGTAATGAGCGCCATGATGCCCTTCTTCGGCAACTTCTACGGAAACCCCTCCAGTATGCATACCTTCGGCGGACAGGTCGCGCATAAAATCCGCGAAGCCAGGGAAAAAGTGGCGGAACTGATCGGCGCCCATCCCGATGAAATCATTTTCACGAGCTGTGGAACCGAAAGCGACAACGCCGCGATCCGCTCAGCCATCTATACGGCGCCGGAAAAACGTCATATCGTCACCAGCCGGGTGGAGCATCCCGCCGTCCGGGCCTTGTGTGCCCACCTGGCCGGTCAGGGTTACCGCGTTACCGAATTGCCCGTGGACAAGGACGGACGCCTTGACATGGCAAAGTATGAAAGCAGCCTGACCTCCGATACGGCAATCGTCAGCCTCATGTGGGCCAATAACGAAACGGGCGCCATTTTCCCCGTGGAGGAAGCCGCCGGCATAGCCCGGGAACGGGGCATTCTCTTCCACACCGACGCAGTCCAGGCCGCAGGAAAAATCCCCATCAACATGAAACAGAACAACATCGATATGCTCTCTATTTCGGGCCATAAACTCCACGCCCCCAAGGGGATCGGCATTCTCTATATCCGCAAAGGCACTAAGTTTTCCCCGTTTATGATCGGCGGCCATCAGGAACGGGGACGACGGGGCGGAACCGAGAACACGCCCAGCATCATCGGACTGGGTAAGGCCTGTGAACTTGCCCGCCTCAACATGGAGCGCGAGAATACCTATGTCAAAGAATTACGGGACCGCCTGGAAAAAGCCCTGCTTACCACCATCCCCAACAGCCGAGTAAACGGCGACACGGAGCATCGCCTTCCGAATACCACCAACATCAGTTTCGAATTTGTCGAGGGCGAGGGAATCCTCCTGATGATGGACCAGTACGGAATCTGCGCGTCTTCCGGTTCGGCCTGCACGTCGGGGTCTCTCCAGCCTTCCCATGTCCTGCGA
>CAYOYJ010000195.1:0-2685 GCA_964408155.1 uncultured Syntrophales bacterium
TCATCGAGGGCGCCCACGCAAACAATCTGAAAAATGTCGATATTTCCATTCCTGTCGGTTTGTTCACCGCCGTGACGGGAGTATCCGGTTCAGGCAAGAGTTCACTGATCATTGAAACCCTCTACAGGGCCTTGGCTCGTCGCCTGACCGGCGAAAGAAGCGGAACCTTGAAAATTCGCCATATCAACGACCTGGGCGGTGTCGAACGGGTTATCCTCATCAACCAGCAGCCCATCGGAAGAACGCCCCGGTCCAACCCGATCACCTATACCGGCGTCTTCTCCCATATCCGGGATCTGTTCGTCCGGCTTCCCGAATCCCGGGTCCGGGGCTATAAACCAGGGCGCTTCAGCTTCAATGTCAAGGGTGGACGATGCGAGGCCTGTGAAGGAAACGGCTTGATTAAGATTGAAATGCATTTTCTGCCGGATGTTTATGTTACTTGTGAAACCTGCCGAGGAAAGCGTTTCAATCAGGATACCCTGGATATCCGCTACAAGGATAAAAATATCGCCGATATTCTCGATATGACCGTCAGCCAGGCCATTCCCTTTTTCGAAAACATCCCGGTTATCCGGACAAAACTCCAGTTTCTCTTTGACGTCGGATTGGGGTATATCCGTCTGGGCCAATCCGCTACGACGTTATCCGGCGGTGAGGCCCAGCGGATCAAACTTTCCCGTGAACTGGGGAAACGCATCAACAGCAACACCCTTTACATCCTGGATGAACCGACGATCGGCCTTCACTTCGCCGATATCCGAAAACTCCTGGATATCCTCATGCGCCTCGTTGATATGGGAAATACCGTTGTTGTCATTGAACACAACCTCGATGTGATCAAGTGCGCCGACCATATCATCGAAATGGGACCGGAAGGGGGTCCCGGGGGCGGAGAAATCATCGTCATGGGCACTCCGGAAGAGGTCGCCTGCCAATCACCCTGTCCCACCGCCCGGTTTCTCCGAGAGGTTTTGCCCGGATAAAACGGTTCAGTTTCTGATCAGGACGATTCGTTCCGCCAGATCGTCAAAGAGATGGTAACCGGACCCGCCCGCCGCTAGGACATTCAAGACTTCATCTGGACGTTTTACGCGGATACCCCCAATCACCCGCACCCCTCTGGCAAAAAGCGGTCCCGGAAGCATGCCGGCCGTGGGCCCCATGAGGTAAATATCCGCGCCTCCGGCGGCCTTCTGGAGAATACCCTCCAGGGTGTGATTGAGAAGCGTCACACCGGTGATGACAAGAATATCAGCCTGTCCGATCGCCTCATCGGCACGCCCGGCGGGGACAAAATGATCCATTTCGTCTTTCCGCAGGGTTCGGCGATCCTGTTCGACAACCCACCAGGTTCCGCCTTCCTTTTTCAGTTTTTGCAACACCGGGGCCAGCGCACCGATGACCGTCACTTTCTTATCCGGCAGAATGGGAATCAGATCCTGGGCATCGGTGTTACCCCTGATTTCATAGTCCCTGGGATGATTTTGTTCCCAATAAGCGGCGGACAAAGCATTGAGTGCTGCGACACCCATCGCCCGTCGCAGCGGTTCTCGGGAATATAAATCGTCAAGCAGGTCCACGGCACGGGCTCCGCTTATGCGCCGGGGATCACGGATCCTGCCGGCCGAACTGGGACAGCATACTGCTTCGGGTATCTCCTTCACGGGAGTAAAGCAAAGGCCCCCGGTGCCGGTTGAGAGTTTTACACCTGTAAAAAAAATTCCAACGACAACGCGCTCTACCGTCATCTCCTCGGCTGAAGCACCAAGACCGGCCAGAATTTCGTTTCTTGTCTCATCCAGTATCGCCATTGACCTCATCTCCTTTCGATGATTTTTTATCATTATGATCCTTTTCAAATCGCGTTGGCTTTGACTTAAGTCAAGTGGCTGAAGAAAATCCATCATTCAGGACCGCCCGGTGAACCGAATCGACGGGTGCGATGAAGAGATATACCCTTGGCGCCAAGAATATGGCTTCGGTCGGGCATAACCTCGGCGGATCCATGACGCCGCCGAAACGTTAAAAGTCATGCAGCTATCCGGGGGGGGGCAGGCAGGCCCGTCACAGGTGGCTTTTTTGCACGGCAGCCACATTACCTTTCACCGGGGTTATCTTACCGTTTGCATGCAGAAGAAAACCGCCGCTGTAATCGATCAGAATGCCGTTCATTTCTCTGCGGAACTCTTCCCTGCCGGCCTCCGTATCGTAGCCGTCATATTCCAGGCTGACAACACAGCAACAGGAAAGGACCTCACACAACTCGCCCGGCTGCGACACATGATCGTAAAGAAACTCAATGGCTTCGAAGAGTCTCTCCTCCACGACATTTTCCTGTGACCAGGATTCCAGAGGAAAGATTTGGTACTTCAAGACCATGGCGGCCTTATTCTTGGCCCGCTCCGGCAGGATGTCCGACCTGATGCCCAGTTTCTCTTTGAAATAATCGCCGTCCCGGAAATAAAGGTAAAAATATTTCAATTTCTCATATAAACCTGATGCTTCAAGCTTTCTCATCTTCATTCTTGACGTATAGTACTGCCTGACTTCTTGATCCATGGCAAAAACTCCCACGCTGGTTGGCTTATCGGCATCCAACAGCAACGATATTTATTGGAATCGATATTATAGTCATCCCTGAAAAACTCTGTTTTCGACGGAGCAGGAGTTTAGGAGAGTCAG
>CAYOYJ010000196.1:0-2663 GCA_964408155.1 uncultured Syntrophales bacterium
AAATGCCCTGCGCGTCGCAGACTGCGCTGTGGTCCTCATCGACGCAGTAAGCGGCGTGGAGTTCCAAACCATTAAAAATTGGGAATACGCCGACGCTTTTAATCTGCCCCGTGTTATTTTTATCAATCGTATGGATCGGGAAAGGGCCGATTTCAATAAGTCCTTCGAGAGCATCAATACGCTCCTGGGCAAAAAAGGCACCCCTGTTTTTCTTCCCATCGGCAAAGAAAATGCTTTACAAGGCGTGGTGGACTTGATCGCCATGAAGGCCCTGATCTTTGATGACCAGAAAGGGACTTATCAGACCACGGATATTCCTGCGGAACTGAAAGAAGACGCCAATCGTTTCCGCGAATCCATGGTGGAAGATATCGCCGAATGTGATGAAAATCTGATGGAACAGTACCTGGAAAACGGTGAACTGTCCGACGATGATTTGAAAACGGGACTCAAGAAGGGCATTTTAACCGGTTCTCTTTATCCGGTTCTTTGCGGTTCTTCGATAAGGAACATCGGCGTCACGCCCTTCATGGATTTCATCGTCAAATACCTGCCTTCCCCGATGGATCGCGGCACGGTCATTGGGAAAAATGCTGCGGGGGAAGCAAAAGAAGAAAGAGCGCCCGAAGAGACAGCGCCCTTCTCGGCGCTGGTATTCAAAACCATTGCCGATCCCTACGCCGGACGCCTGACCATTTTCCGTGTATATTCGGGCACATTGACGTCCGACGGTAATTTTTACAATACAACGCGGAAGGTATCGGAGCGAACGGGAAACATCTCCTATCTGGAAGGGAAAACCCAGAAGACGGCGGAACAACTGATCCCCGGCGATATCGCCGCCTTATCGAAACTGAAAGACACCTTCACGGGAGATACCATCTGCATCGAAAAGGCTCCAGTCGTCTTCGACAAAATTGAAGTTCCACCGACGATCATTTCCTTTGCGATTGAACCGAAGTCCCGCGGCGATGAGGAAAAAATCGTCTCTTCCATCAACCGCCTTACGGAAGAGGATCCGACTTTATCTTTCCATAGGGATGAACAGACCAAGGAAATGATCATCTCCGGCATGGGACAGGTTCACATTGAAGTTAACATGGAGAAGATGAAGCGGAAGTTCGGTGTGGAGGTGAATCTTAAGACACCCCGTGTCCCCTACAAGGAAACGATCAAGGGCAAGACAAATGTTCAGGGCCGTTATAAGAAGCAGTCCGGCGGTCGCGGCCAGTTCGGCGACTGCTGGCTTGATATCGAACCCCTGCCTCGCGGCGGCGGCTTCGAATTTGTCGATAAAATCGTCGGCGGTGTTATTCCCCAGCAGTATCGCCCGGCGGTGGAAAAGGGGATTGTCGAGGCCATGGAAGAAGGTGTGGTGGCTGGTTATCCTTTTGTTGACTTTAAGGTCTCTCTGGTTGACGGTTCTTACCATACCGTTGACTCTTCGGAAATGGCTTTCAAGATTGCAGGCTCCATGGGGTTCAAGAAGGGCGTCATGGCCTGTCAGCCGATCCTGCTGGAACCAATTGTCAACATCGAAATCGAAATACCG
Source organism: uncultured Syntrophales bacterium (assembly GCA_964408155.1). Classification (GTDB taxonomy): domain Bacteria; phylum Desulfobacterota; class Syntrophia; order Syntrophales; family JAAYKM01; genus JAAYKM01. The sequence continues at coordinate 1,553 of CAYOYJ010000196.1, forward strand.
GATGAGTACATGGGCGACGTCATCGGCGATCTGAACAGCCGTCGTGGACGTGTTCTGGGCATGGATTCCAAAGGCGCCAACCAGATCGTCAAGGGTCAGGTGCCGCTGGCGGAAATTCTTAAATACGCGCCGGACTTGACCTCCATGACCAGCGGCCGCGGGACCTTTACGTACACTCATTCCCATTACGAGGAAGTTCCGGCGCATCTGGCGGAGAAGATTATCGCCGAATCGAAGAAGGAGAAGGAAGAGGAGTAAGATGTCCTTTTCTTTCGGCATTATCACAGTCAGCGATAAAGGCTCACGCGGAGAAAGGCTGGATACGAGCGGCCAGGAAATTCGCGGCATCCTGGAAAAAGAAGGCTTTGCCTTTTGCGATTATGTGATCGTCCCTGACGAAACCGACCAGATCAGCACCGCCCTTTTGTCCTACGCTGATGAAAAGAAAATCGATTTAATCGTCACCACCGGGGGAACAGGCGTCAGTCCACACGACGTCACCCCCGAAGCGACACTGCGCATTCTGGATAAGGAAATCCCCGGGATGGCCGAAGAGATGAGGCGTGAAAGTGTCAAGATTACACCCCACGCCATGATCTCCCGTGCCGTTGCCGGCATTCGGGGGACTTCCCTTATTCTGAACCTTCCCGGCAGTCCCAAGGGGGTTCGCGAAAACCTTGCCACGGTTCTGCCCGCCTTAAAACACGCTATTGAAAAAATCAAGGGCGATCCATCGGACTGTGCCGTTTGAGAATCTTTTCAATCCGCTCCACATGGCTGCCCCGCCAATAGATCCTGGTACATCGCCCGCAGAAATAAAACATCTCCTGCGTTTCTAATATATAGGCGGGAACGCGATCCGCAACCGCTCGTTTCTCGACCTTTTGGAGTAGATGGTTACAGTCGGAGCAAATTTTAAGGACCTGTTCTTCCTGAACGACCTGGCCCAGTTTTTTAAAAACCTCCCCCAACTGACCCGCCAAATCCTCGGTCGTGATCAGAATGGTTTCGACGTCCTCATTATAATAATGAAGATTCTTTTTCCGGGTGAGAACGATGCGCTTTTCGGCAAGAGCCCGGTTCCAGATATCCCGATTGGTCTTTCCAACGT
>CAYOYJ010000197.1:0-2624 GCA_964408155.1 uncultured Syntrophales bacterium
TCCTACTGGGTTTTGACGGAAGAATAAAAAATCCGGCCGAAAATCAATTTGATAGCCAAAGAATGTCAACGATAAATTATGGAATGTAAAAAGTTTTTTCTACACCTGCGGGCAAGAATATTACTCTTTCTGCCCGTTTCACCAGTGGGGCTGGTTGCCGATGCGGTGGCCCATGACTTCCGTCGTATCCGTGACGACGACGAAGGCGTCGGGATCGATGGCTTGGATCAGCCGCTTGATGCGGGACAATTCGCGGAAGGTGATCACGGTGTAAACGATATTGTTCGCCTGCCCGGAGTAACCGCCCCGCCCCTCGATGACCGTGACGCCCCGATCCAGTTCCTTAAGAATCGACTTGACGATCTCTTCCTGGGACCGGGAGATAATCGTGACCGCTTTTCTTTGACTCAAACCGGTGATGACCAGATCCATCATTCGGGCCGTTACATAAATGAAAACCAGGGTGTAAAGGGCGCTTTCCAGGGATAAGAGGAGGGCCGTCATGCAGAGGACGGCGCTGTTGAAAGCGAGGACCGTATTCCCCAGGCGGAAGGAAAATCGCATGAGGATCAAAACCGAAAGGATATCCGTTCCTCCTGAGGAACCGGCGGAGCGGAGAACGATTCCCGTCCCGATGCCCATGATGATTCCCGCAAGCAACGCGGCAAGGATTTTATCCTGAATGGGAACGGGAAAGGACACCCATTCTACGGCAAGGGAGAAGATGAGCGTACCGACCAGGCTGTAGAGGAAAAAGCGACGGCCGACGTATTTCCAGCCTAAAGCGAACAATGGAATATTCAGCAACAGGTACAGCAAGCCGACGGACAATTGGGGGATGAGGTAGTGAACGACCAGGGCCAGCCCGGTGACGCCGCCGCTGACGAACCCTTTGGGGATAAGGATGCCGTTGATGGCCACCGCGCAGATGATGCTGCCGCCGGTGATCAGGCCCAGGTTCCAGAGAATTTGACCGAAGTCCTTCCAACGTGATAGCGGCTTAATCGTGTTGCCGTCCATGCACCGTCTCCTTTGCGAAATAGAATTAAATCATCTGTGGTGGCAAGACTTTATCGCTTTTTCAGGGCTTCGGCAAAGGGATTGTTGAATCCCCTGGACTTTTCTTTCCCTTTCTTGACCTCTTCTCGTTTCGGGGCATTTCCCGGTTGGGTTTTCCTCTCTGAAGAATCAGGGTGCGATGACTTGGCCGGTTTTTCTCCCGGTGTCTTTTTCATGGACAGGGAGATACGATTCCGCTGCAAATCGACGGCTAGTACGGTGACTTCCACTTTCTGGCTGACCTTCACCACATCCGCCGGGGCTTTGACGAAACCATCGGCCATTTCACTGATGTGAACAAGGCCGTCCTGATGGACGCCGATATCCACGAACGCGCCGAAGGCCGTGATATTTGTGACGATTCCCGGAAGCCTCATCCCCGGAACCAGATCGCCGATCTTTTCGATGCCCTCGGCAAAAACAACATTTTCAAATTGCTGTCGCGGATCCCGTCCCGGTTTGGCCAACTCCGCCAGAATATCCCGAAGCGTCGGCAGACCGACCCGGTCCGTGACATAGTTTTTCAGGTCGATGTTTTTCCTCCGGTTTTCGTCCTCCATGAGGTCATAAATGGAACAGCCCTGGTCCTGGGCCATCTTTTCGGCGATGCCGTAACTCTCCGGATGGACAGCGCTTTTGTCAAGGGGATGAAGGCCATCCCGGATGCGGAGGAAGCCCGCCGCCTGTTCGAAGGCCTTGGCCCCCAGGCGATGGACCTTCTTCAGTTCCTCCCGGGAACGGAAAGGCCCGTTTTCATTCCGGTATTTGACGATATTTTCCGCCAGGGCCGGTCCGAGTCCCGAAACGTAAGAAAGCAGTTGGGCGCTGGCCGTGTTGGCTTCGACGCCCACGGCATTGACGCAACTGACGACGCAATCGTCGAGGCTCTTTTTCAGCTCCCCCTGGTCCACATCGTGCTGATACTGGCCGACCCCGATGGCCTTGGGATCGATCTTGACCAGTTCCGCCAGCGGGTCCATCAAGCGCCGCCCGATGGAGACGGAACCCCGGACGGTGATGTCCTGATCGGGAAATTCATCCCGGGCGATCTTCGAGGCAGAGTAAACGGATGCGCCGCTTTCATTGACCATGACGATCCGGATTTCCGGCGGAAGGCCGAGCGTGCGGAGGAAAGTTTCCGTTTCCCGACCGGCGGTGCCGTTGCCGACGGCGATGGCCTCGATGTTGAACCTTCGGCAGCATGCTTGCACTTTATCTGTCGCCTCGCGGGTGCCCTTTTCGGACAGGAGGGGATAGATCGTGTCATGGTGCAGGAGTTTTCCCTGACTGTCCAGGCAGGTCAGCTTGCACCCGGTCCGGAAACCGGGATCGATCGCCAGGACAGCCTTCTGCCCCAGGGGCGGAGCCAGCAGGAGTTGCCGCAGGTTATCGACAAAGACCCGAATGGCCGTCTCATCGGCTCTTTTCTTCGCTGCCAGGCGGATTTCCGTTTCCATGGACGCGGACAGGAGGCGTTTGTAACCGTCTTGCACGGCCATCCGGACCTGTTGCGAGGCTGCACCTGTGCCCTTGACGAAAAGCGCCTCCAGCATCAAGAACGCGTC
>CAYOYJ010000198.1:0-2598 GCA_964408155.1 uncultured Syntrophales bacterium
GATTCTGCTGCGAGATACTCGCAGTGAAAACAGCGGCGTATACGGCGTTGTATCAGGCAACGGTCCTGAACATGCCCGTCGGCTTTTCCTTGCCCCGGATATTGACATCCGTCAGCGAATCATCGGGGCCCTTCTCCGTTTGGATATCCACTTCTTCAAAATAGTTCAGGCGATTGATGCGGGTGTAACTATTCTTGAGATCCGTTTTATTGTAGATGTCCCCTTCGACAATGGAGAGCTGGCGACGGATCACCTTGTCCCGCGTCCGATCATTGCCGAGGATATTGATCCGGTTAAAGTAAACCAACTGGTTTTGGGTCACGCGGAACGTCACATCCACCAGTTGTTCCTTATCGTGAATGTTCGTCAAGGGGACCACTTCCGCGTAGGCGTAGCCTTCATCGTTACACTTCTGGGTGAGCGTGTCGATGTCCTTGATGATGGCGCTCCGGTCGAATATCTCCTTTTCCTTCATCGTCAGGCCTTTTAAGAGATCTTCCCTGGATACCTTCAACGCATCCCCTATAATATCCACCTTACCGATACGAAACTGCTTCCCCTCACTAACCGGGATCTTGATATAAATGCCTTTTTTGTCGTGTGTAATATCCGGTTCACCCAGTTGAGCGTTGAGATAACCGTTGTTTAAGTAAAAAACGGTGATTTTTGCAACGTCCTGCTTCAACATTTCTCTTTTAAGCAGGCCGGAATCATTAAAGAAGTAGAAAAAACCCTTTTCCTGTGTCGTCATGTTTTTCTTCAGTTCTTTAGCCGTATAAGCCTGATTGCCCTCGAAACTGATTTTTTTGATGTACAGCCGATCATTTTCCTTGATCTGGAAAACGATACGGACGTCTTTTTCTCCATCCTTTTCAATGATGTCCTGTACTTCGGCATCATAATATCCCTTGCTGTCGTAAAGGGCTCGGATTTTATCCACGTCTTCCCGAAGTTTCTCATTGTTCAGTGTTTGGCGAACTTTAAGGGTGATGATGCCCTCAATGTCGCTGGTACTGACCTTCTTGTTCCCCTTGATCACAATCTCCGAAATCAGGGATTTTTCCTGGAGAATAAAAACGATGATTTTGCCTTCCGGACTATCCTCCACATCGGCCTTCACATCTTCAAAGTAGCCCATTTTATAGATGGCGCGGATATCCTCCGCGAGCGTTTCCTCAAAGAAAATTCCTCCCCGTTCGCTCTTGATTTTTTGTTCGATGGCGCCCGCCCCGATTTTTCGGTTACCCTTGAATTCGATCCGGCTGATGCGCTGCACAACATTAATTTTGGCCAGAATGGCTGTTTTTACCTGCTGGATGACGGGGGAAAGGTTTTCCTTACCCCGCCCCTGGATGGAAAAACCGGGTATCGTTTTTTCCTGACCGATGTCATAGAGACGTATGTCAACGCTGATGATGTTGCCGAATTGCGATATACTACCCCCAACGACGTAATCGGTTCCCAAGGACTTCCCGATAGACATGGCCATCGCTTCATTGAAGGGTTCCGCGGATTCGGCGCCGGGAGTTTGGCTGTTGTCGATTATCTCTATCAGACGGCTTTTTTTCAGTTCTCTGATCAGGCCACTGAAGATCTTGTCCTGCAGGGCCTGCGGATCAGAGGGCGCGTGTACGGAAAACGGCAGAAGGGTGACCTTCTTAACCTCGTTGGTCTCCTGGGCATGAGCCATTTGTCCCGATAACAGAATGAACACGACGAACAAAGAAAACAGAATCCCTTGAAAGATTTTCTTCTTATTCACCGGTATACACCCTTCCGTCCCTTAAACCGATACTCCGGGACATCCGGTCGGCAAGCGACTTGTTATGCGTCACCACGACCAGCGTTACGTTTTTGTTTTGGTTGAAATTCAATAGAAGGTCTTCTACCTTCTTTCCCGTCTCCGTGTCAAGGTTTCCTGTGGGCTCATCGGCCAGCAGAATTTCCGGCTCCATAACCATTGCCCGGGCCAGAGCCACCCGCTGCTGTTCCCCCCCCGAAAGTTCGCCCGGCTTGTGGGTTAAGCGATGTTCAAGACCCAATTCCACCAAAATATCCCGAGCCCTTCTTCGGGCCTCTTCCTTTGATAAGCCATGAATCAGCGCCGGCATCATGGCATTCTCCCAACTGTTAAATTCCGGCAGGAGGTGGTGAAATTGAAAGACAAATCCGATCTTGCGGTTACGGAACTCCGCCAATTCTCTTTCGTTCCAGCGGAATACGTTCAACCCATCAATATAAAGAGCCCCGGAAGTCGGATGATCCAGGGTCCCCAAAATATGTATCAGCGTACTTTTCCCCGCGCCCGAAACCCCCAGCACCGCCAGAGAATCTCCCCTGGCGATTTCCAGATCGACGCCCCGCAGGACCTCGATGCGGTTGCCGTCTTTGACAAAGATTTTCGTCATCCGTTCCAGGCGGATCACGGTCCAATCCTTTTGTAGATGATCTCGCTCTGACTCATTCGTATCTCAGCGTTTCCGCCGGGTCCAATTTCGATGCCCGCCACGACGGATAAATAGTGGATAAAAAACTAATCAGCAACGTCCCCAGAGCAATAAAAATCACATCGCCGTAGTTGACCCGGGAAGGCAGTTC
>CAYOYJ010000199.1:0-2564 GCA_964408155.1 uncultured Syntrophales bacterium
TGGAGCCTGGTCGGTCCCCCTCCCCTTAGTCCCCTCCCGCCAGGGGAGGGGAGACAGCAAAAATGCTCCCGCCAGGGGAGGGGAGACAGCAAAAATGCTCCCGCCAGGGGAGGGGAGACCTGGTAGTGACGTGTCTCAGGGGAGGGGAGACCTTGTGGTGACGTATCTCAGGGGAGGGGGGACCTGGTTGGTAAAAACGGGTAACATCGTTTACAAAACAGACCGGGTATATGGTTTACAGTTTTTTTCCGGTGTGCTATTGCGAAGCGCATTGATGGCGAGAAATGATAAATAAGGATATGCAAGGAGATTTTCATGGCTAAGAACGTCGGTGTAATCGGTCTGGGTTATGTGGGGTTGCCGCTGTTGCGGGAATTCCTGGACAAGGATTTTCGGGCCATCGGTTTCGATATCGATCCGGTCAAGGTGGACAGTCTGAACCGCGGCAAAAGTTACATCCGCCATATTCCTGAAAAATTGATCATGCGGTGGGTGGAAAGCGACCGGTTTCTGGCCACGACGGACTTCTCAAAACTCAAGGACGTCGACGCGATTCTTATCTGTGTACCGACCCCTCTGGACCAGCATGAGCAACCCGATCTGTCTTTTGTCGTCGGGACTTGTGAAACCATTGCACAATATTTGAGGAAGGACCATCTGGTTGTTCTGGAAAGCACCACCTATCCCGGTACAACCGATGAGGTGATGAAACCGATCCTGGAACGGTCGGGGTTGAAAGCGGGAGAAGATTTCTGTCTGGCCTTTTCGCCGGAGCGGGAAGATCCCGGCAATCCCTCCTTTTCCACCGCGAAGATTCCCAAAGTCGTCGGCGGATACTCCCCCCGCTGCCTGCAGCGGGCCATTGAGCTTTACGAGGAGATCGTCGAGGTGGTTCCGGTTTCCTCGACGGCGGTCGCGGAAGCCACGAAGATTCTCGAAAACACTTATCGGGCGGTGAATATTGCTCTCGTGAACGAACTTAAAATGCTCTTCGACCGGATGGGGATCGACGTCTGGGAGGTCATTCGGGCGGCCGCAACCAAACCCTTCGGTTTCCAGGCGTTTTATCCCGGGCCGGGACTGGGCGGCCACTGCATACCCATCGACCCCTTCTATCTGACCTGGAAGGCCAAGGAATACGATTTCCACACGCGATTCATCGAACTGGCGGGCGACATCAACACCCGTCAGCCCTACTATGTGCTGGATCGCCTGATCCGCGCCATGAACCGCAACAAACTCTCCATTGTCGGCGCGAAGATTCTGGTCGTCGGATTGTCCTACAAGCCCAATGTGGACGACATGCGGGAGAGCCCGGCCTTGAAAATCATGGAGCTCTTATTGAAAGAACAGGCCAAGGTCGACTATCATGATCCGTATTTCCCCTCCGTGCCCCCGACCCGCAAGGGCATTTTCAAGATGAAGTCGGTCAACCTGGCGGGACTCGAAGGCGACTATTACGACGCGGCGGTGATTGTCACCGACCATGCCAATATAGATTATGCGCAGCTTCTGGAAAAGGCGAAAGTGGTCGTGGATACCCGGAATGTCATCAAGCGGCTGGGCTTGCGTACGGAAAAACTCTGGACGGCGTAAATATAGATTCGTATTGACTTTTTTGTGTTCCGGATTTATTAACGTGCAACCGATGCAATATAGAAGCATGACGGTGCGCGGCACCATTGCAAATGGTCCCCGGATCAACTCCGGGCCGACAAAACGTGAAAACTGCGGTCATTCCGAGGAGCGCAAGCGACGAAGAATCTCTATGTTTCAACACTATGAAAGGATTAGATGCTTCGCTTCGCTCAGCATGACGTTTATTAGAAGAGATGCTTCGCTTCGCTCAACATGACTGCAAAGGTAAATGTGGCATTGTGACGCAGTCTTTAAAAAGGAAGAGATGCTTCGCCTGACGGCTCAGCATGACCTCGAACGTCGATTGTGTATTACGACGCAACCTACGAGTCCGGGACGACAAAAGGCCGGTAGATTGTCATTCCGTGCAAGCGCAGCGCGACCCGGAATCCATTTCCGGTGCGCAACATCTTGCGAATGGGGTCCGGAACAAGTCCGGGCCGACAAAATAGAATAATATCTATAAGTTAAAAATCCAACCGGGGGGAATACACTTCTAAATACGGCGGTTTATCCAAAATATTTCCAACACAGGAGATGAGATTCATGTTCAAAAAACGCTTGGCGGTATTGTTAACCCTTTTTTTGACGCTCGGTTTTGTCCTGGGCTGCGGCGGGCCGGAAGAGAAGAAGATGAAGTTCTTCAACAAGGGGAAGGCCCTCTACGAAAAAGGCGACTATGTGAAGGCCGCCCTGGAATTCAAAAACGCCGTCCAGATCGACCCGAAATTTGCGGACGGGTACTACATGCTGGGAAAAGTTTCCCTCGGACAGCAGGATTTTCAGAAGGCATTCGGCCACTTCAACAAAGCGGTGGAACTCAAGCCGCAGCATTGGCAAGCCCAAGTTGAACTGGGGAAACTGTATCTGCTCGCCCGCGCGCCGGACAAGGCCCTGGAGACCGCCGAACTGATTCTCAAGGGCGA
>CAYOYJ010000200.1:0-2432 GCA_964408155.1 uncultured Syntrophales bacterium
GCCGGGATAAGACAGGTCAGGACATGGAGGCGGGCGTAATCCTGAAGCATCAGGAACGCTTCGAGACCTGCCTGGCGGACCGTCGGGTGATCCCAGGGGATATAATAAGCCCCCAGAAATACCACGATGATAATCCCCAGTTTCGTCCTTTCCCGCATCCGTCAAACTCCTTACTATATTCTTTTTAAGCGATATGAAACCTTCCTATTTCTTGCAAAGCGTTTCGCGGTTCAGCAGGGGGACGATGGTATCAAGCTTTTTTATATCCGGATCATCGGCAAGCCAGTGGCGGAGATTTCCCAAAAGGGTGGCAGCAAAGGGACTGGCACTACCGTCCCCCAGGGCGTAATTCACCCACAGCCCTTCTTTCACACAGGTGACGAGTCCCGCATCTTCCAATATTTTCATGTGCTTGGACACGGTTGGCTGGGCAATATTCAGTGCCGCCTGGATTTCGCAGACGCACATGACCCGGTGTTGCAGCAGCTTGAGTACCTTGATCCGGTTCGGGTCCGAAAGGGCCTTCATGACTTTGATGAATTCGTCCATAGCGGAGTCCATATATTCTATTTTTGGAATATATGATGCTGTTTTTCTCGGAAGTCAAGAATTATTTTCTGTCAGTGGAACCTGCTGTTCTCCATGTATTTTCTTTGAACTTGTGGTATAGACAGCTTAAGAAATATCTCGTCGCCGATATTACCCGCCTGGAATACAGCGGCGGAAGGAGTCGTTTCATGGAAAAGAAAAGGAAGGTCCTCTTTGTCTGTGTGCATAACAGCGCCCGGAGTCAGATGGCGGAGGCGTGGCTGAAGCACATGGCCGGAGACCGGTTTGAAGTTTATAGTGCCGGGATTGAGCCGGGTGAATTGAATCCGGTGGTCGTGACGGCCATGGCGGAGGTCGGCATTGATATTTCCGGGAATAAAACCAAAAGCATTGCCGAACTGATCGCCGCCGGGCATCGTTTCGATTGCGTCATCACGGTTTGCGACGACGTCCAGGCCGAGGCCTGCCCGATTTTTCCCGGCGCCGTCAAACGTCTGCATTGGAGCATTCCCGATCCGCACACGGTCCTGGGGACGACGGAAGAGAAGCTGATTTTTGTCCGGGGCATTCGGGAAGGGATACGACAACACGTTTTTGAGTGGTGTCAGCGGTAAAAGCCGAACACGGATCAGGGCACCGTTAACCCTTAAGATGATTTGGGAATGGGACATGGACAACAAACGGACCTACGAAGAATTAATGATTAAAAACAAAGAACTGGAACAAGAGGCCCTCCGGTGCCGCCAGATGGAAAAGGTGCTCCTGAGTAAGGAAGGTCAGTACCGGAAAATATTCAACTCCGCCATGGACGGACTCCTGATCTTCGACCGGAAAGGACACATCGCCGAGGCCAATCCTCAGGCCTGCCGGATGTACGGCTATACCCATGATGAAATGATTACCCTAACCCGGGAGGACATCATGCATCCGGATTACCATCATCTGTTCGATTTTTTTCGGCGGGAGACCCGTGAGAAGGGCATGTTTGCGGCGGAATCGAAGGACGTCAGAAAAGACGGTACTCATTTTTATATTGAAATCCGGGGGACGGAATTTGATTACAACGATCGCAAGCATGTCCTTGCCATCGTCCGCGATGTAAGCGACCGCAAACAGATGGAAGCGTCACTCCGGGAGGCCCTGTCCGCCATCGAACAGCTCAAGGAAAAACTGGAATCGGAAAACATCTATCTGCGGGAAGAAATCGAACTGCGGTATCAGCATAAGGAGATCATCGGTCAGAGCGAGGCGATCCGACGGACCCTGAGCCAGGTGGAACGGGTGGCGGAGACCGCGGCGACGGTGCTGTTGATTGGTGAAACGGGAACAGGGAAGGAATTGCTGGCCCGCGCCATCCATCGTTTGAGCCCCCGTCGGGGCAACTCCATGGTGAAGGTCAACTGTGCGGCCATTCCGGCCAGTCTCATGGAAAGTGAGCTGTTCGGCCATGAAAAGGGGGCATTTACCGATGCCTTTGCCCGCCAGATCGGACGCTTCGAAATCGCCCATGGGTCCACCCTGTTTTTAGACGAGATCAGCGAGCTGCCGCTGGCGCTTCAGGCGAAACTCCTGAGGGTGCTGCAGGACGGTGAATTCGAACGTCTGGGTAATCCCCGGACGATCCGGGTAGATGTCCGGATTATTGCGGCGACCAATAAAGATATCTCCCTGGCCGTGGCCGAGGGCCGCTTCCGGGAGGATCTCTTCTATCGCCTGAATGTTTTTCCCGTTCTTGTCCCTCCTCTGAGGGAACGCCGGGAAGACATTCCCCTGTTTGTCTGGGGATTTATCCGCGAATTCGAAAAAAGCATGGGAAAACACATAACGAACATCAGCAAAAAAACCATGGAGGCGCTACAGTCCTATGTGTGGCCGGGAAACGT
>CAYOYJ010000201.1:0-2256 GCA_964408155.1 uncultured Syntrophales bacterium
GATCAGCGGGGATTTGTCACCCGCAGTCAGGTTCTTCTTAACGCTGATCAGCGGTTGATCTTGCGTGAGGTAGCGGACCGTATTCATGAACAGGTTTCGATTGCCCGCGACGTCAATGTACTGATTCGAGATGAATTCGGATGAACCGAAAACAACGAGGCGTCCCTTGAAAGGTGCTGTCTTGGGTTTATTCTGCTCGGTTTCCGCGATGCCTTCCACGACGACCGCCACCGGTATGGGGCCTTTCCGGTCACGTCCGGTATCGTAACGGACATCTCCTTGTTCGGCAAGGGTCCTGTCGGTCTCAGACCAACTCCGGTCACTGCTCAGCGCCAGAGAGGTTACACTGATGCCGGGAAGGAGCGCATCTCCTTTTAACACAGAACGGGCCATCGGGAAGACGGACGCTATCGTAAATTTTCCCGTAATTGTATGATCGCGATAGGATTGGATGATCGGAACCAGAGGGCCCTTGGCCATGAGATAATTCACGGGATCGACAAGAATGTCGTTGACGAGCTTCAGGTCATAAGACCCGAGCAGCACCGTCAAGCCGTAATCCGATCCGGGGTCGACGGCCAGGATGATTTTGCCTCCCCGGTTCAAATACTCTTGCAGGGCTGCGACTTCATCGGGGGCGAAGTTCTCTTTTGGACCGTTGGCGATAACCAGGGCCGCATCCGTGGGAACTTGCCGGCTCGAAAGCAGAAGCAGGGTTTTTACGAGATAGTTTTCCGTTTCCAGGGTTGTTTTCAACAGCTCGGAACTGCTGCCGTCCATATTATCCGGTTCCTTCAAGGTCCGTTCGTCATGACCGGTCAGGAAATAAATGATTTTCTGCTGCGGGTTGCTCAGGGAGAGGATGGCGTTAATGATGCTTTCCTCTCCGGCGGCGGGAAGCACTTTGTACTTGCCGTTCATTTCGATGACGACCGTTCCGTAGTTACTCACGCCGAAACGTTTCGCCAGGGCGGGATTGCGGTCGGGATCGTAGAGATGATAGGTAAAATGCCTGCCGGCCAGGGCAAAGGGATCGAGGACATTCATCAATTCCCGCTTCTGATTACGCTGGAAAAAAGCGGTGACCCGGATAGGGGCCGTGATCCTTTCCATGATTTTTTCCGACGCGGCGGAAAGACTCATGTCCTTGCGCGGAGTCAGGTCGAACCGGACATTGTGTCGATTGGCGACGGCCTGGATCAGGATCACAATGCTCAGCAGAAGAATAATGAACAGGATAAGACTCAGCCATTGACGTGTACCGTATTCAAAGAGAAAACGCCGGACCTCTGTGTAATTAAGGACCGCGTACATCAGGGCGCCGAGAACGCCGCTCAGGAGGCAGCCGAATCCCCAGATACGCCATTCACCGCCGAAGGCGATCAGCGTCAGGCTCGACAGACTGAGGAAAAGACTAAACCATAACAGATAAGAGAGAAGGTTTTTTCTCATTGGACGCCCCTCCATTTCCTGGCGGAAAGGGCGAGCATCGCGAGGACGACAAAGACCAGGTGAAAGTTGGCAAAAAAGATGATGTCCTTCAGATCGATGGCGCCTCGGGTAAAGTTATAAAGCCGGTCGAAGAGAGAGAAATTCAGCAAAATGCTGATCACATCAGGATTGGCCACGGCCTCATTCCAGGTCAAAAACCAGAACATCAGTAAAACCAGGTAGGTACCCAAAGCGGCCACGATCTGGTTCTCCGTCAGGATCGAAATCATGACCCCACAAATGATGAAGGCCGAACCCATAAGGAAAAGACCCAGGTATCCCGCAAAGAGAGGACGCAGGTCGATATGAAAAAGGAGGTTTGTGATAGCCGGATAGGTCAGGGTAAGCCCCAGCATGATGACCAGCATCAGCATCGCGGAGAGGTATTTACCTGCAAACAATTCCCAATCGCGCAGCGGGTACGTCCAGAGCAGTTCGATGGTGCCGAGTTTTTTTTCCTCGGCAAACAGACGCATCGTGATCAGCGGCATGATGATGGTCATCATGTAACGGATGTCATTGAAGTAGAGTTCCCAAATCTTTTCGAAATCCACTTTTTTCAGGGTCCACATGACGTACATGATCAGGTCGGTGTAGAAAAAATAGCCTGCCAGCAGGAGAAAGGCGGAAATGATGACGTAAGCGATGAACGATTGGAAGTAAGACTGTATCTCCCGTCGAAAGATGTACCACGTGCCCATCTACGCTGCCTCCTCCTTTGTGACCAGTTCCAGAAAGACGTCTTCCAGGGTCAGGTTCTGTTTT
>CAYOYJ010000202.1:0-2181 GCA_964408155.1 uncultured Syntrophales bacterium
GCTCAACCACAAGCGTCCGTTGCCGACGCAGGCGACCGGAAACTATGGCGCACGGGACGAAAGCCAGCGTCGCACGCGGGAAATGCACGAGTGGGCGTAAGAAGGAACCGCCGACCAATGGCGAAACAAGGAAAAGCGTTCGCGCCATCACGGCAGTGATGAGGAACAAATCAAAAAGCTCCGGGAACTGCTGGAGGTGCAGAAAGATCTGACGAACCCGCGGGAATTCATGTCCAACCTGAAGCTTGCCTTGTTTCCTGATGAAGTCTATGTTTTTACGCCCAACGGTGATGTCCGGGCATTTCCCAAGGGATCGACGCCCCTTGACTTTGCCTACAGCATTCACACCGATGTCGGCAATCAATGTATCGGCGCGAAGGTCAACCGGAATATCGTTCCCCTGAAGTACGAACTTCAGAATGGGGACACCGTGGAAATCATTACGCAAGCGGGAACCCACCCCAGCAAGGACTGGCTCAAATATACCGTTACTTCCCGAGCGAGACAGAAGATTAAAAACTGGATCAATACGGAAGAACGGATCAAGAGCATCTCCCTCGGCAAGGATCTGCTCGAGAAAGAATTTCGCAAGCGAAGTCTGAAGTTTGGTCAGTTTGTCAAGTCAGAGGAGATCAAAAAGATCTTCGAAGATTATTCTCTGAGTTCCTTAGACGACCTCCTGGCTATGGTTGGTTATTTCAAACTGTCGCCGAAAAAGGTCGTCAACTATATGCTGCCGGAGTCGGAGGAGGAAGAGGGGGCAATAGAAAAGGTTGAGCAGCCTGTCCGGAGAAAGGATCGGGCCAAGTCTTCTGCCGGAATTTCGCTTACCGGCATTGAGGATATCATGGTCCGTTTCGGCAAATGCTGCGATCCCATACCCGGTGATGACGTGATCGGATTTGTCTCCAGGGGGCGGGGCATGACGGTGCATAAAGCGGATTGTCCGAATGTGCAGGATGCGGAGCCGAACCGCCTGGTGGAATTAGAATGGAATATCAAGGAGCGCCACACCTATCCGGTACATATGCGGGTGGTTTGTAAGGACAAGAAGGGTGCTTTGGCGGAAATCAGTGCCGTCATAGCTTCTTTCGACGTCAATATCAGTCAGGCGCACGTCGACACAGAGGATTTGAGCGCCGTCTTCAATTTCCGGGTTGATGTGGGCGACTTGAACCAGTTTAACAAGGTTGTTTCAGCCATTCGGCGTATCAAAAATGTACAGTCCGTCGAGCGGATCAAGCACGTTTGAACGAATTGGCAGTTGACAGGACACGTTTTCTTACTGTAAGAGGCTCATTCATTAATTAAGGTGCGCGGTAACATCTTATGAAAGCTATCCTCTTAATATCCGGTGTTTTTTGTATGTTACTCCTGCCGGCTGTTTCTCCGGCGATTTTTGCACAGCCGGCCGCTCAAGACAGCTATCGGGTTTTGATCGATCCTGCCCATGGGGGATCGGATCCGGGAGTCGGTTTGTCCGGTAAGTCTGTCGAAAAGGACATCACCCTGGCATTGGCCCTGTCTTTGAAAAAGTATCTTGAAGGGGGCGATCAGCGAATCAAAGTGCAGTTGACCCGGTCAGGCGATAAAACCCTTGCCATTGCCGACCGCCGCAACATGATCAAAAAGTTCAAGGCCGATATGATGGTCAGTCTCCACGTCAATGCCGGATTCGGTTCGGATGCCTCAGGTTATGAGATTAGTCTGCCAGGGCTCAAACATCTTGGCGCCGTCGATGGTGAAGATATCGTCAAGAATATGGAAAAAACGAAATGCGCCAACGACAGCATTCGTCTGGCCCAATTGATCCTGAAGAAGCTGGAAATCATTTTTCCCCGTAAGGGTCGCGGTATTCGGGAAGTGCCGGTTCCGATCCTGACTGGGGTGACGATGCCGTCCGTCTGCGTGGAAATAGGTTTTCTGACCAACAAAGAAGACAAGAACAGGCTTCTGGATAAGGACGTTCGGCAGGATATCGCCCGGTCCATTGGCCGGGGCATTCGCGATTATTTTAATTTGTAGGACGGATCAGCATGGAAAGAAACGGCGGTCGTGCGTGGAATGAGATACGGAGCCTCAAAATCATCAATCGTTTCTTGGAGTTTTCGGAAGGATCGGTGCTCATTGAAATGGGGCACACGAAGGTGCTCTGTACGGCAAAACTGGAAGAGCGGGTGC
>CAYOYJ010000203.1:0-2051 GCA_964408155.1 uncultured Syntrophales bacterium
CAACTGCAAGGGCGGTAAAAAAGAAGCCCGCCAGAAGTTCGAATACATGGGTGTGCAGGACTGTAAGGCGGCCATGCTTTTGGCGGGCGGCAACAAGGCCTGTGAATATGGCTGTCTCGGTTTCGGGAATTGTGTGAATGTCTGCCAGTTCCAGGCGATCACCATGGGAGAAAACGGACTGCCGATTGTGTATCCGGAACTCTGTACCGGGTGCGGTCTGTGCGTCAAGGCTTGTCCGCGGGGTGTCATCAGCCTGATTCCTCAGTCTCAGAAAATCTATGTAGGTTGTGTCAATCCAGAAAAGGGCAAAGCCGTTAAGGCGGTTTGTGAGGTCGGCTGCCTGGCTTGCGGCATCTGCGCCAACAAGAACAACAATCCTTCCGGGGATATCGTCATGGAAGGCGGCCTGCCGAAAATCAGTTACCAGGATAATTTGCGTATTCTGCCCGGGGCGACCAAGTGCCCGACGGGGACCTATGTAATCGACGTCACCTATCCGCCGGTTACCTACAATCAGGAAAAATGCAACGGCTGTGAAGGGAAGCCGAAACCGCTGTGCGTAAAGATCTGCCCGGCGAAAGGCTGTCTGACTTTTGATGCCGAGCAGAAGAAAGCCGTATATGACAGCAGCCTGTGTGTCGGCTGTGAGTTGTGTATCAGTGAATGTCCCGTGGTGGCGTTCAAGTAAGACTAACATCAGAAAAAAGGAAATGGCCATGGTCATGAAAAATCAGTTTAATCGTCGGGATTTCTTGAAGTATTCGCTGTCCTTTGCCGTCGGCGGCGCAACGGTAGCCCTGCTGAACCCATATCTCCAGATCGGGGACAAGATTTTAGGGATTCTGAATCCGGGGCTGGACAAACCATTTAAGAAATCCTTCCTTTCCATGGGATCTTTTGTCGACATCGCGATTTACGACCGGAATGCGACGCATCTGCCTGCTGTTATGGCAAAAGCAGAAGCTGAAATTTATGCCGTGGATCGACTGATGAGTAGTTTTACGGAAAGCAGCGACTTGGCGAAAATCAACCGTGCTGCCGGTCAGGACAGAGTTGTTGTCGATCCGCGGCTTTGTGAGGTCATGGCTGCAGCACAGGATATGGGACGGAGAACGGCGGGGGTTTTTGATCCGACGGTCCTGCCGCTTTTGAAGCTCTATGGCTTGCGCGACAATCATCCGCGGATTCCCGATGTGAAGAGTATGGAGCGCACCCTTACACTGGTCGATTACCGCCAGATTGAGGTAAGCCGAACGGGAAATCGTGTCGGTCTGGCAAAGCAGGGCGCCGCGGCAGACTTGGGCGGTATTGCCGTCGGATATGCCGTGGATCGGGTTGTTGCGGTTTTGAAGGCGCATGGTATTGAGCGGGCAGTCATCAATGCCGGCGGTGAAGTTTATGCGATGGGTAAACCTGCGGGTCAGGAGGGCTGGCAGATCGGTATTCAGCATCCACGATTCCCGAACCGGCTGGCCGGGAAAGTTGTTATTGCCGATCAGGCCATTTCAACGTCCGGGAACTATGAATTTAAAGCACAGCCCGAAAACCGGAATCTTGGCCACCTCCTCGATCCCCACACCGGTTCCATGCCGGACCCGATGCTCAGTGCAACGATTATTGCCGATACGACCATGGAAGCGGATGCCCTCTCTACGACCGCCTTCCTCATGGGGTCAAAGAAAGCCGCGTCGTTTGTTGAGGCGCAGAAAAATGTGGGTGCGGCATTCATCCTGGCCGGTTCCGGTCGGGAAATCGAAACGCTCAGAGCCGGGAGATTCCCCCGGATCATTGGTTAAATCACGACCGATACATTGGACGGGGAAAGAAAGCAACCTTTCTTTCCCCGTTTTTTTATAAAAGGCCTTTGCGAAATTCCACGTGGTGCGCCATGGTGTACGCCACGTATCGATTGCCCACACTGTAAAATATTTAATGCATATCTTATTGTTTACATTAACAAAATTCATATTCCTCCGCTGTTTTGGTTGACAGGTCGTCGCCCATCAGGTAAAAGGAAAAACTTCTAATCCACGGGAAAGGTTGTGTAAAGA
>CAYOYJ010000204.1:0-1559 GCA_964408155.1 uncultured Syntrophales bacterium
GTTTTCATCAGCGCCGGCAATGATGGAACAGGAGCCCTGCGGGCGGTTGAAAGAATTGCCCTCGGGTATAAATTCAAAAAGGTGTATGAACCGGTGATTGTCCGGGGCGATATCAAGCCCGACGATCTGGAAAAATGCCGTGAGCTGGGCGGTGTTTTGTCCGGCGGCTGTCAGATGGGAATCTACTGAACCCTGTCAAGTTGATAGATCGTAAGCGGCGACAACAACAGTGGTTTTCTTGAGAAGACTGTGATATCCAATCGTTGTTTGTGCCTTGGTGCAGTCCGGAGATGGAACATTGCTTTATTGACGCCGGAATGGGGATTGAGGGTTGGAACCGGGGGAAAAGGAAATGGTTAAACAGGAAAAAACGCGCGAGCAGCTTTTGGATGAACTGGTCCGCTTGGAAAGAAAAATCGCCGATCTCGAGGAGCAGGTCCGCCAGGGTGAAAGCCTTCAGGATGAAATCAAGCGCCTTCAGTCTGCGGCGGAATTCCATGTGGATATCCGGAGAAAGCAGCCCACCGAAACGGCCTTTAACCAGAGCGAAAACCGATACCGCGAATTGTTCGATCATATCAACAATGGCGTGGCGGTCATGGCGCCGACAGCGGATCATCAGGATTTCATCCTGAAAGATTTCAACGGGGCGGCGGAGCGGATCACCAAGGTGCGACGGGAAGAAGTCATCGGCCGCAACCTTTCTGAAGTATTTCCCCGACTGCATGATTCCGGTCTGGTCCATGCCTTCCGGAGGGTCCATAAGACGGGAAAGGCGGAACAGATTCCGCCTGCGTATTACCGGGACCTTGTACGTGGCGGCTGGCATGAAAGCCATATTTACCGTCTTCCCTCCGGTGAACTTGTTATCGTCTTCGAGGATGTTACCAAACGTATCGTGACGGAGCGGGAACTCCAGGTCCGCAATCAGATAGCTCAGGTGTTCCTGATCTATCCCGGCGAAGAAATCTATAGCCACATCATGAAAATCATTCTGGATTTTATGGAAAGTTCTTACGGACTCCTGGGTTACGTCGAGGATGACGGCAATCTGGTCATTCCGCAAACGGCGGAAGGGGTTTTGGAGAGTTGCCGCCTGGACGGCCCGAGGACTTATTTACCCCACGCCTGGTCCGGTTTCTGGGGAAAGGCGGCGCGGGAGGGCAAAACCTGCCTGTCGAACCTGCTCCATCATCCCGTTCCGGCGGGACATGTCGCAATTGAAAGAGCCCTGGCCGTGCCGATGATCTATCAGGGGCGGGTGACGGGCGTGCTGACGGTCGCGAACAAATCGACGGACTATACGGAGGGCGATTGCCGGAGGCTGGAAGGCATCGCGGATTTTATCGCCCCGGTCTTAGTCGCCCGGCTGAATTTCAATCGCCAAGAAAAGACGAAGCAGGCCCTGCTCAAAACCCTCGAACAGTCGGAGCGACTCCGGCGGGATATCATCGATTTTTTGCCCGATGCCACCTTTGCCATTGACCGTGAGGGCAAGGTCATCATCTGGAACCGGGCGATTGAGGACATGACGGGTATCAAAAGCGAGGAGATGATCG